>CAZCQN010000049.1:4091-20011 GCA_964500825.1 uncultured Verrucomicrobiota bacterium | reverse complement strand
TGCCGTCCTACTTGATATCGACCATCCCCGCGAACCCCATGAACGCGAACGCCATCAGGCCGGCCAGGATCATCGTGATCCCGATCCCCTCGAGCGGCTTCGGCACGTTCGAGAACCGCAGCTTGTGTCGAATGCCCGCGATCGCCACGATCGCCAGCGTCCAACCGATCCCGCTGCCGACGCCGTAGGCGACCGCGCGTGCGAACGAGTAGTTGCGGATCACCATGAAGAGCGACACGCCCAGGATGGCGCAGTTGACGGTGATGAGCGGCAGGAAGATGCCGAGCGCGAAGTAGAGGGCCGGGCTGAACCGCTCGATGACGATCTCGACGAACTGCACGAACGCGGCGATCACGATAATAAAGGCGATGAACTGCTGGTACTCGACGCCGAGCGGCACGAGGAGCAGGTTGTAGATCACCCAGTTGATCGCGCTCGTCGTCGCCAGCACGAAGGTGACTGCCAGCCCGAGGCCGACGCTCGCCTTGATCTGCTTGGAGATCGCCAGGAACGAGCACATCCCCAGGAAGTTCGACAGCAGGATGTTGTTCGTGAAGATCGCGGCGATGAAGATGATGAGTGGGGCCGCGCCGGCTGCCGCTTCTGGAACCATCGTTGCTCTCCTACTTCGTCGGCAGCACCTTATGGTGCTGCCGCTTCTTCCTTCTCGGGGATCAGCGACCGGCCGATCCACACGAGCAGCCCGAGGCAGATGAACGCGCCCGGCGGCAGCACCATGAGCTGCCACTGGAAGATGGGAGTCTCGGGCAGGATCCGATAGCCGAACAGCGTGCCGAACCCAAGTGGCTCGCGAATGAGCGCCACGGCGATCAGCACGACCGAATAGCCGAGTCCCGAGCCGAGCGCGTCCCAGAACGTCATGCTGACCGTGTTCTTCGACGCGAACGCCTCGGCGCGCCCCATGATGATGCAGTTGGTGATGATCAGGCCGACGTAGGCGCCCATCTGCTTCGACGCCTCGTAGGCGAACGCCTTGATCATCAGGTCGACGATGATGACGAACGTGGCGATGATCAGCACCTGCGTGATCATCCGCGTCCGGCGCGGCGTGAACTCGCGAATGGCCGAGATGATCATGTTGGCGCACACGTTCACGAAGATCAGGGCGACACACATGATGAGCGTGTTGCGCAGCAGGTTGGTGACTGCGAGCGCCGAGCAGATCCCCAGGATCTGGCGGAAGATCGGGTTCTCGGCCCAGACCTGATCGAGCATGGCGGCGCCCTTCTTGGTCTTGAACCACTTGAGGAACGCCGGCTTTGTCGCAACTTGGTTGGCCATGATTGCCCTATTCCGATGGGCTTTCGCCTATTCCGATCGGCTTTCGCCCGTGTGCTCCCTGACAGCGAGAACGAACTCAGCGAGCTGCGAGTTTGCGAACTTCTGCAGCGCGCCGCTCGTCTCGGTCGCGCCGCTGATTGCATGCACCTGGTTCGGCTCGATCTCGGTGCCTGGCGGGACGATGCCGATCCACGGCTCGTCGGTCCCGTGCTTGAAGATCGACCGGCCGAGCCACGTGCGCTGCCACTCGGGCTCGTTGATCTTGTGGCCGAGGCCCGGCGTCTCGCTGTCCTCGTAGAACGTGATCCCGATTATCTTCTCGACGGCGGGATCGACCGCGAGGTAGCCGCTGATGCGGTCCCAGAATCCCGCGCCCGTGATGAGGAACGCGTACCCGATGAACGTCTCGTCCGTGTGCGGCTTGGCGCGGAAGCCCTTGTAGAACGTGACCGGCTTGGTCGTTGCGGCCGCCCCGTCGCCGAGCGTGATCTCGACAGTCACCTCTTCGATGTGCTCATCGAATACGCTCTTGATCGCCTCCATCGTGGCGGTCTTGACGCGCGCCTTGTCCCAGCCCTCGATGCCGAGCGCGATGAGCACGTTGCCTTTCGCCTCGCGCTCCTTGTTGGCCTCGTACAGCGGCTTGAACAACGCGTTGGCCGCCGTGAGCACGATGGCGGCCACGAGCCCGAGCACGATCATGAAGCCGACGACGTAGAGGCGCTCTTTCATGCCGCCCTCCCGTGCGGGGCGTTCTCCCGCACAAGCAGCCGGCGCGCCTTCCGCTTGCGATACCGCAATTGGATAACGATGTAGTCGAGCAGCGAGGCGAAGACGTTGGCGAACAGGATCGCAAACATCACGCCCTCTGGGAAGCCCGAGATGCCGCGGATGAGTACGGTCATGAGGCCAATGATGATCCCGTACGTCCAGTGCGCCTGCCGCGTGCCGGGCGCGCTGACCGGGTCGGTCGCCATGAAGAACGCGCCGAGCATCAGGCCGCCCGAGAGCAGCGTGGTGACCGGCGGCGCAAACTTCTCCAGCCCGGCCGCATGCATGATGCCGCTGAACGCCGCGGCCGTCACGAGCGTCGAGAGCACAATGCGCCAGCTTGCGATTCGCCAGACGAGCAACATCACGCCGCCGAGGACGAGCAGCAGCGCCGAGGTCTCGCCCATCGAGCCGCGCACGTTGCCGAGCAGCATCGCCATGGTGGTGGGCCGCTCGGCGAGGGCCTGTTCGCGCGTCGCCTCATCCTGGGCCGTCGCCCATTTCTTGTAGGCGTTGAGCGGCGTCGCCGACGAGGCGGCATCGACCTCGGTCTCGGCGTCGGCCTCGACCGCCGCCGAGCTCCACTGCGCAAACCCGCCGGGCCAGCCGGCGTTCGCTGCGTTCGGGTCCCACACGTTCTGGGCGCCCGTGCCGGCCGTCAGCGACGGGAACGTGATATAGACGAAGACGCGGGCGACGAGCGCGGGATTGAAGAAGTTCTTGCCCGTCCCGCCGAAGATCTCCTTGCCGATCACGACGCCGAACACGACCCCGAGCGCGACGACCCACCACGGCGTCGCCGCCGAGAGCGTCAGCGGGAACAGGATGCCGGTGACAAGGAACCCCTCGCTGACCTCCTCCTTGCGGATGACGCTGAACAGCACTTCGGCCGTGCCGCCGAACGCGTACGAGATCACGATCAGCAGCAGGCAGCGCCACCCCCAGAAGTACACCGCCGCGATCGTGGCCGGCATGAGCGCGATCACCACCATCATCATGTAGCGCTTGATGTCGACGCGATCGCGCACGAACGGCGCGCGCCGCGCGTTCTCGGCGCGGCGGAACAGGAACGCGTCGATCGCGTCGAACAGCGGCAGCCAGTGCTTGAGCAGGCGGCTCTGCTCCCACTTCGCCCGGCGGCGCTCAATCATCTTGAGGAGGAACTTCACGCCGCGTCGCCCTCCTGCTTGTTCTCCGCCGCCTCGGCCGCCTGGCGCGCCTCACCCGCCTCCTGGCGGGCCTCACCCGCCTGCTGGCGGGCCTCACCCGCCTGCTGGCGCGCCTCACCCGCCTGCTGGCGGGCCTCACCCGCCTGCTGGCGGGCCTCTTCCTCGGCCTGCTTCTTGGCGAGCTCGGCTTGTTCAGCCTCGTGCTCTTCGTGGACGCGCCGCTTGCCGGCGATGATGTTCGTCATGAGCGGGATCTTCGAGACGCACACGTACGAGCAGAGCCCGCACTCGATGCACCCGAAGAGCCGTAGCTCCTCGGCCTCGTCGAGCTCGTCGATCGACAGCACCCGGTCGAGCTGGAACGGCAGCAGATCGCGCGGGCACACCTCGGAGCAGTAGCCGCACTGGATGCACGGTCGCAGCTCGCCGGCGAGGTTCGTGTCGGCGCGCCGCGCCTTCGGCGGGAAGTAGCTCGAGGCGAACACGCGTGAGGTCGAATCGAAGTCGAACCCCGGCGCCATCCAGCCCATGAACGGCCGCGAGGTGTCGTCGTAGAGCGCGGTCAGGCCCCACGTCGCACGCCTGACCGGCCAGTCGTCGCCGTTCAGGATCGGCTGGCCCGCGAGCGCGCCGTTGTGGACGAGGAGCGACTGCTCGACGAGCCGGCCCTTGACGAGCTCGTGCGCCGGCGTGCCGATGCGCGTTTTCACAAGCGCCCGTTCTTTGTACCCGGTGCCGCCGAGCGCGACGACGCGCTCGATGAGCGGCTTGCCCTCGACGCAGGCCGCGTGCGCGGCGAGGCACGTCTGCACGTCGACAACGAGCGCGCCCACGTCGAGGCCGGTTCCACCATCCGGGACCATTCGTCCCAGAAGGACCTCGGTCAGCACCTCGTCGTACTCGGCCGGGAACTTCGGCTGGACGAGGGCCACCTCGACGCCGTCGGCCGAGAGCATCGACTCCAGCTTCGGCGCAAGCGCAGCGTCGCGCGCGTCGAGACTGATGATCGTCCTCGGGCCGCCAAAGACTCTTTGGAGAATGCGCACGCCCGAGACGAACACGTCGAGGTTCGGCTCGAGGACGGCGCCGTTCGGCAGCGAGTACGGCTCGGAATGGACGGCGCTGACGACGAGCGCGTCAACGGAATCGGGGGCGACGGGCGACGAGTTGAAGCGCGTCGGGATGCCTTTCTTGCCGAGCGCGGTGACGCCGGCGAGGTAGAGGGTCTCGGCGAGCTGCTCTGGCGGCGCGGTCAGCGGGTCGCTGTACTTGCGTTCAACCGGCTGCCAGTTCGTCGAGCCGTCCGACTTGATCTCGAGCGCCGTCACCTCGCCGTCGGGAGTTGCCAGCTTGAAGATGCGCGCGACGCGGCCGGAGACAGGCGCGTGGATGGGCGTCGAGACTAACTCGTCGTCGCGCCCGATGATCTGGCCGGCGGCGACCGTGTCGCCTTCGCTGACGAGCGCGGGGACTTCGGCGCCGAAGGTCTCTTTCAGGGGAACGATTGCGCGGGAAGGCAGCGGCGCCTCGGCAACGCCCAGGCCGGGTTCGATCTCGCCCTTGAGCTGCTTGAAAGCGTATCCGCCTGGGAAGGTGCGTGCCCGGAACGCCATTCGCCTCCCTTGCTTGCCTCCGTTCGAGCGGTGAGCGTGCTTCATGGAGGAGGGCATGCGCTGCGCCCTGCGGGTGGCGCGGACGGCCTCCTCCTCCAACACGTGCCGGCCTCAGAAAACAGGCGCACGTATACCCGCGGCCGCCTCGTAGTGTCAACGAAAAAGCCCGAGTGCCGGCACGGTCCCCGGCGAGCCACCTCCCAACTCTGCGAGCTCACGTGCGAAGCACGCACGGCGCCTCTGCGAGAGAATATCTTTGTTTCTCGCAGAGCCGCAGAGCTCGCAGAGGATCCTTTCTTGGCAGGCGCCCCGGCCGGGTCTATGCTGTAGCCGCATAAGGCACTGGGGAGACCAAGCCGAGAGGCAGCCGATGGCCGACAAGGAGATGTCGCCGATCGAGGCGCTGCACTTCGCGCTCGACGACGAGAAGAAGGCGCACGCGTTCTATACCGAGCAGGCCAGGAAGGCGACGCTGGACAGTACTCGGAAAATGTTCGAGTTCCTTGCCGCGCAGGAAGCCGTGCGACGCCGAGGCGTCGCGTAAGCTGTTCCTTCGGAACAGCCGAGCACATCAAGCTGATCGAGGAGGAGCTCGACCAGGGCTTCTATCAAGGCATGTGACGCCGCAACCGCCGCAGGCGAAGTCCGCCAAGCTGGGTTTCTCACGGACGTCGCTCGCGCGATTCGGCCCGATGAGCCGCGTCGCGGCGATTGGCAGTAGCCGCCGACGCTTCGCGTCGGACAGGCGCCAGCCCGTGGAACAAGATGCGACGCGATACCTCAGAGCCTCTTCAGGGGCGATTGAGCTCGGACCGCATGTGTTGTCAATCGCCCCTGACGGGGCTCGGGGTATTCCTTGATGCCGTTTCCCACGGGCTTGTCCTCCTTCGCCAAGGCTTCGGAGGGTCTGCGCCCGAGGCTACTGCCAGACGCCCCTGGCGGGGCTTAGGTCAGTCCTCCAGCGCCTCTTGCGCCTCGCGCAATGCGTCCATATCGAACACGCGGACATGCATGAAGGCGACGTCGATCAGCCCGTCCTCCCGTTTCTCGACGCCCTCGAGGAGCACGGTCGCGCCGTGCTCGAGGTGGTAGACGGCCTGGTGCCCCTCATCGCCGCTGCCCGAAGGAGCCAATGCCTCCCGATCGATGTAGAAGAGGCAGCCGAACTCGCCCTCAGCCATCGCGGGGTGCAGCACGAGCTCGAACCCCTTGCCGTCCGGCAGGACACTTGCGGAAAAGACCAACTCGTACCAGACGCCGCCTTCGGTGTCCGGGTCGGAGACGCTGGTGCGGTACGTTTGCCCGCTGGCCGTGGGTCCGACCATGACTCTGTAAGTCTGCCTGTAGGACGGATCGGCCTCCAACGCGCTGATCAGTCCGGTTGCCGCCTCGGCGTCCAAGACGAGCGACGATTCCCGCCAGTCATCCCGCTTGCCCAGGACGGTTTCCTTGACCGTCGCGTACGCAGCGGCATCGAGTCGCATGATCTCTACAGTGAACACGATACCCGACTCATCGTCCGGCACCGTCTCGCTCTGCTCTCCGACGCCGCCGGCCGGAGCTTCCGTGGGCACATCCGGCGCATCCACGGGGACCGTCTCAATTATGACTCTGCTCTCCGGGGGATCGACGTCCGCGGCCCCCCTGTTCCACTCATCGACCTTCTCGCCGATCGCGGCCAAGTTCTCCGGGATATTCGTTACCGTAAGCGTCTCTTCGAGCCTGTTGTAGACAAGCGTGCTGCCCCGAGGCCAGGTGACGCCTTCCGTGTGCCTGAGCCAGTCGGCGATCGTCTCCTTCCTGCGCTCGCCGTCCGGAGCAATGATGGTGCGGACGCCGCAGACCGAGAGATGAAAGACCTTGGTCTCGAATCCCTCGATCTCGGATTCCTCGGCAGGTTGCTGCTCGACCGGCACGATGACGACCGCGTTGTCTTCGACGACGTATTCCAGGCCTTTGTACTTGAGCACGTACTTGAGAACGTCCTTGAGCGGTACGTCCTTGAGCTTGATCGTGATCGTCGTCGACGTGAATGGATCCTCGAGAAGGTCGAGCACCTTCGGATCGAACACGATGTTGATGCCCATTTCCTTGCTCAGAAAACGGAGGACCTCCTTGAGCTCGGCGTCGTCGAAATCGACCTGCCGAATAACGGTGTCGAGCTTCTTGAGGATGCGCTGGCGTGCTGCGGCCGCGTCCGCGTCCTCGGCGGCTGCCTCAGCCGCGCCATCTCCGCGTGCCTCGTCGTCGAGAGGAACGACGACGAGCGCGTGATCCTCGATGACGAACTTCAAGCCCTTCTGCCAGAGCAGGTACTTGAGCACGTCTCGGAACGGCACGTCCTTGACCTCGAGCGTGACGTCGTCGTCATCTGGTCGGAGACTCGAGAGCGCCTCCGGATCGATCACGATGTTGACGTCCATTTCCCTGCTTAAGAAGTCGAGCACCTCCTTGAAAGGCGCGTTCGCGAAGTCAACCTGCGGTATGTGCTTGTTGAGCTTCTCGATGAGGCGCTGGCGTGCCGCGGCGGTCTCCTCCGCGCGCTGCTCGTCGGCTTTGGACTCGCCGGGCGAACCTGCGCCCTCTCCGGCGAAGCTGCCGGCAAGCAGCGCGAACGCGACAAGTCCCACGACGGCGACCGTCAACAGCCCCGTCGCCCACGTCGACTTGACCTGCAGCCGCTCGTGGCCGCGGTGTCCGAGCAGGCGCTGAACTCGGGCGCGGAGCTGGGAGGGGCGGCCAGCCACGCTGAGGCCTTGCGGCACCGGACGCAGCCGCGTCCCCGCCGCCAGGCCTCGCCGTGCCGTCTCGACAAGCGACGAGGCGTACGCCGACGCGCTCGCGCCGGTGCTGATCGCCAGGTCGTCGCAGCAGTGCTCGCGCTCGACGCGGATCCTGTGCGAGACAAACCACACGGCCGGATGGAAGAACAGGAACGCCTCGACGACGCGCTGCACGACGTTGACGAGCGGGTCGAGGCGCCGGACGTGCGCCAGCTCATGCGCGAGCAACGCCTCGACCTGCTCTTGCCCCAGGCCCGTGGCGAATGAGAATGGCAGCAGGATCACGGGCCGGAGTACGCCGACCACGGTCGGCACGACGACCCGGGAGCAATAAGCGATCGCCGGCGTCATCGACAGGCCAAGCGCCCGGGCTTGCCGCGCCAGCGCCCGCAGGATTGCCAGGTCATCGACCGGACGCGACCGCCTCCGCAGACGCCCGCCGCCGTGCAGGCCGATGAGGAGACGCGCCATCATCATCACGACGCCCGCGAGATACGCGCCCAGTGCATAGGGCGTCACCTGCAACCACCCGAGCGAGAGCCGGGCGGCCGGGGCGCTCTCCTGCTCTGTTGTCAGAGTAGCCGCGGCTTCGATCGGCATCGCCGCCTCCAGGTCGACGTCGAGCTCGGCCGCCGTTGTCCCCGGCGACGATGCGTCCGTTGTCGTCGGCTGCGGCGCATATCGGGCTGCCGGTGGCTGGACCACGGTATACGTGACCACTACGGCAACGACCATGGCGCCGAGCGCGGCGACGTGCACCGCGTAGCGGATCCGCGGTGAGCGGGCGCCGAACACCTTCGCCGCCCCCGTCGCCAGCAGAGCGATCGCCAGACCCTGCCATAGGAAATGGAGAAACGTCAGGACAGCTCGCATGCAGCCAGGCGAGCTCAGGATTTCGCGCGCGTTCATTGCTCGGCTCCCTTGTCCTTGATGGTCTTGTCGATCAGATCGCGCAACTCGTCAAGCTCGGCTTCGTCGACGTCGCCCAGCTCGAGCAGGCTCAGCATCACGGCGCGCGCCGAGCCGTTGAAGGCGCGCTCCACCACGTCACCCAGAAGGCCGTGCTTGGTTTCGGCCTCGGCGATGCGCGGCGAGTAGACGAAGCTGCGGCCGTTCTTCTTGCGCTTGAGGTAGCCCTTCCTCGTCATGATGTTCATCACCGTCATGACCGAGGTATAGGCCAGCTCGCGAACCTCGGCCAGCGCGTCGCGCGCCTGGCGGACCGTCGATGGACCGTCCTGCCAGAGGACCTTGAGGATCTCGAGCTCGAGCTCGGTGGGGTAGCGTGAAGCGGGTCGCGTCATCTTCGTCTCTCCCAGTGGTGCCACAATCGAGCTGCTAACCTATTAGTAGACGGCGGGCCGGCCTGTCAAGGCTCTTTTGAAGGAATTAGTATTTCCTGGGGTGCTTGGTTGGCTCTGATCGAAGGCTGTTCTTGCGGTCTTGTGCCGGCTGGGCGATCATTGTTGGTGGCGCGCAGAATGGGAGACGGTCGATGGCGCATCCGGTTATCCTCGGCGGCAAGCTTGCACTCCTGCTGGTTCTCCTCATCGTTCTCATTGTGCTGTACGGGGTGCTGACGTCGGAGCAGTTCCGGGTCGCGCTCGTCGTGGGGGCCGTCGTGTTCGTGGCGGGCGTCGTCGGGCTGTGGGTGGTTGTCTTGAGGAGTCTGAGGAACCCGAAGTCGTGGCTCGGCAAGTTCATGGTCCTCTCGCACGCCGAACGCGCCGAGGACGGCTACACATCGGCGCCGAGCCGGTTCCGGGAGATGATCGGCCGGCGGGGCGTCGCGCTCTCGAAGCTTCGCCCATCAGGCACCGCCCGATTCGGCCGCGAGCGCGTCTCGGTTGTGACCGAGGCCGAGTTCATCGAGCAGGGAACCGAGGTCGAGATCGTCTCCGTCGAAGGCGCCCGCGTCGTCGTCCGGCGCCCCGAGCCGCCCGAGAGCAAGGAAACGAAAGGCTGAGTCTGCTCGATTCTGGAACGCTCGACGCACATGGACCAGTCCAGCGTGGCAAGGGCTCTGTGCCGCGTCCGTGGGCACCGTTCAAAGGAGATGGTCATGAATCGGATCTTGGTCGCGCTTGCTCTCACCACAATGGCGCTGTCGGCGGCCTTGCTCTGTGGCTGCTCGAACAAGTCATCGTCACCGCCCGCCGGTGGAGCGCAGTCTGTCAACGATTACCAAATCGAGATCGAGGGCACTGACGGCCTGGAACTCGATCTCTTGATTATCAGCAAGCCTGAACGCGGGCTGCTCGACAGGGAGTCACTCACCGTCACCGTGCCCTACAGCAGGAAGCTCGAGGCCGTGCAGTGCGCCGTCTGGGTGGACTGCGAGTACCGAGGCATCGAAGGCGACTTCACGATGTCTCTCATCATCAACGGGGACGAGAGCAGCGTGATCGAAGCACGCGTCGAGCAAGGGCACTGGGGATCCGGCCAGCTTAGCGACTTCTAGAAGTGCGCCGAACGAGCTCAGCACCGTCGGGCACCGCCCAGTTCGGCCGCGAGCGCGTCTCGGTTGTGACCGAAGCCGAGTTCATCGAGCAGGGCGCCGAGGTCGAGATCGTCTCGGTCGAGGGCGCCCGCGTCGTCGTCCGGCGCCCCGAGCCGCCTGATGTGGAACAGACAGGGGCCTGAGTCTCCCAGCCGCCGACCCCGCCGATCGGCCCGCTTGCATTCGCCTCCCTATGTGGTCTTGTGTAAGCTGCGTGGTCATTGCTGCGCGGCTCGGTGAGCTTGGGGATTCGGCGATGTCATTTGACCGGCGCCTTGGCAGATGAGGCGGCATTGCTGCTGAACATTTCGGGGGTTGCGTCGACTAGTAAGTGGAGGGCGTGGCGATGGCCGAGTTTCCAGCCGAACAACAACTTCTGGTTGCGCGTGCCCGTCTCGGGGATGAGCGAGCCTTTGAGCGCCTGGTGCATCTGTACACGCGCCGCCTGATATGGTTTGTCCGCAAGCTCGGTCTCACGGAGGCGGCGGCCGACGACGTAGTCCAGGAGAGCTGGGTTGTGGCGTGGTCGAACCTCCACCGTCTGCGCAAGATCGCGGTGTTCCGGGGGTGGCTGTACGGCATCGCTCGAAACAAGTCGTTTCAGCACTTGGCGAAGGCTCGCGATGTTCCGACCGCCGATCTCGATGTCGCTGCAGAAGCCCCGGATGAGGTTTTCTTCGATCGCTACCTGCCGTACTTGAATTCCGGTCTCGATCGGGTCTCAGCGATCCATCGCGAGGTTCTGGCTCTGCGGTTCCTCGAGGAGATGACGTATGCCGAACTCGCCCAGGCGACGGGCGTCACGGTGGGCACCGTGAAGTCGCGCCTGCATAACGGGAAGCTCGCCCTTCGTCGGGAACTGGAGGCGATGGCCGATGAGTAATCAACACCGAGTCAAATCATTGCTCGACGCGGGCCTGGCCGGGGCACGAGACACAACAGATCTCGAAAGGAGAGTTCTCATGTCGATCGACAAGAAGCGCCGTCAGGTTCGTCGGATACGGTGGGCGGTGGGAATCGCCTGGGTCGTGTTGCTGGCCGTGTGCATCGTGGGTGGGATCATGGAATCGTCTACGGGCGATCGCCTGGTTTCCACAAGCATCGCCTGGTTTGCGCGGGCCCTGCTCCTGGTCGCGCTGTTCCTGACCGTCTCCTGGTACGTCAGAAGCGTGTCACTGCGGTTCGACATCATCCAGCAGGCCCTTTCGATAATACAAGATCGGCTTGAGAAGAACTTGCGAGAGTCAGGTCCACCTGGCCGCTGAGCAGCCGTCGCTGTTGACCGCCCCGCGGCCGATCTGGAAGGTCCGCTTATCACGAGCTTGATTCCCGCCCGCGGCGGGCAAATCAGAGGGCATCCTTATCCTGGCTGCGATCCCGACGAAGGCTGGCCCGAAGGCAGGGGTCCCGGGTGCTCACCGCCTTCGGCCGGGTGGCTGGCGGGCTCTTCGACCTGACGTGGCCGCCTGAGCCGTGCCAGGCCGAGGCGCGCGGCGAGGACGAGGGCGATGAGCGCGCCGAAGACGGCGAGCTCGGTGAAGGCGACCTTGACGTTGTGCCAACTCACCAGGTCGGCGTAGGTGGCTTTCTCGACGCGCGGCAGGAAGCCGATTGGCTCGTAGAACGTTTTTTGGGAGACGGGCCAGAAGACGGCCACGCCATACGGCTCGCGCGTGTCCTCGTTCATCACGTCGAGCGCGAGGTGGGCGAGCAGGCACACCAAGACGACGGCTGCCACGCACCACGCGACCCGTGATCGCTTCCCCACCAGACGGGCGATGCCGAACGAGATGGCGGCGACCGCTATGGCGAAGAACACCGTGTGCGTGAGCGAGCGGTGGGCCCACTGGGCGGTGTCGATCCGGCCGACGGCGGCGGGGATGATGAAATCGAGGTCGGGCAGGAGGCTAACGCCGACGCATAACGCGAGCCAGCCGCCCGCCTTGAGCAGACGGCGCCGCGGCACCGTCGCTGCGTAGAGGGCGACGCCCATCAGGCCATGTCCAACCGGTGACGCCATCGCTCGAGCCTCCCGCGGGTTCCCTTCTACCACCCTTGCCCTCGAACGGCAACATAGGCAACGTTTCCGCTTGCGCCTCGGCAGGCGTTCCGCGTAGATAGGGGCCGCATGTACGTGCTTCGACGCCGAGGGAACATGGGCGAGAGGAGGAGCACCGATGAAGAAGTGGCAGTGCACGGTGTGTGACTACATCTACGATCCCGAGCTCGGTGACCCCGACAGCGGCATCGCACCGGGCACGGCGTTCGGCGATCTCCCAGACGATTGGGTCTGTCCCGAGTGTGGCGTCGGCAAGGACATGTTTGTCGAGCTCGAGGACGACTCCGCCCCACCCGCCGATTGACTTCAAAGAAACGCCTCCCACGAAGGCGCCAGGGCGCGCAGGTAAGCGTGCCTTCGGCGCGAGCCCTGCAACCGAGTCGGACAGAAGCAGAATTTTGCGTTTTTTTCTCTGGCGCAGCCGGACCGGATGTGCTATAGAAACGATGTGACACATAGGGTGCCGGCGGCCAAAGGGCGGTTGTTCTCCTCCTAGTGTGCCGAAGTTCCCTCATTGTTCCGAGCGTCACGCTCGCCCTTGCCGGCACCCTCCCTTTTTTCTTTCCATCTGAACGGGTTGCGGCGCGCGCATGTGCCGCGGCACACCGGCCATCATCACGGCGTGGGGATTCGGTCGGGCCCGTCCTCAACTCGATCGAGCCGCCGGTAGAGGCGCATCCGGTCGTTGCGGGCACTGAGCTCGAAGAGGTTGGGATTGGCCTCGATGACGGGGACGGCGAACGCGAGGTCCTCCGAGCGCTTGAGATCGATGATGATCCAGCGGCCCATCCTGAAGGCGTCGAGGACCTTGTCACGCTGCCGGGTCAGCGGGAAGCGGTAGGCGCGCAGGCCGGTGAGGCCGCGGTACAGGCGCGGCTCGCTCGAGACGCACGCGTCGCCGGGCTCAGCGAGCGCGACGAGCTCGTCGGCGATCGCGGCGATCTCGGCGTGGCGGTAGACCATGTCGCGCCCGCGCTGGGCCGTGCGCAGCTCGGAGACGCTCGGCACGACGACGCCGAGCTGGATGGCCGTCCACACCGCGAGCAGGAGCGCGCCTGCGACCGCCGGCAAGAGCCGGTGCAGCCACCACGACCGAGCGCCGAGCAGGCCGACAAGCATGCTGGCCGCGAACGCGACCGCGACGAGCGCCCGGCTCCAGTCGGCAAACCACGGCCAGGCGCCGCCGAGCGTGCCCACGCCGACCAGAATCAGCACGACCAGCAGCACAAGCAGCACACCGGCGACGGGGCCAACGGCTGCGCGGGCGCGCGGACGCAGTCGGCGGGCGAGGCCGACGAGCCACGCCACCGCCTCGTAGGCGTACATGAACGCAAGCGGGCCGATCGCCAGGTAGTAGCGCGAGCCCTGGCCCGTAAACGGTGTCGCCCACGGCAGGACGAGCACGACGAGCGTGAACGCCTCGACGAGCCCGCGCCGCCGCACGAACCCGACGCCGAGCCCGAGCAGCGACAGCGCCACGAGCACCCACCTCAGCCAGTCGGCCGCCGAGCCCGTGCCGGCCATGAGCACGCGCGGGCAGGATCGCAGATACAACGGCGCGTTTCTGACCGCGCGCGCGAGGACGCCGATCGGCCCGAGATAGCCCGAGTCCCAGTCCTTGTGCGACTCGAGCAGCGGCAGGAACGGCATCTGCTGGAACGCGGCCCGGCTCGTCAAGCGCAGCACGAGCCAGAGCGACACGCACGCCAGCACGACGAGCACCAGCGGAAGCATCGTCCGCACGGTCCCGCGCGAGAACCGGTCGCGCCGCAGCACGAAGTAGCAGAGCACAACGGCCGCGACGAGGGCGACGTTCGCCATGCGCGTCATTACGGCCAGAACCGTAAGCACGATCGCCAGCAGCGTGGCCCAGCCGAACCGGCCGCGCGACTGGTCGACGCGCTCGGCCCGAAGAATGGCGAGCAGCGCGAGGACGGCGAGCATCGCGCCGGGCAGGTCGGACATGATGTACGTCGTCCACTCGGCCAGCACGACGCTCAGGCCGAAGAGCCACACGACGAACAGCGCCGCACGCCACCCGACGAAGTTCTTTGTGACGAAGAACGACGCGACGAGAAACGCCGCCGCCGACAACACCACGATGGCGCGCATCACGACGATGTGGTCGCCGAAGACCAGGATCCCGCCCGCGAGCAGCCCGGGGAAGACGGGCGGGTAGCCGAAGAACGGCTCCTCGTTGAACGTCAGGCCGCGACCGGCCGCCAGGTTGCGCGCGGTCTCGACGTACGCCGCGCTGTCGGCCGACATGTAGAAGCACGGCACGATCTGCGCCGCCAGCAGGCCGGCCACGAGAAGCGCCGGCCAGAGCAGGGCGCCGTGGGCGATCAGCTTGCGGACCGTGGCCGACATGGCTCGTTCCAATCCGTTGCAGGGCCGCCTGTTGCTAGCACACCCCCCGGGCAGCGTCAACGCGCATCGTCTCGTCGAGACGCGGGCAGCGCCACGGGAAAGCTGTTGACCGCGTGGATGCCCGCTCACGATACTCCGAGCCGAGAGGAGGCGCAGGTGGTCAAGACGGAGACATCGGCGGAGTTGTTTGCCGACTTGAAGCAGATCGCCCAGCGGCTCGGCGCCACCTCGTTCGGCGTCGCGTCGGTCGAGGCGATGCTGGCGACCGGCCTCGAGTGCCCAGCGCCCGAGCTGGCGCGCCTTCCCCGGGCGATCTCGGTCGGCTTCCGGCTCTCGGACGCGATTATCGAGAGCCTCGAGGATGGCCCGACGAAGCTGTACGCCCACCACTACCGCATGGCCAACATGCAGCTCGATCGGATCGCGCTCGAGCTGACCGCCGCGCTCCAGGAGCGCGGGTTCGACGCGCTGCCGCTGCCGGCCTCGCAGATCGTCGATTGGGACACCCAGCGTGGGCTGGCGTCGCACAAGTGGGTCGCGTACTTCGCCGGGCTCGGGTTCTTCGGCCTGAACAACCTGGTCGTCCACCCCGAGTTCGGCGCCCGGATGCGCTACGTGAGCGTCTACACGGACGCGCCGCTGCCGACCGACCGGCCGATCGACGCCGACGGCGGACCTTCGGGCCGCTGCGGCGACTGCCGCGCGTGCGTCGAGGCGTGTCCGTGCGGGGCGATCGGCACCTCGCGCGAGGCGTTCGACCTCGAGCGCTGCGCCGAGCAGCTTCGCCTGTTCAAGAAGCAGGGCAACGTCGGACACTACATCTGCGGCCTGTGCATCAAGGCCTGCCCGGGACCCGAACGCAGACAGGAGGCCCATTGAACGACACGACACCGAACGACCGTCCAACCTTCCATGATCTCGTCGAGCTGGTGGCCACGCTCCGCAGCGAGCAGGGCTGCCCGTGGGACCGCGAGCAGACGCTCCCCGACCTGACCAAGTACCTGATCGAGGAGGCGTACGAGCTCATCGACGCCGTCACCGACGACGACACCGACAGCATCGAGGAAGAGGTGGGCGACCTGCTCTTCCTCGTGCTGTTCTTCGCCCAGATCGGGCGCGAGGAGGGCCGGTTCGACGTCTCGGGGGCGATCGCGCGCACGTACGAGAAGATGGTCCGCCGCCACCCGCACGTGTTCGGCGAGGCGAAGGCGCGCACCGCCGACGAGGTGCTGACCCACTGGTACGGGATCAAAGCCCGAGAGAAGTCCGAGGGCGGCGGCGTGCCGTCGGCGATCGGTAACATCCCGCGCCACCTGCCCGCCCTGCTCAAGGCGCAGAAGATCCAGCGCAACG
>CAZCQN010000049.1:0-3991 GCA_964500825.1 uncultured Verrucomicrobiota bacterium | reverse complement strand
AACATCCCGCGCCACCTGCCCGCCCTGCTCAAGGCGCAGAAGATCCAGCGCAACGTCGCGCGCGTCGGCTTCGATTGGGGCAAGGCCGAGCAGGTGCTCGCCAAGGCCGACGAGGAGCTCGGCGAGCTGCGCGAGGCGCTCGCCGGCGGCAGCCGTGAGGCGCTCATCGACGAGCTCGGCGACGTGCTGTTCTCGATCGCCAACTTCGCCCGGTTCCTCAAGATGGAGTCCGAGGAAGCCCTCGAGCAGACGAATCGGAAGTTCACCCGGCGGTTCCAGGAGATGGAGCGCACGCTGACGGCATCCGGCCGCCCGTTGACCGACTACACGCTCGAGGAGATGGACGCCGAGTGGGAGCGGATCAAGCTCGGCGAGCGGGCGGCAGATAGCGGGCCTGCGTCCGACCGGGCCTGAGGTGTGCTCTCCCCAGTTTCGGAGAATGGGCGATGGCGTTACCATCGTGCACCCCCACCGTAACTCGTTCCAGCTTAGCGTGAAGGGCAACGGCCAGCGACTCGAGCACAAGGCGCGGTGCCGTGACAGGTTTTTTTGTGCACGGAACGGATTCTCACGGTTTTGGCTTGACTATCCCTCGTGCGCCATGTAAGAATAGTAAGGCTGCAATCAGAAGACGATTCTGTCTGGGAGGACCACGGACTATGCGTCGCACACGTGTCTCGGGAAGCCAGCGGACGGGCCTGACCATCTTCATCGCGTTCATTTCTGTGCCTTTCTTTGTTCTTGTCTGCCAGCCAGGCTCGAACCAGGTCTCGGCGGAGGTGTACAGTAACGAGGTCGGGTTCATTAAGGCCGACACGGTCGACGGCGGCGTCACGCTGGCCTCGGTGCCCCTTGTCCTGCTCGGTGACGACCCGCATTACGGCCTTAACAACGCGACGCTCGACGGGCCCGGCGAGATCGGCCTGATGCTCGCGGCCGACCTGGTCGGCGGCACGATCTTCCCGGACGCCGACAAGGTGATGTACTTCGACGGGACGGGCTACCGGACCGCCTGGCTCTACTACAACAGCGGCAACCCGAGCGACCCGTACAACAACATGTGGTTCGAGGCGTTCTCGGTGAGCGACCTGACGCTCGAGCCGGAGCAAGGCTTCTGGATCGTCCGGGCCAACACGAGCGACCCCGACGACGTCACCTTCCTCGGTGAGGTCCGGACCGACGACCCGGTGCAGGTGACGTTCAACACCGGGTGGCGCATGTTCTCCTGGCCGTACCCGACGGACCACCCTCTGCAGGCCTCGACGCTCGCGGCCGACGGCGCGTACGCGGCCGCGGAGTTCGCGGACGCTGACCAGATCGGCTCGTACGACCCGGTGATGGGCTACGAGTGGCACTGGCTCTACACCGACGGGAGCTGGTACACGGGGCTGGTGCTGTCATCGCTGGTACTCGAGCCGAATAACGGCTACTGGTACTACCGGCAGGCCGCGGCCGGCGGGCCGTTCACCTGGAACTGCGCAAAGCCGTATTAGCCAGAGCTTGCACACCGCGGTCGCACGCCGCGGTTGCGCATACAACGGTCGCACGTACAATCAAGATAAGGGGGAAACTGCACGGTGAATGCTCTCCGCACGGCTGCGCTTTGCGCAGTGATCTCGCTGGTGGCCGGCGTTGCGTCGGCCCAGCCGATCGGCCTCAACTGGAGCGAGCAAACCAACCTTGCTCGTGATTCCGGCGGCGTCCTTCTCGACTCGAATTCGACCGCCACCGTCGTCTGGGACAAAGACAAGAGCGGCCTGGGTGATTGGAGCTCCTTCAATCCGGTCCCCGCAGGCGACGAGGTCGTGTTGGACTTCGCCGATCTGATCATGGATGCCCCGTTCGGCGACCATCCGTTCCTCGGTATGTTCGTGGGCTCATGGAGTGCGGACAACGACGATGGATGGACGCAGGACGGTGAGATCCTCTACCTGCTCGCCCATGTGCCCGCCGCGATCAGCTCTTCCGGGTACGACGAATACGGCGTGAGCGAGCCGGTGGCGATCATCGATTGGCCCAACAAGGCCATCACGCACGATATCGTGGGAGGCGGGCCGATTGTTACCGCGCCGATCCCGGAGCCGGCGACGCTGTTGCTGGCTGCGGCCGGCGTTGGACTTCTCCTGGTCCGGAGAAAGAAGTAGAAGGCCCGCGGGGCCACAAGCTTCCGAGGGGCAGACCAGCGACGCTGCGGTTTGCCCTCTCTTCATCCGCAACCCCGGCAAGCGTGGGCTTGCGCTCAAGCACCCGCCCGGGTATCGTCGGCACACAGATCCCCTGTCACCCGAATGAGCGGAGGCGCCGGCGATGGACTTGCGGCCGACGGTTTTCTTCGATCTGAGCGAGTTCGAGCACGCAGCCCTCTTCGACGGCATCGACCACGTCTGGCACGCGCTCGGCGAGCGGCTCAAGGACTACATCGCCTCGCACGCGCGCTCCGAGCTGCGCGGCACGGTGATGGAGGGTGCCTGGGTTGATCCGGAGAACCCGGTCTTCATCGGGGAGGGGACCGTCGTCGAGCCGGGCGCGATGATCAAGGGCCCGACGATCATCGGCCGCGACTGCCAGGTGCGCCAGGGCGCCTACATCCGCGGCAACGTCCTCGTGGGTGACCGCTGCGTCGTCGGCCACACGACCGAGATGAAGGGCGCCGTCATGCTCAACGAGGCGCGCGCGGGCCACTTCGCCTACATCGGCGATACGCTCGTCGGCAGCCGGGTCAACTTCGGCGCCGGCACCAAGTGCGCCAACCTCAAAGTGCTTTCGGGCACCGTGTCCGTCAAGACGCCCGACGGCACGATCGACACCGGCCTGCGCAAGTTCGGCGCCGTCATCGCCGACGACGTCGAGCTCGGCTGCAACTGCGTCACCAGCCCGGGCACCATCCTCGGCAAGCGGTCCGTCATCTACCCGTGCACGAGCGTCGGCGGCGTCATCCCGGCCGACACCATCGTCAAGCACCGTCAACCGCTCGAGCTCGTCCCGCGCAAGAAGAACTAGTCAATCCACGAGCCGACGCGCTGTGGCTGCTTCTGATCGTCCTTGCTGGGGCTTTTTCGCGGAACGCGACCTGAGACCCAGCCCAACCCGTCTTCGCCGGCTTGCGGCGACGCTCGCACCTTGACGGTCGAAAGAGATCGGCTTACATTGCGTGGCGAGGCGCGGAGCGCAGGATGCGAGTGGCGTGATGGAAGGCTTGGTTGTTCTTGGCAGCGGGAGCCGGGGGAACGCGATCTACATCGGCGGGCCCCGGACGCGCCTGCTCATCGACTGCGGCCTCAGCCCGCGCCAGACGCGCCTTCGGCTCAAGCAGATCGGCGTCGATCCGGCGTCGCTCGACGCGGTGCTCATCAGCCACGAGCACCGCGACCACATCGGCGGCCTCGCGCTCGTCGCGCGATTGCGCCACACCACCTGCTACGCGAACCGGCTCACGGCCGAGGCGATCGGCAGCGTGCTTGACCAGCAGGCCGAGCGGCTGCGCATCTTCACGACGGGCGAGCCGTTCGAGCTCGGCGAGTTCTGGGTCAATCCGTTTTCGGTCCTTCACGACGCGCTCGACCCGGTTGGCTTCGAGCTGCGGCTCAACGGGCTCAAGATCGGGATCACGACCGATCTGGGGCACGCGACCACGCTTGTGCGCGAGCGGCTCAAGGGCGCCAATGTGCTCATCGTCGAGACGAACCACGACGAGAATCTGCTGCGCAACAACGTGCGCCGGCCCTGGCCGCTCAAGCAGCGGATCCTGGGCAAGATGGGCCACCTGTCGAATACGGCCGCAGCGAAGCTGCTGGCCGACACCGCCACGCCAGCCACGCGGCACATCGTCCTCGCGCACCTGAGCCAGGAATGCAACACGGAGGCGCTCGCGCGCCAGGCCGTGCTGGCGCACCTCGAGCTGGTCGGCCTCGGCGACGTGCCGATCGAGGTGTCGCGCCAGAACGCGATCGGCTCGCACATCCCGCTGTAGCGCCCGCGAAGGAACCTGGCG
>CAZCQN010000048.1:0-20106 GCA_964500825.1 uncultured Verrucomicrobiota bacterium | reverse complement strand
ACTCGATGAAGTTGCCGTAGATGAGCGGGCTCACGGGTTTCTCGACGAGCTCTTCCGGCTTTACCTTCACGGCAAGCATCGTGTTCCCACGGGACGCGACCGGCCCGACAACTCTATCCGGCTGCCCGGGCGTGGCGGCCTGGCCGCCACAGGCACCGCAGCCGAACAGCCCGGCCAAACACACAACAGCGACAGCGATCCTCTCCAACGCACCAACGACGAGATGCCTTCCATCCACGTGACTCCTTCCTCCCTGTGATCCGTGCTCCAAGCCTGGCGACAGCGAACCCGCAGTACTTAGCCGCTCGACGGAGAAGTGTCAATAGCAGGCGGCAACAGCTCGATTTAAGGCCGGCGCATGAACCGAAGCCCCGTCAGGGGCGTCTGGCAGTAGCCTCGGGCGCAAGCCCGTGGAATGAAGGGGTCTCCCAAGAGGACCGGAGCCCCGTCAGGGGCGATTGAGCTCGCGTGTTCAATCGCCCCTGACGGGGCTCCGGGTGTTTTTCGATTCCGCTTCCCACGGGCTTGCGCCCGAGGCTACTGCCAATTGCCGCGACGCGGCTCACACGGAACAACACCACGTGCATGCGTTGTGAGAAATGTGGGCTAACTGCTCGCACTGGACGACACAACGAAGCGCCCTTCGGCCATCCGTGATGCCGAAGGGCGCGTTCTTGTCTCTCGACAGAGGGGCGCCGCCTACTTCAACACGACGTGCACGACCGAATACGGCGGCACCGAGAGCGAGTGCGTATGGGGCTCGGTGATCGCCTCGCCCGATCTGGTGCCCTCGACCGCTCCCGGCTGCCTGAGCGTGTTGACCGTCAGCGGTGACGGCGCGCGAAGGATCGTCGTCCGGCTCGTCGAGAACGGCCGTTCCAGATCGCGCAGGTCGAACGACAGCTCGAGCCGCTGGGCCCGGGTGTTGACCACGAAGAGGCAGAGCCCTTCGCGCTCGGCGTCCCACGCGGCCTGGACAGCCACGTCCAATCCGTCGTCGAAGTTATCGAACCGCTCGGTGCCCTCGAGCCGAAGCGGCCACGCAGCCGGTGAGCGCGAGAAGACCTCGAAGACGCGGCCGGCAGCCGAGAGGTAGACGCCCTCCTTCGGACACTCGACCACGTTCTGGCCCCAGGTGTTGGCGAAGTTATTGAAGTTCGAGAACACGAAGTCGCCCCCGAGCCGCTGGAAGAGCAGGAACGCCCTGGCGGTGTTCATCGCGCTCCGCCAGCACATCTGCTGGGTCTTGTGCGTGCGGAAGCGTTGCCGATCGCCGGGGCCGAACGCGCCCGACACGCCATCGATCGGCGCGGGCCACTCGGTATTGCAGAGCTGGATGGCCGTGTCGTGCTTGGCGTTGTAGGCGCGGATGATCTCGAGGTCACGCTGGAGCCAGCGCCCGTCGACAGCGCGGTCGGCCACCACGTCGATGTGCTCGCCGGCGATCTCAAGCATCTCTTCGAGATGGCGCCAGTACGCGCCATAACCGATGAGCACGAGCTTGATCGTCGGGTCGACGGCGCGCATCGCGCGCGCGTACTCGACGCAGCGCTGGGCATACTGGCGCGGCCCGAACTTGCGGAACGTCTCGTTGCCAAGCTCCCAGTACGTGACGCCGAACGGCTCGGCAAACCCATCGCGCTTGCGCAGCGCGCCGACCGGGTGCGACGCCGGCGCGTTGCAGTAGGCGACCCACTCGGCCGCGTCCTCGGCCGTCGCCGTCATCACGTTGACGCAGATGAACGGCTCGGCCTCGACGAGCCGGCAGAACTGAATGAACTCGGCAGTGCCGACGTCGTTCTGGCACAGGCCGCCCCAGAACTTGCTCGGGCGCGCCGTGCGGCTCGGCCTCGGGCCGATGCCGTCGCGCCAATCGTAGAACGACGCGAAGCATCCACCCGGCCACCGCAGGATGCGCGCGTTGACGCGGCGTGCCGCCTCGACGAGCTCCTTGCGCCAGCCGTGCACGTTCGACGCCGGCATCAGCGAGAGATCGTCGGCGATCAGCACCGAATTCGGCGGGATCCAGAGGCTGAACGTGGCGCGGCCCTGGAAGTGGGGGTTATCGAGCGTCACCGAGAACCGCTCGAACACCGCCCCGATGCCCTTGATCGGCACCCTCACGATCGGGTTGGACCACTTGCCCTCCGGGTAGAGGCAGACCACGGCGTCGAGCGTGTCGCCGTCCGGTACGATCTGCCACGTCTCCGGGGAGCAGCGGAGCACGCCGCTGAACTCGTACCGCTCGCCCCGTCTGAGGTAGATGCCGTTCTGGGCGAACGCGGCCCACTTGTCGCCGCTCCTGTTCCGGAGCACGGTGGCCTGCAAGCCCTTGTGGAAGCCGCTGTGGCGCGCGGTCTCGAGTGTCGCGCCTTTGTTGCCGGGGACAAGGTACCAGGGCTGCTCTTCGTAGCCCGAATGGTACCAGATCCCCTTCGTAATCCTGTTGGGGTCCTGTTCATGCGAGCCCCAGGTCGCGGCCGTGTACGGCGGGACGTGCTCGAAGCTGCGGTTGAACAGCATCTCGGCCCACATCCCCTCGACCTGCCGCCCGAACCCCGACTCGATGAAGTTGCCGTAAATGAGCGGGCTCACGGGTTTCTCGACGAGCTCTTCGCGCGTGACCCTGATCGTGGCCTTGACCGCACCGGCGCCCTCGACCGGCCCGGCGGCAGTCGCCGAGGCTGCTGCACACGCGGTGAACCCGAGCAACGCAAGAGCGCGGAAGCCGGCCCGTGCCCACTGTCCGAGCAGACTGATAGCCGGACGGATCCTCCGCACGTCGTCGTTCCTCCTTCGGTTCGTTGGTGCTCAACCGCGTGTGCCGAGCGGCAGATCATAATTACCTACAGTCCACCGCGCAGGAAGTCAAGATGGCGACAGCGCACGGTCGCCCGTGCAATGCGCGAAACGCACACGCGCCCAGCACAGGCAATGGCGGGCGCGTGAAGCGGCGGGCGTATGGGCCGCGCCTAGATGAACTTGTACGTCATGCTGTCGCGCTGGATGACGTGCTCGTAGATCTGGTTGTGCGGCTGATAGGTGCAGCGCGGGCAGGTGCCGATGTCGATCGCGTCGAACAGCCGCCAGTGGTCGCGGCTGCCCCACAGCTCCGCGACGGCGTCGAACGAGGTGCCGTCGCGCACGAGCTCGAGGCTCGGGTCGCCGCGGCGGTCGCAGCACAGGCCCATGGTGAAGGCGTTCTCGTCGTCGGAGTCGACGCGCGGCATAAACACGGCCGTCATGAACACGGCGTGGCACGTCGAGAAGAAGTTCTCGATGTCGAACTTGTTGCCGAACTTGTGCGTGACGCCGTAGACGCCGAACGTCTCGTCCTCGAGCCCGCGGGCGCGCTCGAGCTCGTCGAAGAACCGCTCGATCGCCCCGGTCGTGAACTTCATGAAGCCCTCGCTGTCGGCCTCGTCGAGCCGGTGCCAGGGCCGGCCGACGGGCCGGACGTGGTAGTTCTTGCAGCCGATCGTCTTGGCGATCCGCCCGGCGCGGTAGACGTCCTCGATGTTGCCGTCGCACAACAGGAACTTGTAGCTCACGCCGTGGCCGCCGGAGCGATTGCTGGCGAGCGGCGCCTGGCGCGCCTTCGAGTAGGCGATGAGGCGCATCACGTTCTCGATGACGTGGTCGAAAACAATCGCCTCCGGCTTGAGGCCCTTGAGCTGGTTGTAGACCTGGTTCGAGCCGGCATCGATCGACACGCCGACCCACGTGCACAGCGACAGTGGCTCGATGAACCGGTCGATCACCGTGCCGTTGGTCACGACGCCGACCTCGATCCCGTTCTTGACGCAGCGCTCGATGAAATAGCCGACGTTCCGGTTGAGCAACGGCTCGCCCCCGCCGGCGATGCAGACGGCCTCGACGCCCTTGGGCCACTCGGGGCTGCCCTGCCACTCGGCGAGGAAGTCGGCCAGATCGAGCAGCGTCTGCTTGCTCAGCGCGCGCTGGCGGTGCTCGAGGATATAGCCGGCGTTGCACCACTGGCAGCGCAGGTTGCAGCGGTTGATCGGGTCGACGGTGACCAGCGCCGGCTGGGGAATCGGCTTGCCGCGCCTGATCAGGCTCCAGCGCGGCACGTGCGCCAGCAGCTTGTAGCTGTTGAACGGGTTCCACTTCTTGTGCACGGACCACTCGATCCGGGCCGCTTTGTCCGTCGAGGCTTTCTCGGTGGCGGTCGGTGGCATTGCTTCAGTCCTCTCCTGTTGTACATGCACCACCTCCTCCGGATATCGGTGGTCGGGCGCTGGGCGCCCAGGGCCGGCCGGTTCAGACCGGCTGCTCGACGCGTGCCGGCGCTCTTACACCCGCCGGCTCCTCGAGCACACGCCAGCAATCAACGATGGCGTCAGGCTCCATTCTCTCTTCAAGATCGCGCCGATTGAGCCGCTTGAACTCGTCCCACGCCGTGGCGATCACGCAGCAGTCGGCCTCGTCGAGACAGGCCTCGACCGAGGCGACGAGCTCGGCAGCAGGGTCGGGCGCTTCTTTCACCTGCGGGTCGTAGGCGCGCACGCGATAGCCGTCGCGCACGAGCTGGCGGACGATCTCGACGGGCTGCGATGCCTCGGTCACGTGCGAGCCGGGCTTGTAGCTCAGCCCGAGCACGGCGACGCGCGCGCCCGCCTCGACGGCGTTGTGGACCTGGCGCACGACGCGGCCCACCTGCTCGTTGTTGACGGCGACGACGGCGCGCGAGAGCTTCGCGTCCATGCCGCGGTCGCCCGCGCACTTGATGAACGCGATGTTGTCGCGCGGGAAGCACGGCCCGCCGAAGCCGAGGCCGGGTCGCAGGTACTTGGTGCCGACGCGCGAGTCGTGGCCGATCGCGTCGGTGATCGCCACCGGGTCGGCGCCCTCGATCCGCTCGCAGAGCTGCGCAATCGCGTTGGCGAAGCTGATCTTCGTCGTCACGTAGCAGTTAAGCGCCAGCTTGGTCACCTCCGCGCTGGTCCAGTTCATGCGCGCGATGGTGGGCGTGTTGTCGCACACGGCGCGGTAGATCGCCTCGAGCGTCTCGCCCGTGCGCGCGTCGGACTCGCCGATCAGCACCATGTCGGCGTTGAGGAAGTCGTGGATGATCGAGCCGAGCGCGATGAACTCGGGGTTGTAGGCAAGCCCGAAGTCGCGCCCGCACGTCTTGCCGCTGAGCGCCTCGAGCCGGGGCGCGACCACGTCGCGCATCGTGCCCGGCATCACCGTCGAGGTCACGACGACGACATGAAACCCGTCCTTGGCGCGCAGCGCCGGGCCGATCGCCTCGATCACGTCGAGCACGTAGTCGTTCGAGAACGCGCCGTCGGTCTGGCTCGGCGTCGGGACGATGATGAACGTCACGTCTGAGTCGCCGATCGCCTCGGCGGCATCGGTCGTCGCGCGGAGCCGGCCACGGCACTGCGCGAGCAGCTTGGCGAGGCCGGTTTCCTGGATCGGGCACTCGCCGCGGTTGATCGCCTCGACGTTCTGCTCGATCACGTCGACGCCGACCACCTCGAGCCCCTTCGACGCGTAGCAGGCCGCGGTGGTCAGGCCGAGCTTGCCCAGGCCGATCACGGAGAGCTTCGGCAGCATCGTTCGGTCCCTCTCCACGTTCCGTTCAGTTCGTTCCTTCGACGGCGTGCCTCTGGCTGCGCATTGTCTCGCCTCGTCCCTTGTCTATCGCGCCACGGGCTCGCCGGCAGTCACCACCCCGGTCGCCAACGTTTCATCAAAGGCCGCAGTGAGCTCGCCGAGCCAATCGGCCCCGGCCTCGCCGGCGAACTCGTCGCTCATGTCCTCGGGCAGCACGTCGCCGACCGCGTTGTAGCCGAGCTCATGATCGCCCACGACGTCCGCGGGAATGAACGGCGGCGGCGCGAGCACCGTGACCTCGGCCAGCTCGGGACAGCGCGCGATCCGCCGGCGTATCTCGTCGACCGACGTGGTGCTCGCGATCGCGATCACGTCGGGCGGGCAGGTGCGTGCCTCGTTGAGCGAGACGACTTCGACGCCGTTGAACCGGGCCCCGTGCTTTGCCGGGCTGTTGTCGATCACGTACGGCATCGGCCGGTCGCGGAACTCGATGATGAGCCGCTTGGCGAGCTCGGTCAGTCCGAACAACGCCAACGACCCGCTCGTCCGCTCGATGCGCTCGAGGTACCGGACCGCCAGGCCGATAGGCGGCTTCGCGAGTTGCCGGTTGAGCCGCGCGAGCACGCGGCGCGCGTTCGATGGGTCGATCTCGATCGCCCGGAGCGCGTACTGGAGCGCCGCGCGCCAGTGGAAGCCTGCACCGGACGCGTAGAGCGCGCCCCGCAGGTAGCTGTTGCTGATCGCACGCTCGTGGATCGCATCGAACAGCGACGGATCCTCGAGCTGTTCGAAGAAGGCGCGCGTCACGCGGACGCACTGCTGGGCGGTCAGATCGCCCCGGTAGCCCGTGGCCGCCGGCACCGCCCTGGTCGAGGCGAGCATCACCGGCATGTGTCGAATCGTCCCGGCCTGCCCGATGCGCAGCCACAGCTGGTGGTCGGCCTTGTGGCCGAACGCGGGATCGAGCCAGCCAAGCTCATCGAGGATGCGTCGCCGGATGAACGCCGCCGGCCGCGGGATGCAATGGTCGCAGTACTCGACCGAGTAGCGCAGGTCCCACTCGTGCATGTGGGCGATCCCGGTGAGCTCGCCGTGTTCGTCGGTGGTCACGCAGTTGCCGTAGACGACGTCGATCCCGGGCCGCTCGGTCATGTGCGCGACGGCCTGGCGGACCGCGCTCGGCCACCACGCGTCGTCGGGGCCAAGCCACGCGACGATCTCGCCCGTGGCGCGCTGCCAGCCCGCGTTGACCGCCTCGGCCTCCCCGAGGCCTTGCGTGGCAAGGACCTGTACGCGATCGCCGTATTCCTGCTCAATGGCTTCGACCGTGCTATCGGTCGAGCCGCGATCGACGACGAGGCACTCGAGCTCCGGGTAGTCCTGCGACAGGATGCTCGCGAGCGTCCGGCGCACGTCGTCGATCCTGTTGAGACACGGCACGACGACCGAGACGCGCGGGGAGTTCTCACGCACGTCCGTGGAGACGGCTCCGAGCTCGTCAACGAGTTCCGGCACAGGCACGCTCTCAGCCGCCGCCCACGACGGGCGCACAACCTCCTGCTCGTCGAACACCTCGCCCGCAAGCCCCCAGTTCTCGTCGTTGAAGATGATCGGCCGCTTCGACTCGGTCATCGCCAGGGCCCAGGCGTTGAACGCCGAGGCGGCGAGCTGCGGAACGCCCGAGCGCTTCAGGCGCGTCTCGAGCTGCCGGGTCTTGCCCTCGGAGGGCTGCCAGCCGCCCGTGTGCTCGAGGTGGTAGATGCGCATCGGCTCGGCCAGCACCTCTTCCGGCGCGCCGCCGAAGTGCGCCATGTAGGTCAGCACCGAGTCGAGGTGCATCGAGTAGGTCTCGAGCTCGGGGTAGCCGCGCAGCTCGTGCCAGTGCCGGACCGCCATGAGCTGGAAGTCGCCGCAGCCGTTCGTGTGGAGCCGCGCGCGACAGATCCACGGCCCGTAGATGACGAGCCGCTCGCCCGTCCGCACGTCGATCATGCCCTCGCGGCTGCACACGCGCAGCACGTTGTCCTCGCACCAGCCGAGCACCCCATCCACCGACGCGCCGTCGGCCGACGGCCCATCGGGCGGATCGCCCGGCACGTCGTAGCGCACGACGCGGTAGAGGCGGCCATCCCGCAACCGGCCTGAACCGAGGAACCGCACGAGCTCTTCGCCGAAAAGGATATCGACGTTCGTGGCGAGCACGAACTCGCCCCGCGCCCGTCGGACACCGACGTTCTTGGCGATCATCTGGAACAGCGGCATACCGTCGCTGTGCTTGAGACGGCCGTGCGTCTCCGGCGGCACCGTGACGATGCGCACGCCGCACCACCGCGGCCCGCGGGCCCACGTGAGCGCCTCGGCAAGCGGCGCACGATCGGCCGGCGGGTTCCACTCGACCAGGACGAGCTCGGCCGGCACGCGGTGGCGCTCGCACAGCGCGTCGAGGCAGTCGACGAACGACTGCATCCGCCGCCGCATGTTGCCGCCGTGATCGTCGTTGCGCGTCGTGGCGACGATACTCACCACGCCGGCCTGCTGCCCTCGGCGTTCGCTCATACCGACCCCTTCTTTGTCAGGTCGAACCAGATGAACTCGATGTAGTCCTTCCCGAACCGCCGGCTCCAGTTCAGCTTGAACTCGGGGCCGAACAGCTCGCTGACCCTGTCTTCGTCGTACCACTCGGCCCACGGTGTCCGCTCGCCATCGGTCGTCTTGGCGAACTCGGCGAAGTCGCGCGCGCCCGAAGCGTCGAACCGCTCCTTGGGATAGGAGAGCATCACGACCTTGCCGCCCGGCTTGAGGAACGGCGTCATGGCGGCGAGCTGCCGCTGGCTGAACTCGAACGGCGCGTGGTGCATCGAGCCGATGAAGACGAACGCGTCGAACTGCTTCTCAAAGCGATAGGTAAAGAAGTCGTCGATGAAATAGGTGTCGGCCTCGAAGCCCAGTAGGCCGCCGATCCGGCGCAGCAGCGCGAGGTTCTCCTCGACGATGTCCGCGAACGTGATCCGGGCGCCGTGCCGGGCAAAGTGGACCCCGTCGATGCCGATGCCCGGCCCGACCTCGAGCACGTCGTGGCCGCGGAACTCGTCGGCATACAGCTTCTGGAACCACCCGCGCACCTCGGGCACGGACACCTCGGCCCGGCACTGCTCCCAGTAAGCCAGCAGGCGCTCGTTGCCCCACTCGAGCAAGTCGGCGCTGTACATCCGGCCCATCCGGGTCGCCGGGATCTCGCGCCACTTGTTCCGCGTTTGCTCTTCGAACGCCGTGTCGACCGCCATCGCTTTCAGCTCCTTTCTTCGTCCTCTCGGCGCACGTGCTGGACCGCGAGCACATAGCTGCGGCGGTCAAGACATGCGAACGGCCGGTGGTCAACGATCCGGTACCCCATCCGGCCGAGCAGCGCCGTGATCGTGTCGGGGTTCATCCGGGCGGTGAACCCGCACTCGTCGAACTCGTACTCGGCGAACGTCAGCCTCGTCGCGTCGTACGCCAGCACGAGCTGGTCTGACAGCCGCCTGTAGTTCTCAAGAACCGTCCGATACTTGCGCGGGTCGAGCTGGTCCAACGTGCTCAGGTCGAGCACGCAGTCGAACCGTTCCCCGAGATCCAGCGGCTCCGTGATGTCCGCCTGCATCAGGCTCACGTGATGCGCCGGGTAGTCGCCAAGGACAGCGCCCGCCCGAGCAAGCACGTGGGGGTTGTTGTCGAGGCCGATCCAGCCGGCGGCGCGCGCGCCCCATTCGATCTCGGCCCACGGATAGAACGTGCCGACGTTGATAATGTGCGCCCCATCGACCGGGAGCGCCGACTCGACGAACGCCTTGTCGCTCGCCGGGTAGGCGGCCGGCTCCTGCTCGATCCACTGCAGGAACCGCTCCCAAAACTCGTCGCTGCGGTAGAAGGCGTCAACGCTCTCTTGCAGCTCGTAGCCGGGCGGGCACTCGGCCTCGTAGAGCGCACGAAGCTGGTCGAGGACGTCAGCGTGTGCCGACGTTCCGGCCTGGCTGTTCTGTCTGCCGGGGGCAGTAGGCGGCATGGCGAATCCTCTCTAGTTGGCTGTCAGGCTCTCTGGGTGCTCGGTGCGCTCGACTGCGCGCGTTTGGACCTCGGGGACCACCTCGAGAAGCAGCTCGTTGGCGAGCGACTGCTTCGAGCCGACGAACACGGCCCGATGCAGCTTCGGCGACTCGACGATGCGCCAGTCGAGGTCGAAGTCCGGATGGCTCGGCTGCGTGGCCGTGATGTAGGCGTGGCCGAAGGCGGCCCGCAGCGTCTCGATGACCCACAACCGCGTCGGCCGGCACCCGATCGAGTGGATCGACTGGTTGTTCGAGCTGGTGTCGCGCACGAGATGCAGCTCGGAGTAGTGGCCCAACGTGACGCACGTCTCGAGCAGGATTATCTCGCGGCACACCTCGGCGAGCACATGAAGGGCTCTTTCGGGCTGGGACAAGTGATAGAGCGTGCCGTAGCAGTAGACGACCTCGAACTCGCCGAGCTCGTGAAGACCCGACGGGTCGTCGAGGTCGAGCACGCCCACGGTGCGATCCGGGTGCCGCCTCGTGATTTCGGCCACGTTGTCCGGGTTGCCGTCCGTCGAGACGACACGGCAGCCACGCGCCTCAAAAAACTCCGTATGCAGGCCGATGCCGGCGCCGACCTCCAGCACGCGCTTGCCGGACAGGTCGAGGCCGAGCGAGGCGAGATGATCCTGCCGCGCCTTGTTGATGGCGAACGCCTGCCGCGTCAGGAAGACCTCGTATTCAAGACCCGGTTCCGTTGCCATGCGCGCTCCGTGTCACCGACTGCTCGTGGTGAGGCATCGCTCGTCGAGCCGATAGCCAAGGAAGTCGAGGTAGTCGCCGATCGTCGCGTCGATGATCCGCAGATCGTCCGCGTCGTAGACCTCGCGCCACTCGCCCGGTATGCCCTTGCGAAGGTGGGACCCCGGCTCCTCGATGCCCGGCGGACGGCCCCCGGTGCGGCGCTCGAACCGGTTCCGTTCGACGATCTCGGCGAGCCCGCTCGCCGTGTAGTCAATGTCGAAGTGATCGAGCACGCGCGCAAGCTCGCGCGCCGTGTCGGCCACAAGCTCCTCGTAGCGAACCTCCAGGCACCGCCCCGAGCGGACCCAGTCGACGATCCGGCTGCGGACGCCCTCGCGAAGCGATTCCGGCAGCGGCCAGTCGGTGCGGCCCGCGTCGGGAGACGGCGCGTCCGATCGGGACTGGCGCAAATAGAGCTTCAGGTTCTCGAGGGCGCTTAGCCCGTTGTCCGGAAGCTGCCCGTCGGCGGCGAACCTGTAGAACTGCGATATCAACACATCGAGCGGGTTTCGGTACAACAGGACCATCCGCAGGCCCGGATACCAGGCCGGATCGAGGATCGCCCCGTGCATGTCGAAATCGAAGTGCTCGTACACGAGCCGCTCGGTTGACTCATGCTCCACCGCGTCGATCGCCTCGGCCGGCTCGATGAGGCGGCGCCTCAAGGCCTCGGCACCCATCGCGTCCTCGATGAGCACCTTGAGCCAGTGCGTGCCCGACCGAGGATAGGTGATCAGCACGCGGCGGATGCCCGCTCCCTGAAGCGCGGTCGCGCCGCCCCGCTCGTGCGAGGAGTCCGTCGTCATCTCACGCTCGTGCGACATGCGCTCTGTATGCCCTCACGCGGGCGCCGCCGGAACACGTTGAAGTTCCCACACGCGGCAGGCGGTCTCGCTGCCGCGCGTCATCACGTAGAGCCGGCCGCCCGCACGGGCCATCTTGCCCGCCCAGGCGGGGACCGGCAGCGAGCCGACGTACTCGAACTCCGACGAGAGAATCAGGACCTCAAGCCCGCCGGGGTTCGACACGACGTATCCCGCGCCAAACGGGGCCGCGTGCACGGGCCAGTACAGACGGCCGACCCGCTCACGTCCGATCCGGTCCTTCAAGCTGCCTTCGAGGTCGTAGACGAACACCTCGTGGCGATCGGGGCTCGCGACAAACAGCTCGCCCGTCTCGGGCGATGCGCTCACGAGCACCTTGAGCCACGACGGGTCGTGGAGCGACCGGACCGCCTCGCCCGACTGGACATCGAGCAGGATCACGCGATCCTGTTCGGTCGCCACCCACACGTGCCCGGGGGGCCCCGGTGCGATGCTGAACGGCGGCGGCCCATCCCAGTCCGGCGCGAGTGTGCCGAGCAGCTCGCCGTCGGGCGCGTACCGGCGGATCCGGGTCGGCTCGGCCACGTAGAGCTCGCCGTCGGCCGCTGCGATGTCGGGGCAGTCGTGATAGCGCGTGTCGTACTCGCCGGTCTCGCCGAACGCGAACTCGAACTCTCCGTCAAGCGAATGAACCGATACGCGGCGGGTGCCGGGATCGGTCACGTACAGCTTCTCGCCCAGCACAGCGCACGCAACCGGGTGGACGAGCACGCCCTCGGCCGCCTCATCGTCACCGATCCGGCCGCGGAAGGCGGGCAGCTCGTCCGGCACGGCCTCGGCCCATCGCTCGCGGCCAACCATCTGCTCAAGCCGGCCTCGCCACTCGTCGTGATGGTCGCCCGAGCGGGCGATGATCTCCGGGATATGCGTCGTGGCAACCGCCTCGGCCCTGCTCGCCAGGAGCCGCTCGGCCACCTCGCCGGCGGCCCGCGCGAGCGCCGAGTCGAACCAGCGTCGCTGCGTGTCGGGCAATGGCCATTGGACATCCTGCTGGTACCACTGCGTGCACGGCTCACACCAGGCGCCGGAATGCCCCCGGGTGTGGTTGCCGCGCAGCCGGCGCAGCGCCACGCTCTCGCCCGTCGGGCTAAGCACATCCGCCTCGGCTGACTGCCCATCGAAGCACTGCTCGCACATCACGGGCTCGCCCGACGAGAGCACGAGGGCCGAGGCCAGCAGCTTCTTGCACGCGGTCCGTTCGAGCGGAGCGAAGTCGATCGGGCGCTTCTCGGGAAACGTGCCGCGGTAGGTGTTGAACGGCTTGATGACGAAAGCGTCGGCGACGTCGAACCAGAGCGTGAAGTCGCGCTCGATCGCGGCATCCTGGCCCGGGACGGCCATGTTGACGCGCTGCAGCACGAGCAACGGCCGCGGCGCCTCGCCCCGGCGCTCGAGGAAGCGCTTGACCAGCTCGTACGTTGACCCAAACGGGGCGTCGCCCGCCCCGTCGCGACGAGCCATGTCGGCCGCGTCGAGGTTCACGGCGAGGACGTCAAGCCCGCTCTCGAGGATTTCTTGGAGAAACGCCTCGTCGCCAAGCCGCGTGCCGTTCGTCTCGATCTCGACCCGAGGGATGCCGCGCGACTTGGCCAGCCGCACGAAGTCGAACAGCCGCGGGTGCAGCGTCGGCTCGCCGAACCCGGAGAAGTTGAGCAAAGTGACGAAGTCTGCAACCCGGTCGACGAGCGCCTCGAACGTGTCGTAGTCGAGGTCGGCCGCCGGCCGAGTCAGCCGTGTCTGGGGGCAGAACTGGCACGCCAGGTTGCAGCGCGAGGTGAGCTCGACCTCCAGGTACGAGGGATAATCCGGATAGAACCGCTGCCGCCCGAGGCGCTGGAAGGCGCGCTGCTCGTACCGGGCCAGCCACTGCTCGATCCCGGACACGTCGCCACCCGCCGGCAGCTCGTGGACCGCACAGACCATCTCGAGCCCGGAGCCCGTCGTGACAGAGATGGCCTCGCCGGCGAGCTCACGCAGGAGCTGCTCGCGCGTTGGGGCATCGGAATGGCGCGACACGTAATCGCTCGTCATGCTCACGAGCGAGCCGCCCGGACACACCTCCTGCCGATCGGCCTTGGCCTGCTGCCAGGCCGAGATGGCGGTGATCTCGTCGTCGGTCTCGAGGGTGCGCTCGCGCCGGATCGCCTGGATCGCGCGTTCGACGCGATCCCGCACCGTCGCGGCCGCGGCGACGCGCAGCGAGCGCTGATGGCCGCTCATCTTCTCGAGCGCCCGCATCTGAAACCCGCACACGCTTGCCCCGCCGGAGCCAATCGTGCCGAAAAAGCCGATCTGGCCCGCCGCCGGCAGCGCCTTGCGGAAGTACCGGGCCGAGACGATCGGCGCGTCCTCGACGTCAAGCACGAAGACGACCTGCGAGGCGTCCTGCACGTACTGCGGCGCGATCTCGCGGAACCCGTCGATCGACAGCACGCCGCCGCAGTTGGCCGACCAGAGCAGGCGCACCTGACGGCGCGCCGGGCCGAGCGCGTGCGGCGAATCGCCCGGGACCCGATGCACGACCACGGCCGGCCACGTGCCGGCCAGGTAGTCGGCCACCGGGTCATCGCAGGCCTCGGCGGAGGTCACGAACACGACCCGCTCCAAACAGCCCGAAGCCGTCGCGTCATCAAGCAGCAGGCCGAGCAGCGGCCGCTCGCCGACCGGTTCCATGAACAGGGGCCGGCCCTCGCGGGCGTTGAGTCCCCCGAGGCTCCCCTGCAGAAACAGCGTTCCCTTCATCTCGCACGTGCCCATGCAGTGTGTATGGTTTGCGGCGATCGGGCGGCAGACGCCGGCCTCGTCGCAGACGAGAGTCCCCGACGGGCGCCCAGGTTCATGGCCGCGGGACGGCGTGGGCGTATGCGGGGACATCCTCGCGCGCTAGAGGCCGCGCAAGAAGCATGCCACCAAAGGGAGACGATCATTGACTGAACGAACGACCCGCCTCGGCAGCCTCTCAATGTCGTGAAATGCCACAACCGAGGCCGATTACGCTCCTCGCCGCAGCCGGCGCGCCCGCGTCTGCCACCCGGGCTCGGCAGCCCTTTGGCATGTCTCTTGCAACGCCCAGCCAGGCTGAACCTGGTGACGCAGCAGCAGCGGCCGGAGGGAGACCGGTATGGGCAACGTCAACGACCAGCGCCCTGACGGCGCGGCCGTAACAAGCCTGGAGCAACGTGGCTTCTACATGCACGAGATGGGCGACTTCGAGATCGAGCGCACCCCTGGACAGGCCGTTCACGTCCAGGGCGTCGGCCTGGGACACAGCGGCACCAAGAAGCTCGGCCACGTGCTCAACCTGCCTGACCACGGCTTCCACTTCAGGCACGAGTGGTATTGGATGGCCACCGGCCCGCTCAAGCCCCAGTTCTACGACGACCAGGTGGAACAGATCAGAAAGGGCGATGTGTCGCTCGACGATCTCCGCGACTTCTACGCCGTCTACTTCGACCAGGTCAAGACGGCGTGCCGGACGTATCGCGTCGTGGGCGACTCGCACGGCTGGCCGATCGACGTGCTGCCGCTGATCGGCCAGGAGATCCCGGTCAGTGCCGTCATCCACCTGGTCCGCGACGGACTCCGGTTTGTCTGGAGCATGCTCAACTGGAACGAGCGATGTGCCGGCAACCTCGAGGCCTGGGAGTCGGTCTGCGTCTCGTGGAGCCGCAACACGCTGTATCACAAGCCGGCCACCCCGTGGATCCCGGGGCTCGGCAAGCCGCTGCGCTCGTACCGGATCGAGGACCTGACCGGCGAGTCCGGCTGCGGGACCGACGCGCTGCGGGACCTCATCCACTGGCTCGATCCGACCGTCGAGGTGCCCGACGAGGTGCTGCGCGCCCGCCAACAGGGGCACGTCAACAAGCACGACCCCAAGAGCGAGCTCCGCACCACCGAGTGGGTCTGGTCGCAACTGAGCGACGAGCAGCGTGATATCTTCGTTCGCCGGTGCGCGGAGGCAATGCACGCGTTCGGCTACGAGATGCCCGAATGAGGGAACCGGCAGGTGCTCACGTTCTTCACCACGTGCAAGCCGTTCCGAGGCGCTGCGGCCGTCGCCCAGCGCAACGCGATCCGGAGCTGGCTCAAGCTCGGCCGCGGCTGCGAGGTCATCCTCGTCGGTGACGACGAGGGCACGGCCGAGGCGGCCCGCGAGCTCGGCGCCCGGCACATCGCCGACGTGCGCCGCAACGACTACGGCACCCCGCTGCTCGATTCGGTCGTCGAGCAGGCCGGAGCGATCGCCCGCCACGACCTCGTCTGCTACATCAACGCCGACATCATGCTGATGGGCGACTTCCTCGACGCCGTCGCGCGGCTCGAGCCGGAACGGCTGCTGATGATCAGCCGCCGGTGGAACGTGACGATCAACGGGCGGTGGGACTTCGACGACCCGGCCTGGGAGCAGAAGCTGCGCGAGCACACCCTCGCGCACGGCGTGCAGAAAAGCCCCCACGGCGGTCCCGATTACTTCGTCTTCCAGCGCTACCAGTGGCCCGAGATCCCGCCATTCGCCCTCGGTCGCACCGCGTTCGACAACTGGCTCGTTTACGCGGCCGTCGCGCGCGGCTTCCCCGTGATCGATGCGAGCTCGTGCGTCATCGCCGTCCACCAGAACCACGATTGCGGCCACGTCGACGGCGGCTGGCACGGCGCGTGGTTCGGCAACGAGGCAGAGCGCAACCGCGCGCTGGCGGCCGACGGGGCGGACACCTACACGTTCCTCGACGCCACACACCTCATGACGGCGAACGGCCTGAAGCCCGCCATGTCGCCGGCCCACATGGCGCGGCGGCACGAACGGCGCCAGGCGAAGTGGTTCGACCGCCAGCTCTTCCTGGCAAACGCGCTGCACGAGCTCGGCCGCCACGACGACGAGCTCGCCGCCGTGCAGCAGGCAGCTCGTGCGGCAACCACGCCGGACTCTTTGGGGAGATACGCCCGGGCGACGCTGCGCGCGCTCCTGGCAGCGGGTCGAGCGGACGAGGCGGCGAAGCTCGTCAGCGAGCTCGTCGCGTCCGACCCCTCACCGTTGGCGGCGTATCGCCTCGCCTCGATCTGCGAGGAGCTGCACGCCTTCGACCTGGCGGCCGCGCTCTTCCGAGCCGTGATCACGGATGAAGGCCACGACGCGACCGGCCTGAAAGCAGGCGCGCAGTACCACCTCGCCCAGATCGCGGCTGAGACTGGTGATCGGCAGGCCGCTCGGCAGCACGCGCAGACCTGCCTGGCGGAGAACCCGCAGCACGGCGCCGCGCGCAGCTTGCTCGATGAGCTCGACGGGGAAACCAACGAAGCAGCCGACGAGCTGGTCGAAATGGTCAAGAGCCTCCAGAGCGAGCCCGCGCGAGCTCCTCGAGCATCGACGCCGCGCGCCGATGCGCCGGATTGAGGCGCACGCATTCCTCGAAGCACTCCCAAGCCCGTTCGCCCTCCCCGGCCGAGGCATGCAGCATGCCGAGGTGGTAGTGGGCCCCGGCCGCGAGCGCCGTCTCGCAGGCCATAGAGGATGCCGCGACGGGCTTGAACGCGTCGATCGCCTCGTCGAGATAACCGGCCTCCTCGAGCTGTGACCCCATGTTGTAGCGGGCACGCACGGAGATCGCGCCGTCGGGCTCGGCGCTCAGGAGCGCGTCGGCCTCCGCCCGCCGGCCCGACACGACCTGCATCAGCGCCAACCCCGCGAGCGCTCGCGGCCTGACGTCGGGGGCGTCCGCGTCCTCGTAGACCGTCGCACGCACCGCAGTCGCCTCGTCCACGTTGCCGCAGCGCACAAGCAAGTCGGCCAGATCGAGCTCGTGGCGTTGCCGCTCCACGTCGTCGAGATCGAGCCCGATCGCCTCTCGTAACAGGGCCGTTGCCTGCTCCGGTGTCCCCTCAGCATCGCGAACCCGGCCGAGGGCTGCCACGACGGGCGCACAGTCAGGGAAGCGGGCCTGCAGCGTCTCGGCCTCGGCACGGGCGTCGGCAACACGGTCGCGCGCAAGCAGGACCCGGACGCGCAGGAGGCACCCAGCCGCATGCTCGGGCGACGCGGCAAGAAGCCAAGTCAGGCGCTCCTCGGCCTCGTCGAGGCGGCCGGCTTGAACGAAGAACTCGGCGAGCCAATACTGGAGGTACGTGTCGATCAACACTCCGTAGGTGTCGTGGTCGGCCGCCGCCACCTGCTCGGCCTGCAGCAGGCGCTCGATGGTCGTGCCGACGCCGCTGCTCGACACCCCGCGCCCGTGCTGACGGTAGACGACGTGGCGCTCGGGCGACACCTCGGCCGGCCAACGCGCGACAAGCCGGTGCGCGAGCTCGACGTCCTGAATGATCGGGAACGCCTCGTTGAACCCACCCAGCTCCTCGAAGACCGATCGCCACATGACCGTCGAGAGCGTATCGAGCGGGTTGTCCATCTGCATCGCGATCGCCAGCGGCAGCTCGCGCACCCAGCACCGGTCGACGGCGTAGCGACGCTCCGAAGCGCCGTACTGGTAAAAGCGCTGACAGCACGCGGCGCCGAGCAACGGCTCCCGCGACAGCACGCTCACCATATGCAGATTGAAATCGGGCAGCAGCAGGTCGTCGGCGTCGAAGAAGTGGAGGACGTCGCCTGAGGCGCGTGCCGCGCCGGCGTTCCGGGCTGCCGACGCGCCGCGCTGCTCCTGGCGCACGTAGGTAAGGTTCGGAAGCAGCGCGCGGCGCGACTCGACCACCTCGGCCGTGTTGTCCGTCGAGCCGTCGTCGACGACGATCACTTCGATCGGTTTGAGCGATTGCGCCGCGATCGACTCGAGCGCCTCGCCAAGATAGCGCGCGCCGTTGTGCGTCGGGATGACCGTCGAGAGCGCCGTCATCGCGCGCCGCCTCCTGACGGCGCGACCGCCGCACCAAGAAGCTCGGACCGATCGAGGTCGGCCAGCCAGCGTGCGCGGAAGGCGTCGCCGTGCTCGCGCTGCTCGTCGAGCGTGCGGCTCGTTAGCTCGATCATGTTGCAGTAGAAGTCCCCAAAAAACGTCTCGCGCGCGCCGAGCGCCAGCGCCGCCTCGACCGCATTGGCGAACAGCGCGTCCTTGCCCAGCAGCACGACGCGCTCGTACCCGCCCACGTGGCGCTCCATCTCGACCGACTCGGCATGAAACTGCCGCTCGCGGTGACCGCGCACGTTCGAGGTATCCATTGCTCGCAAATCAGGGAGGTGCTGCTCGTTGACGAGGTAGGTGATCTCGCCGTGTCCGAGCACCTGCTCCACGGCCGGTCGGCACTGAGAAAAGATGTGCGGGCGCTGGGCGACGAGGACGAGCGTCCGAGCCGGCGCAAGCCGGCTCGGCGCGCCGGCGGCGAGCGGCACGACGGCCAGATCGTCCACGCGCCCGCGCACCATCGCAAGGCCGTCGTGGACCGCTCGCTCCATCGTCCCAATGAGCTCGTCGCGGCCAAGCGTGACAAACAGACCCGCGCGTTCGGCCGCGCGTTCGAGCCGCCGCCGCGCGCACGCGCGCAGCGCCGCCGGATCGGCCTGATACCGCCTCACGAAGTAGAGCGAGTTGCGCAGCGAGTAGTAGATCGTCAGGCTCGTGCCGGCCCGCTCGCCCGACGAGAAGTGGTTGACGACCGACTCGCCGCACGCGAGCACCTTCCATCCGGCCAGCGTGATCCGATGGCAGAAATCGATGTCGTCCCAGTACAGGAAATACGACGGGTCGAACAGCGCCTGGCCATCGACTGCGGCCGAACGGAAGAGCATCGAGCACGCCGGCACATAATCGACCTCGACCGTCTCGGCGACGCGCCCATGGTCGAATACGCCGTTGCGGTTGAGCCGGATGCCGGCGCTGTCCCAGTCGATGAACGAGCCCAGCTCCTGGACGAACTCCAGCCCGGTGCCCGCCGCGTAGATCTTCGAGCCGGCGACGCCGCACTCGGGCCGCTCGGCCATCACGCGTTGGAGGATGCGCAGCGCCTCGGCGGCGACCGTCACGTCGTTGTCGAGCAGCCAGATGAAGCCGTACCCGGCGTCGAGCGCGTGCTGCATGCCCCGGTTGAACCCGCCGGCGCCACCGAGGTTCTCGTCGTTGACGAGCAGCTCGACCTCGGGGAACTCGCGGCGAACCATCTCGGGCGCACCGTCGGTCGAGGCGTTATCAACGACGAGGACGTCGAAACCCCGATCCGCCAGCGACTCGAGCGAGCGCAGGCAGTCGCGTAGCCGGGCATGCTTGTTCCAGGTGACAACAACGACGGCTGTCCGATCCGCCCGCGACATCGGCCCTCCGCTCACTCAGGGTAACGACACTCTACGGCCTGGACCAGGGACATGCAAGGAGCTTGCCGAAACCGGGTAAGCCTGCAGCCCTCACGGCGAAGCGGCGCCAGGCCGTACGCCACGGCGCAACCGAAAAACAGGGACAGGCACCTATTTTTCGCGGACGCGCGACGCATTGAGCATGGCCGCAAATGAGAAAAATAGGTGCCTGTCCCTATTTTTCGGACCGATACAGGGAACGCGGCTCCCTTGACCCCAGGGGGGCGATGTGCTACAGAGAGGGTCCGCTCCGGAACCTGCTCACTGCAGGCTCCGGGCCCCGGGGAGATACCCGAGTGGCCAAAGGGGGCAGACTGTAAATCTGCTGGCGATGCCTACGGAGGTTCGAATCCTCCTCTCCCCACCAGTCCTCGTTCGATCCCGCGTCCGTCCCCAGCACAGCCATCGCCGACGAGCACCCGTGCAAAGACACAGCAAAGCCCGCACGGACAACGTGCCCGTGCGGGCGGTATCTCATGTGCTCAATTCAGGCGCCGGGCCGCTCGCCGCACAC
>CAZCQN010000047.1:0-20108 GCA_964500825.1 uncultured Verrucomicrobiota bacterium | reverse complement strand
GGCGACACGGCCACCGCCGAGACAGGCTGGCGCACGCCGCTCGAGGCGGCCGCGACGCCGAACCTCGATGAGCTCGTGAAGGAAGCGGCGTGCGGCCGCGCGATCCCCGTCTCGCCCGGCATCACGCCCGGCAGCGGCCCGGGCCACCTGGCGCTCTTCGGCTACGACCCGATCACCAGCGAAATCGGCCGCGGCGTGCTCGAGGCGGCCGGCGTCGACATGGAGATCACGCCGCGCGACGTATGCGCCCGCGCGAACTTCGCCACGTACGACGAGCGCGGCATCATCACCGATCGCCGCGCCGGCCGCATCCCGACGGAAAAATGCCGCGAGCTCGTGGCCGAGCTCGCCCGCCGCATCCCGAATGTCGAGGACGTCGAGTTCGTCCTCAAGGCCGGTATGGGGCATCGGTTCGTCGCCATCATGCGCGGCGACGGCCTCGACGGCGAGCTGACCGACGCCGACCCCCACCACGAGGGCTCGCCCATCCTCGAGGTAAAGGCGGGCCGCGCCGAGGGCCACAAAACGGCCCGAATCGCCAACGAATTCATCGCGCGCGCCAACGAGCTGCTGCAAGACGAGCGGCCCGCCAACGGGATCATGATGCGCGGCTTCTCGAAAACGCCCGCGATCCGCCCGTTCCCCGAGAAGTGGAAGATCACGAGCGCGTCGATCGCCACCTACCCGATGTACCGCGGCATCACGAAGCTGCTCGGCCTCAACGTGCTCGCCACGGGCGAGACGGTCGCCGACGAGGCGAACACGTACGTCAACGACGCCGCCAACTACGATTACGTCTTTCTCCACGTCAAGCCCACCGACGCCGCAGGCGAGGACGGCAACTTCGACGCGAAGGTCGCCGCGATCGAGGAGACCGACGCGGCGATCCCGACGCTGCTCACGCGCGCGCCCGACGTGCTCTGCGTCACCGGCGACCACTCGACGCCGATCGCGAACAAGGCGCACAGTTGGCACCCGGTCCCCGTCATGGTGTGGTCGCGCGTGTGCGGCGCCGACCGGCTGGAGCGTTTCACCGAGCGGCATTGCAACTCAGGCAGCCTCGGCATCTTCCCGATGATGGAGCTGATGCCCGTGCTGCTCGCCAACGCCGGCCGCATCGACAAGTTCGGCGCGTAGCACGAGCGCCGCCTCCCGGCCCTGCACGTGTGAGCCCGACGTGAACATGACAACCGGAGAATCGTCCGCGTGACCGACACCGGAGCCGTCATCAAGGCCGAGGGGCTGCACAAGGTCTTCGTCGACGCGCGCGGCGAGGAGGTGCACGCCGTCCGCGGCCTGAGCTTCGAGGCCCACCGCGGCGAGATCCTCGGCATCCTCGGCCCGAACGGCGCGGGCAAGACGACGCTGCTGCGCATGCTCGCCTCGATCATCCAGCCCACCGAAGGCCGCGCGAGCGTCTGCGGCTTCGACGTCGTGCGCGAGCCCGACGAGGTGAAGCGCCGCATCGGCTTTCTCTCCGGCAACACGAAGCTCTACGCGCGGCTCACGGCCGCCGAGACGGTCCGCTACTTCGGCCGCCTCACGGGTCTCGACGACGAAACAATCCGCCGGCGCACCGATTCGATCTTCGCCTCGCTCAACATGGAAACGATCCGCGACCGCCGGTTCGAGAAGCTCTCGACGGGCCAGAAGCAGAAGGTCTCGGTGGCGCGCACGCTCATCCACGACCCCGAGGTGCTCGTGCTCGACGAGCCGACGGCCGGGCTCGACGTGATCGCCTCGCGTGCCATCGTCTCGCTCATCCGCGAGGCGAAGGCCCAGCACAAGACGGTGCTGCTCTCGACCCACTACATGACCGAGGCCGAGGAGCTGTGCGACCGGGTCGCCCTGCTGCACGAGGGCCTGTTCCTGGCCCTCGACACGCTCGATCGCCTCGTCGAGGACACGGGCACGACGAGCCTCAACGAGGCGTTTCTCCGGCGTCTCGAAGCGGCCGGGGCCGACCTCGGTTCGCCAAATGAGGGATCGGTCCGATGAGGCTGCGCCAGGCCAGGATCGTCTTCCTCAAGGAGATGCTCGAGACGCTGCGCGACAAGCGCACGCTCATGGTCATGATCCTCGGCCCGGTGCTCATCTACCCCGTGCTCATCCTCGTACTGGTGACCATGTCGCGCGCACAGCAGGGCCGGCTCGAGCAACAGCCGTCGCGCGTGGCGCTCATCGGCCAAGCGGTGGCACCCAGTCTGACCGACCGCTTGCTCGACGACGAACACATCGAGCTCGACGCGCTCCAACTCGGCGACGTACGCGAGGCCGTCCGCACCGGCCGCGTGGAAGCCGCCGTCATTGTGAGCCGCGATGTGGAGACGCCCGACGAGGCGTCGCCGCTGCTGACGGGGGCGCTGGCGCGCGTCGTCGTCATCTACGACCAAGCCGACGAGCGGTCCGAGCTCGCGTTTGAGCGCATCAGCGAGCTGCTCGGGGCCTACTCGCGCGAGGCGGTGACCGGGCAGCTCGCGCAGCTCGAGGAAGGCGAGGAATACGCCTACCCGCTCGTGATCAGGCGCGAATCGGTCGGCACGCCGGAGGCCGTCGGGCGCCGGGTGCTCGGGTATGTGATCCCGATGATGCTCGTGCTCATGACGATCGCCGGCTCCATGTACCCCGCGATCGACACGACGGCCGGCGAGAAGGAGCGCGGCACGATCGAGACGATCCTCACCACGCCGGCGGGCATCGCCGAGATCGTCGCCGGCAAGTTCCTGACCATCTTTCTCATCGCCATCGCCACCGGGCTGCTCAACCTGGCCGGCATGGGTCTGGCGCTCGCCGCGATCGGCCACGCCGCGCAGGAGACGATCAACCTGTCGCTGCCGCTCGACGCGGCGCTGCTCGTGCTGCTGTTTCTCGTGCCGCTCGCGTTCCTGTTCAGCTCGGTGATGATGGCCGTGGCGATGTACGCGCGCACGTTCAAGGAGGCGCAGAACTACGCGACGCCCATCTACCTGCTCTGCATCATTCCGGCGATGATGTCGACGCTACCGGGCTTCGAGCTCACGCCGTTCCTGTGCGTCGTGCCGGTGGTCGGCGTCACGCTGCTGCTCAAGGAGCTGCTCCAGGCCACAATCGTCTGGGGCCACCTCGCCCTCGTCTTCATCTCGACGAGCCTGTATGCCTACGGCGCGTTCCGGCTTACGATCCGGCTGTTCCACAACGAGAACGTGCTTTTCTCGTCGGAGCGGCCGTTCGCGCTCTTCGTCGGGCGCACGCGCCTCAAGCCGCGGCCGGTGCCGACGCCGGGCGAGGCGCTCCTGCTCGCGGCCGTCTGTTTCGTGCTGTTCTTCACCGCCGGCCAGATCGTGCAGTCGCACGATCTCCGCGTCGGCCTCACCATCACGATGTGGGGCCTGCTTTTCCTGCCGGCCGTCGGGTTCGCCCGCTACCTCAAGCTCGACGTGCGCAAGACGTTTGCACTGCGCCGGCCTTCGGCCCTCGCGCTGGTCGGCGCCGTCGTCGCGGCGGTCGCCTCGCTGCTCGTGGTCCTCGAGATCGAGTACGTGCAATCGAAGCTCCTGCCGTACTCGCAGGAGCTGGCCGAGGCGACGAAGCGCGCGTTCGAGCAGGCACGGTTCGGCCTCGTCGAAACGCTCATGTTCATAGCGCTCTTCCCGGCGATCTGCGAGGAGATGCTGTTCCGCGGCTTCATGCTGAGCGGCTTCTCGTCGAAGATGCGGCGGTGGCAAGCGGCCATCATCGTCGGCGTGCTGTTCGGCTTCTACCACGTCGTGCCGGTCGCGATGAAGGTGATCCCGGTGAGCCACATCGTAATCGGCATCGTCCTGTCGCTCATCGTCGCCTACTCGCGGTCGATCTTCACCGGCATGCTCTTCCACCTGCTCTACAACGCAGGGCTGATGACGCTCGGGTACCTCGAGCCGCTCCTCGAGAAGGCCGGACTGGGCGGGGCGTGGCTCGACGCGGGCGGGCACGTACCGGCCCTTCTCCTCGTGCCGGCCGCTCTGCTGCTCGTGGGCATCGTGGCGGCCTTCGTCGTCGCGGGCGACAAGCGCTCACGCGCTGGCAAGCACTCAAGCGCTTGACCGCGAAACCTTCCGGGCGATAAGCTCGTCACGTAGATCGACCCGTTCCGGCGAAAGGGCACCACGTGGGTTTTCAGACCATTGCGGCCATTTTCGATTTAGGCAAGATCGACCCGATCGAGATCCTGCACTTCCTCGTCGCGCTCTATCTGTCGATCTCCCTGCACGAGGCGGCGCACGCGTGGATGGCCAGCCGCTGCGGCGACGACACCGCCCGCCTCATGGGACGGATGACGCTGAACCCGGTGGTCCACATCGACCCGATCGGCACGATCCTGATGCCCCTGATGCAAGTGGTCTTTTCGGGCCTGCCGCTGATCGGCTGGGCCAAGCCGGTGCCGGTTAACCCGCTGCGGTTCCGCAACATGCGCCGAGGTGAGATCCTGGTCTCGCTTGCCGGGCCGGCTTCAAACTTCATCCTGGCGGGCGTGACCGTCATCGTATGCTGGCTCGTCATTGCGGCGACTGGACGCATTGGTCCAACAGCCGGGCCGGTGGCCGAGGCATTCCTGACCTTCCTAGGCAGGTTGCTCATCCTCAACCTCGTTCTTGGCCTGTTCAACCTGATCCCCATCCCGCCGCTGGACGGCTCGCACATCCTCGGCGTCTTTCTCTCCAGAGAAGCAACCCAGAAGCTTGAGCGCTTCCTGATGCCCCCGTTCAACTTCATCATCCTGCTGTTTGTCGTCTTGCCGCTGCTGAGGCCCGTGTTCGGGCTCATGTTCCGAGCGGCCACGTTCTTGATCTGGGTCTGGTGGACATGAACCAGCAAGAAACAACGGCACGGGCGTCGCGGAACTTCTCGGGCGCCGGCGTGTCCAAACGAACTGAAATAGAACGGGTTGTCCGGACCCGAGAGCCAAAGGACGAGGCCCCGGACGCCGAGCTGATTAGGCGGTTCTTGGACGGCAGCGAGGAAGCGTTCAACCGGTTGGTGCTCAAGCACCAGCGGCGCGCGTACAACATCGCGTTCCGGTTCCTGTCGAACCACGAGGACGCGCTCGAGGTCGCCCAGGACGCGTTCGTACGCGTTTACAGGAACCTGCGGCGGTTCAAAGGGCGTTCCTCGTTCGTGACATGGCTCTACAAGATCATCCTGAACCTGGCGAGGAACCGCCACCGCTACCGGGTCAGCCGGGGCGAACACAAGAAGGTCTCGCTCGACAACCCGAAACAGTACGAGGACAGCAAAGGACCACGCGAAATCGAGGACACGAAGCTCTCGCCGACGCGCGAGCTCGACGGGCGCGAGATCCAGGAGCAAATCCAGCGCGGGCTGATGCGCCTGGCGCCCGAGCACCGGCAGGTGATCATCCTGCGCCACATCGAGGAGCTCACGTACGACGAGATGTCGCAGGTGCTCCAGTGCGCCGAGGGCACCGTGAAGTCGCGCCTGCACCGGGCCCGGCTCGAGCTGCGAGAGCTGCTGCGCGAATTGCTCTAGCGGCCGCACGGGCGGTCGATACACAAGGCGAGGTTGGTTTCGATAGATCAAGGGTGGTGATCAGCCATGGACTGCCAGCGATGCCGGGAACGGCTACAGGAGTACCTGGACGGAACGCTCGAGACGGACGAGCAGGCGCTCGTGAGCGTCCACGTCGCCTCGTGCGAGGCGTGCCGGCGTGAGCTCGACGAGCTGCGCAAGGTGGCCGCCCTCGTCGGCTCGCTCGACGAGGTGCCCGAGCCGGCGGGCTTCCTCCAGACCGTGCGCGAGCGCATCGACAGGCCGACCATATGGGAGCGCCTCACGGGCGTGCTGAGCCGGCCGCTGCGCCCCGGCGTCTCGGTGGCGATCCCCGCGATCATCGTCGTGTTTGTCGCCGTCTTTATCATCATGACGAATCTGCCGAAGACCACCGAGCGTGCCGAACAGCCCGAAGAGGACGAGTCGGCCGAGCAGATCAAGATCGCCAAAGCGATCGAGTCGCCTGACACAGCACCAAGCGAGCCGGGGCCCGGCTTCAAGTACTTCGAGGAGAAGCAACCCGAGCGCGACGCGCGGGCCAGCTCTGAGCTCGGCGAAGCCGGCGCCAGCGAAGGTCTTTTCGGTGATGCGCTGGGACGCGACCTCACGAAGGGCAGTGCCGTGGAGGCCGGGGCAGCCGAACCGACCGGCGACGAGAAAGCCGTCGAGCTTGCTACGCTGAACGGCGGGTCCAGAGCCGGCGGGGACACACAGCCCAAAGAAACGGCCGCCACGGACGAGACGAGCGGCCGATCCCAGCGCGTCAAAGGCACTGAGGTCGATGCGGCCTGGACCGAGACGACGAGGGGCGACGAGCCGGCCGACCTCGGAACCGTGAACGTCGAGGTCACGGAAAAGGACAAAGACGAGTCCGCGGTCGACTTAGCTGACGCGGACGAAACGCAAGAAGAGCACGGCGCAACAGGCTCCTTGAGCGGAATGAGCCTTGGCGCCGGCCGACAGCCCGGGACGGTCATTGAGCTCGTCGTGTACGATCTCGAAACCGACCTGACGAACGTCCAGAAGATCGTCAAGGAAAAGGGCGGCTACACAAAGGAAGTACGCGAAGAGAATACGCTGACACTGCTCAACCTCTATTTCACCGCCGACTCCTATGACAAGGCCGTTGAGCAGCTCAGCCTCTACAACGAGCAAGACAAGCAGGAGCGTGAGCAGAAGAAGCGCGGCCGGGACGAGAAGACCGAGACAGTTGAAGCCGGGACGTCTTTCGGGGCGGGCTCGACCCGGAACGCGTTGAAGACGCTGACGCTCATCGTCTGGCGCGTGGTCGAGCAAGCGCCCGCGGACGAGTCCGAGTAAGGCGACAGCCGCTCGCGCCGACACGAAGCAAACAAACGCCGCTCCGGACATGGTCCAGACCGGCGGACGGATGCAAGCCCCGCCAGGGGCGTCTGGCAGTAGCCTCGGGCGCAAGCCCGTGGAACAAGATGCGACGCAATACCTCAGAGCCCCTTCAGGGGCGATTGAGGACGCGCGCGGAACGAGCTCAATCGCCCCCGACGGGGCTCCGGGTCTTTGTTGATTCCGCTTCCCACGGGCTTGCGCCCGAGGCTACTGCCAATCGCCGCCACGCGGCTCATCGGACCCGATCACGCGCGCAAAGCCTGTGAGAAATGCGGCGCTAGAAGCTGTAGCTGACGCCCCCGCCGAAGCCGATCTCGGAGTCGTCCTCAACGCTGTCCTTGAAGTCGTCGTCGATCAACCACGAGGCCAGCACGAAAACCGAGGCGCTGAACTGCTCCGAGAACGGGACCGTGACTGTGAAGGTGATCTGCAGGTCGTTCAGCCCGAACTCGTCCTGACCGAAATAGGCCGCGTTGTAGTCGTCGCAGCCGAAGCCGATCGACAGGTCGAGCGCCCAGTCGAACGTCTCGAGCTCCTGGCCGTAGCCGCCGCCCACCCGCAGGTAGAAACCCTCGATCTCATCGAGGTCGTAGTACAACGACACGTACGGATCGAAGATCACGCCCGTGAACGTGAACGTGCCGAAGATCTCGAACGTGTTCTCGATCTCGGTGTTGGGGTAGTTGTAGTAGATGGCGCCCACGTCGAGGTCGTACGACCCGATCGGGATCGCATACGAGCCCAGGACGCGCACCTCGGTAAACTCCCACTGCGCGTCGTTCGGCTGGTCATCCAGGTCGAGCGAGCCCCACACGTTGGCCGTGAACGAGCCGATCTCGACGTTGGCCCACGGCTGGATCGCGCCGTCGTCGTTGCGGACCTGCCCGCGCCAGACGTAGTCGCTCACGAGGTTGGCGCCGACGGTGACACCGAACTCGTCCTGCGCGACGGCCGGCCCGACGAGCACGCACGCTGCACATCCGAGCACCAGCGCCAGCCTGTTTAGCACTCTGTTCGCCATTGCCGCGTTCTCCTTCCTTGAGCGTCTCAGTACCTCGTGTGTACGGTACCATGCCGAAGACGGCGCGCGCCTCGGGCCGAAGCTGCGACGATTCGCACTTCCCGTTGCGACGCACCTGATATACACTGCGCTCGGTCGCCACGAACACGTTTGGGAACCAGCCGATAACCGACGACACAATAGCATGCGTCCACCACAGATCAAGCGCTTTCTCGTCGCCGCGGCCGCAGCGTTCGCACTCCTCACGACCCTCGTGCGCGCAGATGCCGTCGGCGAGGCGGTCTTCGAAGACTCCTTCGACAACGGGCTCGTCCTGTGGACGGTCGGCAGCGGCACCTGGGCGACCGCCAACGGCCGGCTCGAAGGCGGCGGCAGCGGCGTCTCCGAGCTCAGCACGCTCAGCACATTCAGCGGCGACCTGGTCGTCGAGTTCGCGGCCGCCACCGTGCCGCCCGCCCACCACGACATCCGATGCCGCCTGTTCGACGGCGGCTATACGCTCGTGCTCGGCGCGGCGTCCAACACCGGCGCCGCCCTGCTGCGCGACGGCCGCCTCGTGGCGTGGACCGACAGGGCCGTCGAGCCGGGACGCGACTACGCCGTCAGGATCATGCGCTGCGGTCGGATCGTCGAGTGCCTCGTCGACGGCGCCCTCGTGCTGAGCTGGGCGGACAAGGAGCCGATCGACTCGGGCCCGATCACGCTCGGCACGTGGGACTCGAAGGTCGCCTTCGACGCAATCCGGGTGCGCCGCTTCCCGACGACACGACAGATTGTGATCACGGACGCCTCGACGAACCGCCGCCTCGGCGCCCAGGCCGTGGCGACGCTGCGCGCGGCTCGTCGACGCGCCCAATGGCAGGTGGCCCTCGCGCCCGGCTCGAGCCGCCTCGAGCCGACGTTCGCCGTGCGGACGCCGCGCGGCGCGTACCGCGTCACGTTCATCGGCTACCCCACGGAGCACCTGCGCGAGTACGACGAGCGCCCCTGGTTCGACCTCTACTTCGCCGAGCAGCCCGCGCTGCGGGTGCGGCTCCAGGACGTCGACTCGCGCCGCACGCCCGAGTACGCCGCCGCGGCCGGCATCACGACGCTGCCGGTCGAGACAGGCGCGAGCCTCTTTGTCGACGTGGCGGGTGTCGCGGCACAGCGCACGACGGGGCAGCTCGAGCTGTTCTACGGCCCGGCGGGAAGCCGGCCGAAACGCGTCACGGCGCAGTCGGTGACACTCGACACCGTCTCGACGCCGCTGCTGTCGCACACGCTCGAGCTCGAGACTGAGGGAGCGGCCACCTACTGGGTCACCGCCCAGCTAACCGTGAACGAGGCGATCGTTGCGCGCGCCGCAGCCCCGTTCCACGTCATGGCCCGGGAGGAGCTGCTCGATGCCGGCGACGGGTTTCGCCTGTGCCGCGGTGGCTTCGTCGTCGATATCGACAAGCGAACGGGCACGATCAAGGGCCTGTTCAACGCCGGAGACGAACACGGCACGAACTACGTCGCCAACGAAACGAACGCCGCCGAGTTCGGGCTGCGCGATACCCGGTTCTTCGGCGACGTCGTGGTCGCTTCTCGCCGCCACGGGACCCCCTGGCGCCGAGAGACCACGTCGTGCTCGCGCGACGTGCGCCAGGTCAGCGCACACAAGGGCGGCGTGCTCGTCGGGTACGCGAACACGTCCACCGCCCCGACCGCCGGCTTCCAGAACGTCCGGCTCTGGGAATGGTACGGCGTCGACTCGGCGAGCCGCACGTTCACGTGGGACATCGTGCTCGAGAACGCCGCGTCGTTCCCGATCGAGGTCGGCGAGATCGCGCTGCCGCTGCTCGTGAACGACACCCTGTTCGACGTGGCGGGAAGCAAAGAGATGGCGTACAGGCAGCGGGTCTTCGCCTTCCCGCACGCCGGAGGCCACAGCGGCTTCGTGCTCGTCGAGCGGCTCTCGGGCGACCCGCCCTACCTGCTCATCGTGCCCGCCGACGGCACCGCGTTCGAGGCGGTCGCACCGTCACAACACCCCCACTACCGGGCGCGCGACGCCGGCTGGTCGGGCCTGCACAACGTGTATCTCGCGTCGAAGGCGACGGCCGAACGCGAGCACTGGAAGCCGGGGCTGAACCCGCCGACCTCGATCGCCCTCCAGCCGGGTGAGCAGCGACGCCTCGGAGTTCGCATGGTCTGGATCGATGATCTCGACGAGCTGCCGGCCGTCATGTTCCGGCTCGGCAAGGTCGGGGTCCAGGTCGCCCCGGGCATGGTCGTGCCGACGAACCAGACGGCCAGCCTGCTGTGCTGGTCGAAGAAGCCGATCCGCACCGTGCAGCCGCTCGACGAGGGGGTCGAGATTGTCCGCTCCTCGGCCACCGACAACGCGTCGCTCCACGTGCTGCGGTTTGCCGGCGAGGGGGCCAAGCGCGTCCGGCTCTACACCGCGCCGGACGAGTGGACCGTCGTGGCGTTCTACGCCGTGCCGCCGATCGAGGCGCTCATCGACGCCCGCGCCCGATTCATCGCCGAGCGCCAGCGCTTCCGCGACCCCGACGACCCGTTCGCCCGCGACTACGGCTTCCTGCCGTGGGACCGTGCCGCGCAAGCGGTGGTCAAGCAGGTCGAGAACCCCTCGGCCATCATCGGCTGCTCTGACCTCGGTGGGTTTGCCGACCCGTTCTTCCTCGCGGCCAAAAACGTGCTCCGGCCCGACGAGAAGCAGGTCCGCACACTCGAGGAATACGTCGAGCACTGCCTCTTCAAGCACGTGCAGGACCCGACCACCTACGTGATCCGCAGCTCGCTCTACGTGGGCGAGGAAGGCGCGTGGTCCGACGAGGCGGGGCGCGACACGTCCGAGACACAGAACTACGCCTTCGCGCTCAATATCTACTACGACCTCTACCGGATCGGCACGCTCTACGGGCTGACGACGTTCAAGGAGCCGAAGCAGTATCTCGAGATGGCGGCCAACACGGCGATCGCCATGTTCGACCACACGCGCTGGCACCACGACGGCCAGATCGGCGGCGGCACGGTGATCGACATCCTCGCGGCGCTCGAACATGAGGGGATGCGCGACAAGCACGCCGACCTGCGCGCGCGTGTGAAGGTGTGCGTCGAGTCGCTCGACAAGAAGGCGTTCCCCTACGGCGGCGCGACGGTGTACGCGCCGACCTCGTACGCCCAGGTCTACCGCTTCCTGCGCCACTTCGATCTCGAAGGCAAGGCCGAGCAGACGCTGCGCGTGATGGTGGCGGCCCGCGGCAAGCAGCCGGTCTGGTACCAGTACGGCAACGACCGCCACTGGTGGCACTTCGCCCACTACGCGCGCCGGCACGAGCTGGAGGAGGTCGGCCTCTTTTACTCGTCGGCGGCCAACGGCGCGACGCTCCTCGACGCCTACCGCCGGCTCGGCCATCGGCACCTGCTCATGCAGGGCTACGCCGGCGTACTTGCGCCGTGGCCGTCGGTCGGCAAGACAGGTGACGGCTCGACCGGGTACCACACCGACCCCTGGGTGCGCGAGTTCGACCCGCTCAGCACCGCCGGCGCCATTGGCCTGTGGGGCTCGCTGCGCGGGCTCGGCTCATACCTGGTGCGCGATGAGCACTTCGGGCTGCTCGGCTTCGGCTGCGACGTGTCGGCCTCGCGCGGCTACACGATCATCCCCCAGGACGGCCTCTCCAAGCGCGCCTACTTCCAGCCGATCGGCGTCGGCGTCGAGCTTGACGTCGGGCGCTTGACCAAGGTGGCCGCGTCCGAGAGCGGCACCACGCTCTGGGTCGCCTTCACCGTCGACGAATCGTTCGAGACGCGCACGACCGTCACCGTGAGCGGGCTCCGCGAAGGCACGTACCGCCTCACCGCCAACGGCGAGACGCAGCAGGTGCCCATCGACGCGCCAAGCGTGCCGCTCCCCCCGATGACGCCCAAGACCGACGCCAACCTGATCGTCCTGGAGCGGGCCACGGGCGAACACGTCAGCGACTGACCCGCCCCGCCAAGCGCACCAGCAAGCTGCCTGAAAGACGGTCCCCAAGCGGGTTCATACGCCGTCAGGGCCGAAGGCCTGCTTGCAGCAGGAAGGCCCGATAGATGCTAGCCCGGGGCGTAAGCCCCGGGTTGTCGACGAGCAAACATATCCATCGAGCCATGAAGGGGCGACAGAAGTCTCCCTGACAACACGACGTTATCTTGCCAGGGAAAGGGGTCTTCAGCAGCTTGCTAGGGCTGCGGCGCTCCCGAGGTGAGGGCCTGCCGGAGCCGCTCGCGGACGGCGTTCTGGCGCTTCTTGCTGACGAGCTGCCGGCCGGCCTCGTCGAGAACGTACAACACGTCGAGCACGCGGCCCCGGTCCGTCGTGATGACCGCCGAGTCGATGTCGAGCCCGCTGTCGGAGAGCGCCCGGAGCATGTCGTGCAGCAAACCGACCCGGTCGGTCGCCTTCACCTCGACGACCGTGTAGCGATCCGACACCGCGTTGCTGAAGTGAATCTCCGGTGGGCCCGACGCGGCGCGCTTCGCACGCACCGACACGCGCGCACGGGCAAGGAGCTCCTCGACGGGGATCCCGCGCCGGAGCATCTTATCGAAGACGGCGTTGACGCCGTCGATGAAGAGCTGATCGATCGGCGTGCGCCCCGCCAGCGCCGCGACGCGAAACACGTCGAGCACGATCCCGCCCTCGAACGTGTGGATGTACGCGTCGAGGATGTTGACATCCTCGACGGCGAACGCCCCGGCCAGGCTCCCGAGCAGGCCGTGCCGGTCGTGCATGCACACGGCCACGTTCCACACGCGGCGTTCGGCGTTCCACGACCAGTGGATGACGAACGGCTCGTCGCCGAGCTCGCGCGGCAGGCGCACGAGCCGGGCAAGATAGCCCGGCTTGAAGATCTCGAAGAGCCGCGTCGGGAGCTGGCCGAGCAGCTCACGGATCGCCGCCGGCTCCAGCAAGCCCTTGAGGATGGTCTGCACTTCGCGCTTCGCGTCGGCGAGACGCGTCGTCACCTCGGTGCGGGCCGTCCGCCTCAGCCGCGCCTGGCACCGGCTGAACAAGTCCCACAGCAGCGCCTGCTTCCACTCGTTCCACAGCTCGGGCGCCGTGCCGCGGATGTCGACCGTCACGAGCAGGAAAAGCTGCCGCAGCGCGTCGAGCGAGCCGACCGTGTCGGCCACGTCGCGGATGACCTTCGCATCGCTCAGGTCGCGGCGGAACGCCGTGTGCGGCAAGAGCAGGTGGTGCCGGACGAGGAACTCGATCCGATCGACGTCGGCCTGCTCGAGCCCGAGCCGCTCGCACGCCTGCCGGGCGAGCGCCGCGCCCGAGGCCGAATGGTCGGCGCCGAGCGGCTTACCCACGTCGTGCAGCAGCACGCCCAGATAGAGCATCTCGGGACGCGCCAGGTGGCGAAACATCCGCCGGTACATGCCGCCGTCGGGCTCGCTCGAACGCACAATCTCGTCGAGGTGCCCGATGCTGCGCAGCGTGTGCTCGTCGATCGTGAAGCGATGGTGCATGTCGTGCTGCACGAGGCAGGTCAGCTTGCCGAACTCGGGCACGAGGCGGCCGAGCACGCCGAGCTCGTGCATCTGCCGCAGGGTTGCGCCGACCCGGCCCGATCGGCTCAGGACCGTCAGAAACGCGCCGGCCGCGCGCGCCGAGTCCCGCACGCCCGGGCCGAGCAACGCCAGCGATCCGCGGATGAGCAGTTGCAACTCGGGATGCAGCGCCAGCCCGTGCTCCTGCGCCACGGCAAACACCTCGACGAGGCGGGTCGGCTCGTCACGAAACACCCTCGCGTGTGCCGCCTCGAGCATCCCGTCGCGCGCGACGAATCCATCGGCGACCACCTTGCCCACTTCCTCGTGGGGTGACTGATCCCGAGAAAGCACAAGCCCGCGCCGCAAGCGCTCGATCAGCAGGGTGGCGGTGCGGCTCACGTTCCGCGCGTGGAAGTAGTACCGGCGCATCACGTGTTCGTCGGGCGTCGCGCCGCGGAAGGCACCGATGCCGAGCCCCGCCGCAATCGCCGGCTGGTGCACGAGCTCGGCCACGTTGCCCGGCCGGCCGAGCAGGAAGTGGAGCTCATTCCGAACACGCAGGCAGAAGTCGAACGCGTGCTCCAGGCTTTTCTCCTGTCGCCGGTCGAGCAGGCCGAGCGCACGCATCCGGTCGAAGCGCATCGTGCCGTGCAGGGCCTGAACGACCCACATGATGGTGTGCACGTCGCGCAGCCCGCCGATGCTCTCCTTGATGTTCGGTTCCTGCAGGTACAGCGTGTCGCCGAACCGGGCGTGGCGCTGCCGCCGCTCCTCGATCTTTTGGTCGAGGAACGCTGCCTCGCGCGACTTGAATAGCTCGTCGCGCGCCCGCCGGCTCAGCGCGGCGACCAGCGCCTCGTCGCCGGCGGCGCAGCGCGCCTCGAGCAGGGAGGTCTTCGTGTCGAGGTCCGTCGAGGCGAGCTCGATGAATTCGTCCACCGTGCGGAAGGCGTGGCCGACCTCGCACCCGGCATCCCACAGCGTGTGCACGATCCGCTCGTTGAACTCGCGCAGCGCCCCATCCGACTCGGCGGCGGAAAGGAATACCAGGTCGAGGTCGGAGAACGGGCTCAGCTCGCAACGGCCATACCCGCCGATGGCAACGAGGGCCCATCCTGCCAGCTCGTGGCCCGACGCGGCCTGCTTCGACCAATGCGCGCAGACGTGCCGCACGACGGCGTCGACCGTCTCGGTGCGGCGGCGCACGACCTCGACGCCCGGCGCGCCCCGGCGGTGGTCGGCGCGGAGCGCGTCCCGCTCCTCGTCGAGAAAGCCGCGCAGCGCCTCGGCGTATCCCGTGCCGGCGGCCGGCGCCTTGTCGAGGTGGGCGCGCAATCGTTCTGCAGGCGAGCCCGCGTTCATCGGGGATTCCTCGGGCACGGGTCAGACATCCAGCGCGTCAGCGGCGCGGCTCACTGCGCCTCGCGCCGCGTGAGCTCCTCGACCACAGCGTCGGCCACGCGATCGACGACGTCGGCCGCCGGCTCCGGCGCGCCCTCGGCGCCCGTCTCGCTCGTCGAGCCCGGGACGATGCACGTCCCGTCCGTGCGGCAGGGATAGACCTGGCCCGTCAAGCCGAACTGCTCGCGAAGCGCCATGAGCTTCTGCACCTCGTCGGCCGACAGCGTCTGCACCTGTCCGAGCTGCCGGGCCGCGAGCGTGACCTGCGCGGCGTGCTCGAGCTTCTCGAGCTTGTAGTAGGCATGCAGGACGTCCTCGGCGACGGTCACCGCGCCGTGGTGAGACAGGATAAGTGCATCGCACTTGCCGATGTAGCGGCGGATCACCTCGGCGCCTTCGGGCGTCGAGGGCGTCGCGTACTCGGTCGTCGGGATCGAGCCGAGCGTGAACACCACTTCCGGGATCACGCACTCGTCGAGCGGCACGCCGGCGATCGAAAACGCCGTCGCGATCGGCGGGTGCGCATGGATCACGGCGCGCACGTCGGCGCGCACCTCGTAGACGGCCAGATGCAGCGGCATCTCGGACGTCGGCTCGCCGCGGCCGGCCAGCTTCCGCCCCTGCATATCGGTGACGATCAAATGCTCGGACTTGATCAGCCCCTTGTGGAAACCGCTCGGCGTCGAGAGGATGCGGTCGGCTCCAAGGCGGATGCTGACGTTGCCGTCCGTCGCGGCGATCAGGTTTTTCTGGTGCATGAGGTGGCAGACGGCCACCACGTCCTGCCGGGCTCGATGATCGTCAGCCGGGCTCGTCCAGCCCGCCGAGCCTGTCCATTTCCCCATCGTCAGTCCTCGCCGCAGTTCTCCGCGCTCGCGCCTAGAGCACGAAGCGGTTCAGGTCCTCGTGCGGGTTCGGGATCACCACCTCGCGGACGACGGCACCCGGCTCCCGCACGGCGGCGACGCCGGCGGCGACGCTCGCCTCGACGTCGGCGATAGCGCCGCTCATCACCACGAACGCCTTGCCACCCAGGCCGATCGCCAGCCGGATCTCGGTGAGCGTCACGGGCGCGGCCTTGGCCGCGGCATCGGCGGCCAGGATCGTGCCCGCCACCGTCGTCGTCTCGATCACGCCGGCCGAGTCAAACGCATCGAGCTTCGTCCCACCCGTCAGCGTCGGCAACACCTGCGTGTGCAGGTTGGGGATGTGCAGGTGATCGACGACCGCGTCGCCGCCCACGTCGAGCCCGCGCCGGTACGACGACTCCGTGCTCGACTCGTCGCCGGCCACGAGCACAATGTACTTGCCGGGCGAGACCGGCTTCGACTCCACGAGCCGCACCGGCGCCTCCTTGAGCATCGCGTCGCACACAAGCACGCCGGCCGCGATGCTCGACAGCTCGATCAGCGCAATCGCCGGCTCCGGCTCCAACCTGCTCACGAGATCACCTCGCGTCCACTCCGACCCGGGTCGCTCGAGCCCTGTCCCGCGTCAGGAACTACTCCGAAATGCCGCCAAGAGGGTCGCACCGCGCCCGCGATGAAGTCAAGCCCTTTGCCGCGAGGCGCTTCGAGAGGGCCCCAGGTAGGAGAGTCGGCTCTGGCATTTTTCTCGATAAATTGTATTGACAGGTACCTGGCTATGCTATATAGTCTCGCCATGATCAGTCGCTTTTTCGATAACTGGACGACCCAGCTCCGCAAGGGCCTCCTCGAGTTCTGTGTGCTGAGCGCCATCCGGGCCGGCCGCGTCTACGGCTACGACATCGTCAAGCAGCTCCGTGCCATCGACGGGCTCGTGATCGGCGAAGGCACCATTTACCCGATCCTGAGCCGGTTCAAGCGCGAGGGCCTCGTGCGCACCTCGATCGAGGAGTCGCAGGAGGGCCCACCGCGCAAGTACTACGAACTCACAGCCCGCGGGGCGAAGGCGCTGGCGCAGATGGACGCGCGCTGGGAAGTGATGAAGAGGGGCATCGACACCCTCAAGGAGAAGGGACAATGAGAGTCATTCTCGACAGCGGAGCCACACGCCGGCTCGACGACTACATCGGGGAGCTCAGGCAGTCGCTGAGCACGTCCTCGGCCGTCGATGCGGCCGAAGTCGAGGCCGACTGCGCGAACACATCGAGCGCGAGCTCTCGAGCACCGAAGGGCCCGTCACGTTGGACAGGCTCGAGGCCGTGCTGGAGCAGCTCGGCAGTCCGAGGCAATGGGTCCCTGACGAGCAGGCACCGGCCGAGGCCCGCCGCATTGTGCGCGAGCCCCTCAGGCGCCATGTCCACCGGGCGTTGCTCGCCGCCGGCCTGGGGCTCGTTATCAGTGCGCTCCTATTGCTCTTCGGGATCAGGGTGCTGGGTCTGACGCGATCTGCGTTCAGCTTCGTGGGACGCGGCCTTGTCTGGACGCTACGGCGCGATGCGCCCCTTTGGCTCGGGTTTGTGGGGGCTCTCGTGGCGACGGCGGCGGCGATCGCCCCGCGCGCACAGATCGGCGCGGCGCGTCACCACATCGTCCGTTCGTTTGCCGCCACTGTGGTTGGGCTGTCCGTGCTTGCAGCGGTCGGCCTAGTCGCGCTCGTCGTTGTCGACCGGACGCTTCTTAACGTCCACCACCCCGGCGCCCTGAGCGTGATGAACGTGCGCTGGGGTGTTGCGAGGGCCCTGCTCGTCACGGCGTGGCTGGTGCCCTGGATCGCCTACTCGTGCGCGTTTCTCGTCGCGATGGCGACACGGCCGGAGCGCGCCGGCACGCAACGAGCATACTTCCTGGGCCTCCTGCTCTGGTCGCCCGTACTGGCGATCGCGATCTTCATCGTGAGCATCTGGTCGCTCACGCTCGATCTGAACGTCGTCGCCCCGGCCATAGCCGGTCTGGCCATCTTCGCTGCCGCCGGCCTGCCGAGGATCATGCTCCCGGCACGGTCTGCGGTGGCGCCCACGCCCGACCTGGCTCGGGGCAAAGACACGGCGACTCTCGTCGGGCGAGCCATGCTCACGCTGGGCATCAGCCTGGCGCCCATCGTCCTGTTCTACTGCCGCGGCATTGCAGCGCCCGGCGTCCGCAGCAGCCACATGCGGCCCATTGTGGAGAACGGCGTCGTCTACGTCGCGGCGGGCCTGGTGCTTGGCGTGGCTCTTGCCCTCTGGCGACGGCCGAGGCAGCCGCTCCAGCACAAGTACCTGGCGACAGGCGCCGGCCTGGCGCTGACCATCCTGGTGATAGCCGTTCACCGGGACGTCGCGCTGGTCGACATGATCGGGGCGTCTCGCGTGTTCGTCGTGGGGCATGCCACACCGACCTACCCGACAGCGGTGCCCAGCCTCGCGCGAGCGCTGGTGTGCGGGGTCATGCTCCTGGCAACGATGGCTCTGGTAGCCTACCTCGCGGGCCAACTGCTCATGAGCCTGCTCGCCCACGCCCCACGCGCCCGTCGAGCGAAACGCCTTCCAGCTTGAGTAGGCAGCGCTTCCACTTGAGGCCCGCCGAGTAGCCGCCGAGTGAGCCGTCGGCGGCGATGACGCGGTGGCACGGCACGATGATGGGCCACGGATTGGCGCCGCACGCGGCACCGACGGCGCGGGCCGCACGAGGCCGGCCGACCGCCTTGGCCACCCAGCCGTAGCTGCGCACCTCGCCGTACGGGATCCGCCGAAGCGCTTCCCACACCGCACGCTGGAACGGCGTCGCCTCCACATCGGCGAGCGGCACGCGGATCGCTCGCTTCTCGCCCGCGAAGGTGCCGCGCATGGCCGTGGCAAGGCGGCGCTCGAGCTCGCAGCTCGGTCGTGAACGCTCACTCCGGCCCCGGCGACCGCGAAGCTCGATCCCCACCAGCACCTCGCCGTCATGCCGCGCCCGGATCACAAGGCCACGTTCGGGGACCGCGAAATCGAAATGAAACGGCGCCTGCATGGTGCATCGAGCTTACCAGGCGGCCGCGCATGAAGACAAGCGCCGCATGAAGGCAAAAGAAAGGCAGACTGAGAGGGAAGTGTGTGTAGGGGTTCGATCTCAGCCTGCCCAGAGATCGATAGGATCTTGGTCATGCTTGGCAAGACACAGGCGAGAATCCTATCGAATCGCGCTCCAGGCTACGATCCCCCAACGCGGCCCAGAGGCTTGGATTCCGGCGAGCCGAGGAGTGTCTCGCCACCCGCCTCGGCACGCAGCATTTCCGCTATTACAAAGAAAGAAACGCTCGACCAGGCAACCACGAAAGACCAGAACGCGAGCATCTAGACGAGCCAACTGCGGGTGGGCCGCGCGCAAACGTTCACGGCGCTCGCTCACGACGGCAGTGGGCGCCATCGAAGCCCTGCACAAGGTGAATGACCCGGCGACATGAAGACAAAAAAGAAGGCAAGCCGGGAAGGGTTTAGGGTATCGGGTCGGCTTGCCTTGCGAAAAGGATGAGGTTGTAAGACTTGTTTCGAGTCTGCTAACCCCCCTTATCTCCGAGACGAGCTCGGAGTCAACAACGGTAGAATCCTTCAAATCCCCAGGCAATGAGTACAAAGAAAAAGCGCCGCCTATCCGCAACCGCGAAATTGCCGATCTCGACGATTCTCTGCCATGCACGCCGCGCACAACGCAGACACAGTGCAGATAAACATGACGGCCCCGATCGGGAACTCCTGAGAAGCGGTGTACTAGCCGCTATTCCTCACACGCCGATCGCGCCGAGGCGCTCGATCCGATCGAAGCGCCCGTACAACAAGCCATTGCGTTCTGGAGGAAAACTAGCCTAATCCGAACGCGCTGTGAGATGAAGCCATGGCCATCCTCGTCCTGGCGCAAGCAGCCGCATCGGCTTGAGGCCAGCCCGGCGGATCAACGCAAGCCCCGTTAGGGGCGTCTGAGAGTAGCCTCGGGCGCAAGCCCGTGGAAGACGGCAGCGGCAAACACGCGGAGCCCCGTCAGGGGCGATTGAGCACGCATACGGCTCCCAGCTCAATCGCCCCTGACGGGGCTCCAAGGTATCGCGTCGCATCGTGTTCCACGGGCTCGCGCCCGAGGCTACTGCCAATCGCCGCGGCGCGGCTCGTTGACGAAGACGACGTATGCACCGGTTGTGAGGAACCCGCGCTAGTCGAGCCTCCGCTCGAGATACCTCAGCCAGTCCTTCTCGAACCGCGCGGGGGAGCGATTGAATTCGTGCAGAAGGACCGCTTCAGTGTCCTCGCCGGCCGCGTAGCGCGACAGCATCCGGTGGATTTTCCACATGCCGTACTTGTCGATGATGTAGGCGGCGAGCT
>CAZCQN010000046.1:3511-20150 GCA_964500825.1 uncultured Verrucomicrobiota bacterium | reverse complement strand
CACGGGCTTGCCCTCCTTCGCCAAGGCTTCGGAGGGTCTGCGCCCGAGGCTACTGTCAATCGCCGCTATGCGGCTCACGCGGGACGAACCCACGCGCATGGGCTGTTGTGACAACTGCGGGCTAACCGGTCCTTGACCTGCGCGCTCGGCGGCAGGTAGACTCTGGATAGGAGAAGAGGGTACGGGGGCACGTCCCTGCCTGGCCGGCGAACCTGGGGCCGGCGGGGGCCCGATTCGACGCTTGGCGGTGAGAGGGAGGACGGCGTGAGCATGATCGGCGTCAGCCACGAGATTGCGCGCCGAATCGAGGACTCCCTCCGCGAGATGAAGCCCGGCCTCATCGAGCTGTGGCGCGACACGGCGCTCGACAAGTCGGCCCGCCTCCGCTTCTCGAGCCCGCTGCCCGGTGCCGTGTACACAAGGCTGTTCGACGAATTCGTTGACACCCTGTGCGATGCGCTCGCGCGTGGCGAGCTCGCCTTGGCCGAGGACTACTGGCCCGACCAGGCCCAGGCGGGCCGCCTGAGCATGCACACGCCCGACGAGATCGACCACCTCTGCGCGACCGCGTGCCGCACCATCAGCCAGGCCGTTGCGAGCGCGACCAAGGGCACCGAGGACGGCCCAAGCGTCCGGTGCGCCCTCGAGCGCGTCCTGATTCGGGTCCGCGACGGCGTCGACCGCGCTGGACCCGAGACGATCCCCGCAGAAGCGCCGCCGGCAGGTTTCGACGCCCTGGTCACTGCGGCCGAAGACATCCGCCAGGGCCTCGCCTGGTCCGAGCTATACGACCGCGACATCCGCCGCTCGCGCCGGTTCGAGTCGCTGCGCTTGATGCTCATCGAGATCCGCGGCCTCTCGCCCGCGAAGGCTGCCGAGTCAGTCCTGCGCCGCCTGTACGAGGAGCTGCCGTGTCGCATCTGCTTCCTCATGCGTTACATGGGGCGGCAGCGCGGCGTGCGCCTCGAAGCGGCGTGGCCCGGCGACCAGCTCGGCCGCGAGCTCGGCGAAGAGGTGCGCCTGGAGCCCGAAGCGCTCGACCGGCTCCCGCACGCCCTGCACGGCGAGCTGCTGAGCGTTGACCACGCGCGCGGCGGCCTCGACGCCGAGGTCGCCACGTTCGGCGCGCGCGCGATGTTCGTCGCGCCGCTGCCTCGGGGCAAGGAGCCTGCGGGATGGCTCGTCGTCGGCCTTGACGACGCGCAGGCGCTCGCTGCCGACGACGTCGAGTTCATCGAGACCGCCGCCGTCCTGCTTGGCACCGCGCTCGACAACGCGATCCTGTCGGTCCAGCTCGCCTCGACCGTGAACCGGCTGCGCGACCTGATCCGTGCCGCGCCCGACCCGATCGTCCTGCTCGACTCGGCCGGGCTGGTTCTCGACCTGAGCGACGCGGCTGCCCACGTGCTCGGGATGAGCCGGTCGGACCTTGCCCAGATGAACCTGTCCGAGAAGAACGCGATCGGCGGCCGCGACGAGCTGAAGGCGTTTCTCGAAAGCGCCGCCGCCGGTCCCGTCACGCGATTGCTCAACGGCCGGCGACCCGACGGCACGATATTCCGCGCCGCCTGTTCGGTTGCCGCGCTCGAGGACGGCTCGCGCGTCCTGGTTTTCCGCAACATCACGAACGTGGCCCGCGCGGCCGAGGTGCACCACGAGGCCAAGGCCCGCTACAGGGCCCTGCTCGACTCAGCGGCCGACGTCGTCTTTCTGCTCGACATGGAGGGCCGCTGTGTAGACGTGGGAGAACGCGCACTGGCCGCCTACGGCGTCGACCGATCGCGCGTCCCCGGGCGCACGGTCGGCGAGCTCCTCGACGAGGTGACCGCGAGGCATCTGCTCGCCGCGTGTCACCAGGTCATCGAGCGCGACGCCCCCACCACGACCGAAACGAGCCTGGTCACCCGGGGCCGCGAACTCACCTTCGACGTCAGCCTGAGCCCCGTGCACAACGCCACAGGCAACATCGTCGGCGTGCTCGGCATCGCGCGCGACGTGACCGACGCCCGCCGTTTCGAGCACGAGGTGCGTCGCGTGAGCGCGCTCGGCGCAAGCGTCGTGCGTGCCGCGCCCATCGGAATCGCCGTCCTCGACAAGGCAGGCACGATCGTCACCGCCAACGACGCGATGGCCCGCCTGCTCCGGCCTGGCGGTACGGCCGCGGAAGCGGCGGCCAAGAAGCCGGTGGCCAACAAGGCGGTGGGCGACGAGCTGATCGGCCTGCGTCTCATCGGCGCGGAGTCGCCGCTTGCCGCGATCGCCGGCGAGCTGGCGCAGGCTGTTGAGGGCAAGCCGTTCTCGACGCGCCCATTCAAGCACGCACGGCCACAGGCGGGGCAGGCGAGGTGGCTGTCGGCGCGCGGCGTCTGCTCCGACGAGGAAGGGATGGGCGAGCGGCGCGTCATTGTGTTCGTCGAGGACGTCTCCGACCTCGTTCGTCTCCAGAAGGAGCTTGCCGATTCCGAGAAGGCGGCTGCCGCGAGCGTGCTCGCCGATCTCGTGCACGACCTCAACACCCGCCTCGGCCCCATCATCGGGCACGCGCAGATGCTCCAGCACCGCAAGATCGGCATCGGCGAGATGGGCCACGTCAACGCCATCGAGCGCTGCGCACAGGCCGTGCGGCGCAGCCTCGAATCGCTCCTGGCGTTCTCAAAGCCGGCGGCGCCGACGCCGCGCGTCTGCGACGTGAACGCCGTGATCCGCGACGCCTGCGCCGCCGTCGAGCACCAGTACACGGCACGCGCGATCGAGACCCGGCTCGAACTCGATGAGCAGCTTCCCACCACGCTCGCCGACGGCCAGCAGCTCGCTCAGGTTTTTCGGGATACTCTGGGCAACGCCTACGAGGCGATACGCGGCAGCGGCGGACGCGTCACGATCACCACCGCATCGACCGGCGCGGCGATCACGGCCACGGTCTCCGATACCGGCGAGGCGATTGACGCGGACGAGCTCGACCGCGTCTTCGAACCGTCTTACGCCTCGGAACGCACGAAGTCCGGCGCGCGCCTTGGCCTGACAGCCGCCCAAGCGATCATCCGCAACCACGGCGGCACGATCACCGCCGCCAGCGAGCCCGGTCGCGGCATAACGTTCCGCATCGAGCTTCCGATCAGGAGCCCAGCCCAGGCGAGAGCAACGCACGAACCGGTGCGCCCGCTGGGATCCGTTCGTGCGCTGCGCGTGCTGCTTATCGATCCCGACGACGAGATGCTCGCCATGATGCGCAAGCTGCTCGTCGGCGCCGGGCACCGCGTGATCGCGTGCGCCGCGGCCAAGACCGCCAGCGACGCCCTGCGCGATGCGGCGCTCGACGTGATCGTCGCCGACCTCGACACGCCCGGCCTGAGCGGCCGCGACCTCCATGCCCGGCTCCTCGCCGACCACCCGGAGCTTGCCCCCCGCGTCGTCTTCACGACCGCCGACGTGTGCGACGCCCGCACGAGCACCTTCGTCCACAACACCGGCTGCCGGCTTATCACCAAGCCGTTCAACGTGCGCGACCTCCTCGCCGCCGTCGCCGAAGTCGCCGCACCGGGGACCTAGACTAGCCTGCATTTCTCACAGAGAGCGGGGCACATGGCCGCCCGACATGGCGTGGGCACCTACCTCTCAACCAGTTCCAACGCTGGCGCGAGCCGCCTCGCCCAAACAGGCTGTCGCACACAGCCCGTGGGATCCCGATTGGCGGGCACGCAGCCGAATCGGCTTGAGTTGGGGTTGCTGCGCAAGTCCAAGCCCCGCCAGGGGCGTCTGGCAGTAGCCTCGGGCGCTAGCCCGTGGAACGCGGACCCAAGAAAGAGCTGGAGCCCCGTCAGGGGCGATTGAGAACGCGGGCGGACCGAGCTCAATCGCCCCTGAAGGGGCTCTGAGGTATTGCGTCGCATCTTGTTCCACGGGCTTGCGCCCGAGGCTACTGCCAATCGCCGCCACGCGGCTCATGGGGCCGGATCGCGCGCAAAGCCTGTGAGAAATCCGGGCTAGAAGTGCTGCTCCGGTCGCTTCAGCTCGTCATCGGCCTTCCTGCGCCGACGCTCCTTGCGCGTCGGTGCCGTGATGATCAGGCCGACGAAGGCGACCGCGATCCCGGCGAGGGCAACTCCCGCTGCGACGAGCAGGGGAATGATGATGATGGGCATCGCAGGAGGGAACTCCGTCACAACGACCAGGAAAACAAGACCTAGCAGCGCCAGCAAGCCGACGCATATCTGCACAAGACGCCGAAACACGTAGAAACCTCTCGGCTCCCACTTCCCGCGCCCGTCTGGCCATTCCGGCATCATGCGCCCTGTCCTACGCCACCTAGGGCCTGTTGAAAAAAGGCGTCCTATGGAAGCCTTTTAGACTATCTCTGGTTTTTGTGGTCCCGGGACCCAGGGTGTTTGTGCGCCTCTTTGGAGGCGCGGGAACCCTGGGCTGTTCTATGAAGCCCCTTTGGGGCAAGCACCGTGCCGATGGTGCCTGGGGTTTTTCAACAGGCCCACCTCGACCTGGGCCTCGGGGTCGAACGGGTTGGTCCGCAGCGCCAGGGAGAACAGGAACGGGTAGTCGTGCTTGAGGTGCTGCATATAGCCGCTCCACTGGGCCACCAGGTGCTTCTGCACGTGCGCCATATCGCCCGCCAAGTGCGCGCAGTCGGTGTCACTCAACTGCTTCAGGTCTCGACGGTGCGCCAGCTCGTCGGCAAGGTGGAAGACGGCCCACAGCAGATCGCTGAACGCCTCGTGCTCCAAAAGGGTGGGGTTCTGGAGTAGGGCCAAGAGGAAGTCGCGCTTGCCCCGCAAAAAGTCGGTCAGTGCCTCGATGTGCATCTGGTACAGGTCGATGTGGTCGGTCTGGAGCCGGCGCAGGCTCGCCTCGCACGCACGCCGGATGTGCAGGGCCGACAGCCGCCCCTCGTTCGGCCACGCGCCCGGCGAGTGAGTCTTGCGCAACAAGACCGCCTTTCACGACGAGAGAGATGCTCACGCGTTCAGTTTGTTGTGAAGTTCTGCGCTTTTACGCTTGACTCCGCAAGCCAAAGCTGATAAGCTACCTCACGTTAACGGTATCGGGAGGTTCACTCCGCTTCCAGCACGGAGGGCTGGTGTCTTTGCCGGTCTTGGCGGCGCAGGAGGAGAACCACCTCTCGAAGTAGCGTCACACGAGAATGGGGAGGGGTAGGTATGAGACTTGGTTTAGGAATGGTGCTGCTCTGCGCGCTTGTTGTCGCGACCGCGCCAACTGCTCTGGCCGACTGGCCGCATCCGGTGAAGTGGGACCAGCTCGATCCGCCTTCGGGCAGCTACCAGTGGTCGACGATCACGGACACGGATTCCCAGATGGTCGCCGACGACTTCATGTGCGACGAGACAGGCTGGATCACCGACATCGAGTTCTACGCTATTGGCGCGTTGGCGGATGTTGACGCGTTGCGGGTCACCTTCTGGACGGATGTCCCGGCCGATGAGTATGAAGAGAGCCGGCCGGGCTCTCTGTTGTCGGACCTGACAGTGAACCCAGCCGACCCGGATGATCCGCTTCATCTGGGCTTCCAGGTCTTCCAAGGAGGCGGTCTCGAGGCAAGAGTCAAGATCAACCTTCCTGAGAAAGACTGGTTTGTCCAGCAACAGGACAACATCTACTGGATGGGCATCCAGGGCTTTGCGGGGATGTACGGCTGGATAGTCCGCGACCCCGTCGCTTGCACGAACCTGGACGACGCCGTCTACATCGACAAGCAGGGCGTCCGCTGGCACCTCGGCTACGATGCGAGCGGTGGTTTCGACAAGTACCAGGGTCTCTTGCCTAATGGCTGGACCTCGGCCGACATGACCTTCAAGCTTACGGGAAAAGCGATCCCGGAGCCTTCGTTGGTCGTGCTGTTCGCTATCGCCGGCGTTGCCATCCTCAAGCGCCGCAGACGGTAACGGCTGCTCAGAGCAAGAAGAACCTGCAACGCCCCGGCACTCGCCGGGGCGTTGCTGTGTCCGCCAGCCGTCTCGTCTGGCGCGCGGCGCAACGACCAGGAAGGCGTACGTGCACCCTGACTTCATGCCCAACGGTGCCGGAATCCTTCTTTTTTTCCTTGCACGAAGGCGCACAGTATGATACCCTTCTTTCCGTATCTAGGTGTCAGGGGAGGCATTCCCCTCACCTGAAGGGGGATTCCAGCGTCATTTTCGTCGCTGCGTTTTCAAGCAGGCCGACACGGCTGCGCACACCCCCTGAGCACAAACCAAGAGGAGGAGGAGACATGAGAATCTGGGTGGGAATGGTGATGCTCTGTGCGTTTGTCGTCGCGGTCGCGCCGAACGCACTGGCCGATTGGCCACATGATGTGAAGTGGGATCAGCTCGAGCCGATCTCTTCGAGTTTCGCCTGGGCGCACGAAGGTGCAGGTGTCTCCGCCGACGACTTCCTGTGTGGAGAAACCGGCTGGCTTACGGACATCGAGTTCCTCGGTGACATCTACAACCAGATCAACGAGGGATCCACAATCCAGATCACGTTCTGGGCAGATGTGCCAGCGTCCCCGGAAGACGAAAGCCACCCGGGCGCGGTCCTGTGGGGGGCTGAGGTCGGCATCGCTGATGCGTCCGGCATAGGCTGGCAGATCATCGAGGACTACGACCCGGTTGTCACCGAGCAGAAGTTCAAGATCAACCTGCCCGAGGACTTGTGGTTCGAGCAGCAAGTAGACACCATCTACTGGATCAGCATCGAGAGCGCCCAAGCGGGGTTCACGTGGATGGTCCTGGACGAGGGCTTCGGCTGGAACGACGACGCGGTGTTCATGGCCACGAACAACCCCGACGTGTGGGAGCACTACGGCTGGAACGAGGACGGGCAGCTCGACAGGTACAAGGACCTCCTGCCCTGCGGATGGACCTCGGCCGACTTGTCGTTCCGCTTGACGGGGATCCCGATCCCGGAGCCGTCGTTGGTCGTGCTGTTCGCTGTCGCCGGCGTTGCTATCCTTAAGCGCCGCAGCCGCTAGCAACCGTTCGGAGCAGAACAGACAGATCGCGACGCCCCGACCGACGGCGCGATGTCGGTCGGGGCGTTCTTCTGTGCCGTGGCGGGACGCGTGTCATGCGCTCTGCGCACGGTGCTTCCTGGGGACGCGACACGCTTCCAGACCCACAACCCGTCCTCGTTGGTGCTTGCACTCACGAGCACGATGTGCTATACTAGTGGCCGTTCTTGGGTATCGGGGGTCGTGTTTCCCCTTCGTAGGACAGGCGTTTGGCTGTCTCCTCCCGCTTTGCGCTGGGAGGCTGGGTGACCCTCTAGGTAGCTCACACGCAAGGAGAAGGACGGGTATGAAGCTCGGCTTAGGCCTCGGTGCGCTGTGTGCACTCGGCCTGGCTTGCGCACCGACCGCGCTGGCCGACTGGCCCCACGACGTGAAGTGGGACCAGCTTGACCCCGACCCGGTGTGGACCTGGCAGAGCTACACGAACTCCCAAGCCGACATGATCGTGGCTGACGATTTCCCGTGCTCCGAAACGGGCTGGATCACGGACATCGAGTTCGACGGCTTCTGCGCGAGCGTCACGAGCTTGAGCCAGTTCCGGATTACCTTCTATCGCGACGTGCCGGCAACCCCCGACGAGGAGAGTCATCCGGGCCAACTGATAGACGAGATCTTCATGTCCAAGGCGTCCGCATCCGACCCGCTCGGGCTGGGCTGGAAGCTCATCCAAGAGGATCGGTTCAGGATTAACCTGCCCGAGAGCGACTGGTTCTTTCAGGAACAGGGCACGGTCTACTGGATCGGCATCCAGGGCGTGCTTGCGGATGTCGGCCAGTTCTCCTGGAAGTTCCGCGACAGGACGGCGGACACCTGGAATGACGACGCAGTGTCGCGTGGCTGCACGGAACCTCTCGATGCCTGGCTGCATTTGGGCTGGCAGCAGACGTGCTGCTTCCTTGTTCCAGGCCCATACGAGGGGACGCTGCCTGATGGCTTTCTCAAGTCGGCCGACATGTCATTCAGGCTGACGGGGATCGCGATCCCGGAGCCGGCCGCGTGCCTGCTCGTCGTTGTTGGGGCGGCGCTGATCGCCGCACGGCGCCGGCGTACAAGAACGTAAGACGCATTCCGTTGTTACACTGCGGAAAGGAGGGGGGTATGAGACACGTTCGATTGTTGGTGCTGTCCGGCGCACTGCTTCTGGCTCTTGCGCCGGCAGCGCTCGCCGACTGGGACCACGACGTCAAGTGGGACCAGCTTGAGTCGCCTACAACCTCGTTGTTGGAGCTTCGCAACAGCTACATCGGCAACGGAATGGAGCTGGTTGCCGACGACTTCGAGTGTTTCGAAACCGGGTACATCACGGACATCGAGTTCTACGGCTACAGCCCGAACCTCGCCAACCTCGACGAGTTCCGAATCACCTTCTGGAGCGATCTTCCGGACACGATCTACCCAGCCGAGCTCCTGGCAGACGTCTACGTGCCGAAGGCGGAGCCCGGCGAGCTGACTGGGTGGGCCGTCTACGATAGTGAGTACACCAATACCGAACTCTACAAGATCAACTTGCCCATGGACGATTGGTTCGTCCAGTACGAGGACGAGACCTACTGGATCGGCATCCAGGGCGTCTACTCGGGCGACGGGGTATTCAACTGGCGCTGCCTCGCGGAGGCAGAACCCAAGCGGCTCGAAGACGCCTCCACCAACGAGGCGCTCGTGCCCACGGACGGCTGGGACCACCTGGTGTGGGTCGACGTCGGAGGGTTCATGACGGCTGTGGTGAGCGAGGAGGAGTTCAGCCACCTCGAGCAGACGACTTTGCTTGGATCGGCCGACATGTCGTTCCGCCTCACGGGCACGGCGATCCCCGAGCCGGCCACGATGACACTGCTCTGTGCAGCCGGTCTGCTCTTTCTGAGCCGCTTTAAGCGCAAGAGCTAACTGCGGCCAAAGCAACGTATTCAAAATAAGCCCCGGCGGATCGGCAAAACCCGCCGGGGTTTTTTCTCGCGCCCCCGTGTCTCCGGCCAACCTCAGGAGCGGCGCTACACGAGCTCGCCGACGAACATGGAGGCGTTCTTGACAAGCACGAGTGTGGGGAAGCCCTCGATCATCTCGGTCAGGCGCTTGGCGTAGTCGAGCTCGGCGCCGGGCTCGACGTCGGCCACGCCCATGAACACGAGGTCGGCGTCGGCCGACTCCTCGTGCATAACGTCAACGACGCTGCGGTCCTCGGGCTTCAGAATGACCTGCGATTCGGCCCGGATGCGCGCCTCCGGGATCATGGCCGCAAGGCTGCGCTGCGTCTCGTCGCGCGCCATCTCGCTAATCGCGATGCTCCTGACCACGATCCTCGCTGCGCGCCATTCAGGATTAAGCGTCAGCAGATGCGCCAGCAGCAGCATGAGGTCGCCGTTGCGCTGCTTGCCGCGCCACCAGATATCGATCCGCTTGTGCCGTTTCTGCTCGTCGTGTTGGCCGAGGCGGCAGATGAGCATCGACTTGCGGAGCCGCGCGGCCCGCCGCATGATGCGGAAATACGACGCGAGCCGGTCGAGATCACTCGACCAGCCGAGCATGATCGTGTTCGAGTCGAGGCCGGCGATCCCGTGCGACTGCGCCAGGCTGATGACTCCTTCCTCGAAGCTGCCCACCACGCTTACGTTGGCGAACACGCTCAGATCGTACCCCTCGATCGCCGCGCTGACCTCGGCCTGTTTCGCGTCGAGGTCGAAATCGTCGCTGCGGTCGAGATCGCCCTCGATCAGCGTCGAGGCCGTCACGATCCCGCGGTCCTGGTTGAGCTGGCAGGCCAATCGCACGAGATTGATCCGCTTCCAGATGTTGCCCGAGAAGACAAGGATGTTGGGCCGCCAATTGCGCGGCTCCTCGGGCAGCGATTGCACGTTGACGAGCGCGCGCCGCGCCACGCCAAGCCAGAACCCGCGCCGCACGTCGCCCCACGTGGCCGTAAGCGCCCGCCTCCGCAGCCAGAGCCATAGGGTCACCTCGACGCCGATCGCGATCAGGCCCGCGATCCAGTTGATCAGGAACATCACCACGAAGCACGCGAGCGCGCCTGCAAGCGACAGCGCCCACGGCACCTTGAGCCGCGGCCGGTACGAGGCCTCGCCGACGAGCTTCTCGAGCCCCGCCACCAGGTTGAGCATCCCGTACGTCGTCAGGAAGAACACCGTGACGACCGCCGCGACCGCGTTCAGGTTGCCGACAAGCACGGCGGCGAGCGCGACGCCGCCCGACGCGACGATCGCTGCGATCGGCGGACGCGCGTCGGCCCGAGTGGGTGCGAAAACGCGGGGAACAACGCGGTCCGCGGCGAGCGCCTGCAGCGTGCGCGGCGCGCCTAGGATGCTGCCCACTGCCGACGAGAGGATCGCGCCCCACAACGCCGGCAGGACGACCCACCCGACGAGCGCGAGCTTCATCCACAGCAGGCTGTCGCCGGTCAGCGCCTCGCGGCCCGCCGACATCGCCAGCACGACCGGCACCACGAGGTAGACGGCGAACCCGGCGAGGACCGCCGCGATCGTGCCGCGCGGTATAGCGCGCTGAGGCTCGCGAAGGTCGCCCGATAGACCAAGCCCCGCCATCACGCCCGTCACGGCGGGGAAGAACACGGCGAACACGGCCCAGAACGTGTACCGCCCCGTCCCGCCCGACCACCCGACCGCGTCGGCGCCGCCGCGCACGGCGGCGCCGACGAAGAGCAGCAGCAGCGACAGCCCGATCAGGATCATGATCGGGACTTGCGTCGAGAGCGCAAACCGGGCGCTCCTGACCGACAGGAGCGTGACACCCACCACGATGACGGCCGCCACGATCTGGATCGTCCCGTCCGGCATGTCGCCCCACGCAAAGCGCAGCGACTCGGCAAGACCGAACGAGTACAGTGTCACCGACAGCACCTGCGACAAGAACAGCGGCAGCCCGATCGCGCCGCCGATCTGGAGGCCCAGGCTGCGCGAGATGATGTAATAGGCGCCGCCGACGCCGACGCGCATGTTGGTCGCCACGGCCGACAGGCTCAGCGTCGTCACGAGCGTAATCAGGTTCGCCAGGACGACGATCCCGAGCGCGCCCGCGAGCCCGGCATGGCCCACCACCCAGCCGAAGCGCAGGTACATCATTACGCCGAGGATCGTCAGGATGGACGGGGTGAACACGCCGAGGAATGAGCCGAGCCCGCCGTCGGCACGAGGACGTGGAACGGTTTGTGCCGCGTTGCCCATGTCAGTCATCCACTCCGGCCGTTGCGTCGACGCGCGTCACACACACCTGGTGTAGCACGGCGTGGGCGCCGGAACGCCCGGTGCTCGACGAGCGGCCGCGTCCCGGGCTCGGGGAGGGCGTCCCTCCTATAGGAGGGCTTCGCCCGTCGAGCTCACGACGAGACCCGAATGCAGCACGCCGCGCGTGCCGCGAAGCCGATCGGCCGTCGCCATGATGGACGCGCGCGAACCGCGCAGCGTGATGATCTCCAGACACCGATCATGACTCAGGTGGTGGTGGAGCGTCGAGAGGACGTCCGCCTTGGCGTCGTGCTGCGTTTCGCGGAGCCGTTCGGAGATCTCGCGCGAGTGATGGTCGAACAGCAGCACCACGGCCGCCACGGCCTCCTGGCCTGCGTCCCATTGCTCCTCGACCAGCGCGCGGCGCACGAGGTCGCGAATCGCGTGCGACCGGCTTTGGTACTGATGCAGTCGCACGTACTCGTCGAGCTTGGCGAGAAGCTCGCGTTCGATCGACACGCCGACTCTGGCAACCTTCTCCATGCTTTCCCCGCACACATACGTGCCTGCGGCACGCACGTTGTCCCGGCTCCCTTGTACCAGACGCCGGCTGGCGCGTCGACCACAACTGGTCCGGCACGCCAGGGTTGACTCGACGCCCTCCGGTGCCGTAAGAGAATCGGCAGACAACAAGGACGGGCGACCCCATCGTCTAGTCAGGCCTAGGACACCGGGTTTTCATCCCGGCAACACGGGTTCGAATCCCGTTGGGGTCGCTTTGTGCTTCCCTCCCGGAGAGCTGCCGCATTCCGAGCGGCTCCTCGGCCGCCCACAAAACGATTGAACCTGCTCAGTGCGTTAGGTATCGTCACCGAGGCTGATTTCATTTCCGAACATCCCTGGGGTCGCATGAACGTCATCGTCATCGGGGCAGGGGAGGTAGGCCTGCACCTCGCCTCGCTCCTGTCCCGCGAGGCCCACAACGTCACGGTCGTCGACCTGGCCCAGGGCCAGATCGAACGGATCGAGGAGACGCTCGATATCGGCGCGATCCGTGGCCACGGCGCGAGCCCGGACACGCTGGTGGCTGCCGGGGCCGAGTCGGCCGATATCGCCCTGGCGGTGACGAATCGTGACGAGGTCAACCTGATCTCCGCACTCACGGCCAAGGCGCTCGGCACCGGCAAGGCGGTCGCGCGTGTGCGGTCGCAGCAGTACCTCGACGAGACGCGTCTCTCGTACCGGAACCTGCTCCGCATCGACCTGATCATCAACCCCGTCGTGTTCACCGCGTACGAGATCGCCAAGTTCATCGAGAACCCCGACGTGCTCGCCATCGAGTCGTTCGCCCGCGGACAGGTCGAGATGCGCCAGGTCCGGGTCGAGGACGGCTCGGCGCTCGCGGGCAAGCCGCTCCGGGAGATCGTGTTCGAGCCCGGCACCCAGATCGGCTCGATCACGCGCGACGACGCCTTCATCATCCCGCACGGCTCGAGCGTGATCCAGCCCGGCGACGTGGTAACCATCATCGGCCAAAAGGGACGCCTGGACCGCATGCAGAAGCTCGTCACCGGCGCCGAGAAAAAGATGCGCAACGTGATGATCTTCGGCGGCAGCGAGATCGGCCTGCTCCTGGCCCAGCTTCTCGAGAACACCGGCTGCGCCGTCAAGCTCTTCGAAACCGATCGCGGCCGCTGCCAGCAGCTCGCCGAGCAACTGCGCAAGGCGACCGTCGTGCACGGCAACGCCGCCGACCTCGACGTGCTGAAGCGCGAGCGCGTCAGCGCCGCCGACGCCTTCATCGCCGTGACCGACGACGACGAGCGCAACATCATGTCCGTGCTCCTCGCCAAGGAGCAGGGGGCGCGCAAAGGCATTGTCCTGACGCACAAGCCCGACTTCGCCACCCTGCTCGAGAAGGTCGGCATCGACCATGCGATCAGCCCGCGCCTGATCACGGCGAACCGAATCCTCGCGCTCGTGCGCCGCGGCGAGCTTCACAGCACGGCGGTCCTCGCCGACGGCACGGCCGAAGCGATCGAGCTCCGCGTCAATCCCGGGGCGAAAATCGTCGACCGCACCCTCAAGGAAGTCCGCTTCCCAAAGAGCACCCTGATCGCGGCGCTCATCCGCCGCGACCGGGTGATCGTGCCCCGAGGCAGCGACACGTTCAACGCGGGCGACACGGTGATCGCGTTTGCCCAACCAGATAGCATCGACGGGCTCCTGAGACTCTTCCAGACTGCCTGATACAACATGGGAGGCGCGGCCGGTTGAACTGGCGAGTCGTGTGCAAACTACTCGGCGTTCTGTTCGTCTTCGTCGGCCTGTCGATGCTCTTCTCGCTGCTGTGGGCCGTGCATTTCGGCGAGACCTCCCCGCACGCGCCCGACGCGCCGATGTCGCCCGTGGCTGCCTTCCTGGTGTCGATCGGCATCTCGTGCGCCCTCGGCGGCGCGCTCGTCCTCGTCGGGCGCAAGAGCCGCGAGGACGTCTTTCGCAAGGAAGGCCTGTTCGTCGTCGGCGTCGGGTGGCTGCTGACGGCCGCGCTCGGCGCGCTGCCGTACATCTTCTCGGGTGTCCTGCCGGGCGGCGTGGACGCGTACTTCGAGTCGATGTCCGGCTTCACGACGACCGGATCGACCGTGCTCGTCGACATCGAGTCGGCCCCGAAGGGGATCCTGTTCTGGCGCGACTTCACGCACTGGCTCGGTGGGATGGGCATCATCGTGCTGTTCCTCGCCGTGCTGCCTGTCCTCGGCGCCGGGGGCAAGCAGCTCTTCCGCAGCGAAGTGCCGGGCCCGACGCCCGACGGGCTGAGACCGCGCATCCGGGAGACCGCGACAATCCTGTGGGCCATCTACTTCGCGTTCTCGGTGGCCGAGGCGCTCCTGCTATGGGTGCAAGGGATGTCGCTTTTCGAGGCGCAGTGCCACACCTTCGGCACGATGGCCACGGGCGGGTTCTCGACGAGGCAGAGCAGCATCGGCGCCTACGGGCTCGGCACGCAGATCACGGTGATCGCCTTCATGGTCATCGCCGGGACAAACTTCGCCCTCTACTATCAGGTCCTGCGCGGCAAGGGGATCCGCCTGTTTAAGAACGTCGAGTGGCGCATGTACGTGGCGCTGCTGGTCGCCGGGATCGCCGTCGTCACGCTCGACCTGCTGCTCGAGCAGGGCAAGGTCTACCGCACGTTCGGCCGGGCGCTCCAATCGGCCTCGTTCCAGGTCGTCGCCATCATGACGACGACCGGCTACGGGACGGACAACTTCGACGCCTGGCCCGCGTTCTCCAAGCTCCTGCTCGTCGTCCTCATGTTCGTCGGCGGGTGCGCCGGCTCGACCGGCGGCGGGATGAAAGTCGCCCGGGTCATTATCCTCGTCCGCGCCGCGTTCCTGCGTCTCGAGAAGGTCTTCCGCCCCCAGGCCGTGCGCGCGCTGCGGATCGGCGGGGCCGTGGTCAGCGAGGACACCATCCACTCGGTCACGGGCTTCTTCGTGTTGTTCATGGCCGTCTTCATCCTGGCCACGCTGATCGTGGCCGCGACGGGGGCTGACCTGGTCACGTCGTTTTCCTCGGTCGCCGCCACACTCAATAACATCGGCCCCGGTCTCGCCAAGGTCGGCTCCATCGAGCATTACGCCCACCTGGCGCCCCTGGCCAAAGTGGTGCTCTCCCTCTGCATGGTCCTGGGCCGCCTTGAGCTCTTTGCCATCCTCGTGCTCTTCGTTCCCGCCTTCTGGAAAGCCCACTAGGCACTCCAGACGCGCAAATCCTCCCAATTCCGGTTCAAGCCCGCCTCGATTAGGCCGATACACTAAGTGCGCAGCACGCACTGAGGGAGAATGAGCGAGTGAAGCACGTCCTTGTCGTCGAAGACGACCCGATGAGCGCCAAGCTCTTCGAGATGATCCTGAGCCGAAAGGGTCACTTCCAGGTCGGCGTCTCTGACAAGCCGGGCGATATACTTGCCCGCGCCCGGTCAGGGGAAGTCGATCTGGTCGTCATGGATGTCTCCTTGGGGGACGCCACCTACGAGGGAAGGCACATCGATGGGGTAGGGATCACGCGCCTGCTCAAGCAGGACGCCACAACGCGGTCGATCCCCGTGGTTCTTGCGACAGCCCATGCCATGCAAGGAGACCGAGAAAGGCTGCTGGCCGAAAGCGGTGCTGAGGGGTACATCGCCAAGCCGATCCTCGATCATGACAGGTTTCTTGGCCTCGTCAATTCGCTTGTCAGAAATGGCGTGGCGGAGCACTCATCCTGACGAACGGCGGCGCAAGGCGAAGGCGGGATGGAAGTAACGAGGGTGTCGAAGGCCCAGGCCAGGGGCATACAGTGGCGGCCAGAGGCAAGTTCATATAATATACGTTATCAGACGTAACGGGGAAGCGAGCCTTTCGCCCCGGATGCCTCTCAGGTTACTTCGACCTCCGGTCCGCAGGATTCCGTGATGATCAGCCGCTTTGCACGCCTTCGGCAGGCTCTTCAGGGTCCTCGGAGCGCTCTTGGGACTCATCGCGCTCCTGTGACGCGTCCTCGCCGGCCTCGTCTTCGGCAGCCACAAGCTCGAATGACGCCGACTTCAGGATCTTCCCGTCCGCCGAGACGACGTCCACTCGCCACGTGCCCCTCCACTCCTGGAGCATCTGCTTCGAGCTCCACGTGCGCCAGTACTCGCCCTTTGCTTTGAGGCGGACCTCGGCCATGAGCTTGTCCTGGTAGTACCACTTGTGGACCACATGGGTTTCGGCACCGGCGTTGAGGATGGCCGTGAAGCAGTAGACCTTCTCGATGGTGTTTGGGAACGTATTGGCGGGCTCCTGGGGCTCGCGATCCTTGATCGAGCGGCAGAACATCATCCTGCCGACTGAGATGGAGGCCGTTTCGGCGGTTTCGACGGCCGGTGCCAGGCATGCCAAGGCCGCTAGAGTGAGGATCAGGGCGGCGCATGCCCATCTAGTAGTACTTGAGCAATGCCTGGTGCGGCGCATGAGCTACTCTCCGCTATCCCGCTCTCTGTTCGCGTATTGCGGCGTGCCAGCCAGGGATCGCAGCGCCGCGATTCGTTCTTCGACCGGCGGGTGGGTTGAGAACATGCGCGAGGCGGCCCTCCGGCCGCGTGCCGCGAGCGGGTTGACGATGTACATATGGGCCGTCGCCTTGTTCGCGACCTCCAGGGGCTCCTGGTCGCTGGAGATTTTCTCGAGCGCCCTGGCCAGGCCCTCTGGGTAGCGGGTGAGCATCGCGCCATCGGCGTCAGCGAGGAATTCACGCTTCCTGGAGACCCACATCTTGAGCATCTGAGCGATGATGGGCGTCAGGATGGCCAGAACAAGGCCCACCACGAGCAGGATGAGCTGGAGCTGGCCCCCTCCCCCACTTCGGTTACTCGAGCTGCTCCGGCGCCGGCCGCCGC
>CAZCQN010000046.1:0-3411 GCA_964500825.1 uncultured Verrucomicrobiota bacterium | reverse complement strand
AGCTGGCCCCCTCCCCCACTTCGGTTACTCGAGCTGCTCCGGCGCCGGCCGCCGCGCCCGCCCGTGTACCACATGATGCGGAAGATGGCGTCGCTGAGCAGCACGGCCACGCCGACCATGACCACGACGATCGTCTGGAGCAGGATGTCGTAGTTCTTGATGTGGGCCATTTCGTGCGAGAGGACCCCCTGGAGCTCGTAGCGGTCGAGCTTGTCGAGCAGGCCGGTCGTGACGCACACGACGCCGTGGTCCGGGTCGCGGCCCGTCGCGAAGGCGTTCGGGGCGCTGTCGTCGATGATGTAGCACTTCGGCGGCTTCTTGAACCCGGCGGCGAGCGACAGCCCCTCGACCTCGTTTTGCAGGAACTTGTGTTTCGGGTACTTGTCGGGCTCGATGGGGTGCGCCTTGCTCATCGAGAGCACGATCCGGTCACTGTGGTAGTAGCTGGTCCATGTCAGGGCGAAGGCGATGAGCAGGGCGATGCTGATCCCCCAGTACCACCCGATCCCCGTGATCGCCGTGAACACCCAACCGAGCAAGGCGATGAGCACCAGGAAGACGAAGCAGACGAAGAACGACTTGCGCTTGTTGCTCGCGATCTGCTCGTACATCTGGCTTGATCCTGGTTGCGCTCATGCGCTGGTTGGGTGGCTTCCTTTGCCTTGCAGGGCCAACCTCCCAACTCTCACACCGATATGAGCTCTCTGTTTGCCGACAGCCAGTTTAACAGACTGGCGTTGCACTTCGCTGCCTCTGTGGCTTGGGTCTCTAAGCTGAAAGCCACGAACAGAAGCTCAATTGCCGCCAACATGCCATACAAAGCATGGTGCTCTGGTGAGGTGAGCGGGTACGCCTCCTGGTATCCCGTCACGAGCGAGCGAAAGAGACCGGGCCACTCCTCAGCCTTCGCCGAATCCTGGAACCCGCCAACAAGGATGCTGGTGCCGCAATAGCACACGTCGAAGATCCGAGGGCCTCTCACGACCATTTCAAAATCAATGAAACCTGTTAAGTTGCCTGCATCGAACAGCATGTTCGAAGGATGCGCGTCCCGATGAATCAACTGCTTGGGAAGCTCACTATACAGCGAGCTCAACTCCGGACCGACAGTTTCCCATATCCGCTCGATGGTACTTCCATCAACCATGGCGCTGTTTCTTCGAACAGACGGGATGGCCCACTCTTGGAGCTGCTCTACCAGCTTCAGTTCTCGAAAACCGTCTGTGCTGTCACACTTCGAGAGACACGTATGCAGGAAGCCAATGGCCTTGCCGAATGCCTTCGCCCTTCCTGCGGCATCACCAGCATAGTGATCGACAATGATCTCTCCTGGGAGCCATGGAGACAGGCAGTATACCTTCCCTTCCTGTGAGGCGTGCCACGCCCCGTCCACGGTGCGGATAGGCGTGGCGACCGGCGCACCGACGTCCGACAAGCTGGACAGGAGGTTGGCCTCCCGCTCCGCTTGCGTCGAATCAGGCTTCCCTTTCAGGACAAAACAACGCCCATCAGCCGCTCTGACGAGAGATGCCTGTCTCGATATTGGCTCGATTGCACTGATGTTTCCGATATTCCAGCTTCGCAGAAGCTCTTCCATAGAGCGCTGTGTCTCCGATTACACCGCCCAACGCTTCACCCAACGCGCAAGGGCTTCAGCTCTTGACGTGAACGGCCCCTTGTCCGACCCCTCCGGGACTGGACATTCCTCTTCCTCTGTCCCGGTCTCCCGGTTGCACTGGGAGATGCTCACCTCGGGAACCTGCGGAGCTCAGGAATCCTCAAGAACCCGTTTACCCGGCGAACGAGACCTTCGGCGCTTCGCGCTCGGCGGCTTCCTCGATCTCGAAGTACTCCTTGTCGGGGAAGCTGAACATGCCGGCGACGATGTTGGTCGGGAACAGCTCCTTCTTGGTCTGGTAGCGCATGACGGTGTCGTTGTGGAACTGGCGCGCGTAGGCGATCTTGCCCTCGGTGCCCGCGAGCTCCTCCTGGAGCATCATGAAGTTCTGGTTCGCCTTGAGGTCCGGGTAGCGCTCGGACAGCGCGAACAGCGACTTGAGCGCCCCGGTCAGCATGTTCTCGGCCTGGCCCTGTTCCTTGACCGTGCCGGCGCTCATCGCCGCGCTGCGCGCCTGGATCACGCGCTCGAACGTGGACTTCTCGTGCGCGGCGTAGCCTTTCACCGTCTCGACCAGGTTCGGGATGAGGTCGTAGCGGCGTTTGAGCTGGACGTCGATCTGCGTCCAGGCGTTCTCGACGCGGTTGCGCAGGATCTTGAGGCCGTTGAAGATCGAGATGACCCCGAGCAAGAGGATGACGACGATGGCGACGACGATAATGATGGCGATCATGGATCCACTCCCTCGTAGACGCGCTTTGTGACTACCTCACGTCACGGCAGCGTATCGGCCCACGAGGAGGGGCGCAAGGGTTTTAGAAAAATAGGGACAGGCACCTATTCTTCTCTCGACGGCTATGTTCGATGCGGCCCGAGTCCGCCCCAGAATAGGTGCCTGTCCCCATTCCTCCAACAAACGGGGACCCGGGCTGTGTCGCCCGGGCCCGTGAACGGAACCGGCAGGTTGTGTTCCGGCCTCGCTGGCCTAAAGCCGAGCGGGCTATGCGTCCTCTACTGGGCGCGGAGGACGAAGTCGTTGTGGCAGTGCGGGCACTCGATGATGTCGCCCGGCTGTGCCTCGTGCGGCAGGCCCATATGGTAACGGCAGTACGGGCAGATGACGGACAGTTGGTGGCCCTCCAGGGCGCCCCGGGAGTCGCCCTGCGCTTTGCCGATGTGGTAGCCCACGATCGAGCCCGCCAACGCGCCGACCGCCGCACCTTCCCACGAGTTGTCTGTCTGGTTGCCGACGACAGCGCCAAGCACCGCACCCATCGCCGCACCGGCCGCCGTGCCCTGGCCCTCTGGCGTGCAGCCGACGAGCATACTGGCCGCCAAGGCGATGGCGAGTAGCATTGCGAGCGTCTTCATGGCACCGTCTCCTTCCTCGAAGTTCGCTGCCTGTTTCACCCTTATAAGACGGTCAAGCAGCTTGACAATTCACCCCAAAAAACGTTCCGGGCCCTTCCCTGGTTCCTTGTTCCCATGAGTACCAGGAGGAAGAGGAGGAGTTTTCTAGACAGGATCAACAGGATTGTCAGGATTCTCAGCGTCTCCTGATCCTGTAAATCCTGTTGATCCTGTCTAGAAATCCTTCCCTATCCCACTGCTACGCGCGCTTCAGGCGGGCGGCTCGCGGAGGCGGGCGGTGAAGTGGCGGAGCTGGGGCGGCGCCTCGACGACCTTGATCCGGAACGGCTCGATGATGGTCTTCACGCGTTTCGCCTCTTCTCAATCGGCAAGGATGCATCTCGCAGAGGCGCAGAGCTCGCAGAGGAAGAACAGGATAAGGT
>CAZCQN010000045.1:12662-20328 GCA_964500825.1 uncultured Verrucomicrobiota bacterium | reverse complement strand
CTCCGGCCCTTGACCTGCACAAGTCGGGTCAAGCGCCTTTTTCAGCACCCTGCTAGTGCTAAGACCAAGGGCTCAAGAGCGACCCCCGCGAAGCCCGCGCAGCGGGCGGCATCGGGTAGCCTCGGGCGTGAGCCCGTGGTTCAAAGGACGAGGATACTCGAGCCCCCGCAGGGGGCGACAGATGGCGACGAGGTGCTGCAGATGTCGGCCCCTGCGGGGGCTTAGGGGTGTTGTCGTGACCGCTCTCCACGGGCTGACGCCCGTGGCTACTGCATGTCGGCCCCTGCGCGGGCTTCCCTTTCGCCGCTTCTGCATTCCCGAGGCTGACGCCAGCGGCTACAACGTCGATACTCTTATCCGCGTCAGTCGCTCCGCGGGGAGTTCAGACCTCCATGATCTCTTTTTCTTTGTGCGCGAGGAGTTCGTCGATCTTCCTGATGTGTCCGTTCGTTGCGTCCTGGACGCTTTTCTCCTCGCGGTGGAGGTCGTCCTCGGTGATCGTGCCGTCTTTCTGGAGCTTCTTGAGCTCTTCGTTCTGCTCGCGCCGGATGTTGCGGACGGCGACGCGCGCGTCCTCGGCCATCTTGCGGACTGTCTTGACGAGTTCTTGGCGCCGCTCCTCGTCCAGCTCGGGGATCGGCAAGCGGACGAGCTTGCCGTCGTTGACGGGCGTGATGCCGAGCGCGGACTGGTTGATCGCCTTGACGATGCTCGGCACGACGCTGGGGTCCCACGGCTGGATGACGATGAGGCGCGGCTCGGGTATGGCGATCTTGGCCATCTCGCGCAGGCGGGTGGCGGTGCCGTAGTAGTCGACCATGATGTTCTCGACGAGCGCGGGCGAGGCCTTGCCGGTGCGGATCGCCGCGAGCTCGTCTCGGAAGACGTGGCCCGTCTTGTCCATGCGCATGTTCATTTCTTTGAGCAGCTTGTCAACCGGCATGCGTGACCTCCCGAATAATCGTCCCGATTCGCTCCCCCGTCACCACGCGCTTGAGGTTGCCCTCAACGGTGAGGTTGAACACGACGATCGGGATCGCGTTGTCCATGCACAGCGTGATGGCCGTGCTGTCCATGACCTTGAGGCGGTCGCGAATCACGTCGACGTACGTCAGCTCGGGGTAAAACGTTGCGCCCGGGTCCTGCTCGGGATCGGACGAGTAGACCCCGTCGACGCGGGTGGCCTTGATCACGACGTCGGCGCCGATCTCGCTCGCGCGCAGGGCGGCGGTGGTGTCGGTGGTGAAGAACGGATTGCCGGTGCCGCCGACGAAGATGACGACCCGGTCCTGCTCGAGGTGGCGCATAGCGCGCCGCCGGATAAACGGCTCGGCGAGCTCCTTGATCTCGATCGCCGTGAGCACGCGCGTCGACATGCCCGCACGCTCGAGTGCGTCCTGGAGCGCCATGCCGTTCATGATCGTGGCGAGCATGCCCATGTAGTCGGCCGTCGTGCGGTCGAACCCGGCCTGGCTCGCGGCGAGGCCGCGGAAGATGTTGCCGCCGCCGACAACGATGGCGACCTGGACGCCGAGTGTGTGCACCTCGGCCACCTGGGTGGCGATGTGACGGCACGTGGACGGGTCGATCCCGTATCCGAGCTCGCCCTGGAGCGCCTCGCCGCTCAGTTTGAGCAGGACGCGCTTGAAGGCCGGGCCATTCGCCATCGAGTGGTCCCCTACTCGTCTGTCTCGCCGACTGCGAAACGGGTGAACCGCTTGATCTCGAGCGTGTCGCCGAGCTGCTTGGCCCGCTGGTCGAGATACTTGGCGACGCTCAGCTCGCGGTCCTTGACGAACTCCTGCTGCAGCAAGCACACCTCGGTGTAGTACTTGTGCACTTTGCCCTCGACGATCTTGTCGATGACGTGCTCGGGCTTGTCCTGGAACTGCTCGCGGTAAATGGACCGCTCGTGCTCGAGCACGTCGGCCGGGATCTCCTCGGGGCGGATGTAGCTGGGGTTGTGCGCGGCGATCTGGAGGGCCACGTCGCGCACCGCCTCGCGGAAGCCGTCGCTTGCGGCGGTCTCGGCGTTGCCGCAGCCGACCTGGACGAGGACGCCGACCTTGTCGCCGTGGTGCACGTAGGCGGCCACGACGCCGCTGCCGTCGACGCTGTAGCAGGCGCAGCGCCGCACGATGATGTTCTCGCCGATCTTGGCGATCAGGGCGACGACTGCGTCGGCCACCGAGGCGTGATCGCCGAAGGCCGCCGCCTTGAGCGCCTCGACGTCGGCGGGCCTCTCAGCGACGGCGTGGGTTGCCAGGTCCTTGACGAAAGCGCGGAACTCCTCGTTGCGAGCGACGAAGTCGGTCTCGCAGTTGACCTCGACGAGCGACCCGCTCTCGCCGCCGGGCGTGATCGTCGCCGCGACGAGGCCGTCGGCCGCGGCGCGGTCGGCGCGCTTCTCGGCCTTGGCGATACCGCTCTTGCGCAGCACGTCGATGGCTGCGTCGATGTCGCCGTTGGCCTGCTCGAGCGCCCGTTTGCAGTCCATCATCCCCACGCCGGTTTTGTCGCGGAGCTGTTTGACCAGTGATGCGCTAATCGCCATCCGTCTGCTGTCCCTCGCCGCTGGTGGTTCGATCCTGTTGGTCGCCGGCGTTCGCCGCCGGCGCTGCAGCCGGCGTGGGCTGGCTCGAGTCGGCCGGCTCAGCCGGCGCCGCGTCCGCGTCCGCTTGCCTGGGCCTGGCGGCCGCTTTCTTCCTGATGACCCTCTTGACCACGCGTTTCTTGACCTGGACCTTTGTCTTGGCCGGCGGCTTCCGTTCCTGTTCGCTCGGCTTGGCTTCGGCCTTCCTGGGGGTGATGCCGAGCTTCTCCATCTCCGCCTGGGTCTCCGCGATCACGGAGGCGATAACAGACGTGATGAGCGAGATCGACTTGACCGCGTCGTCGTTGCCGGGGATGGGGTAGTCGATCTCGTCCGGATCGGCGTTCGTGTCGACGATGGCCATGATGGGGATATCGAGCTTGACCGCCTCGTGCGTGGCGATGCGCTCGCGTTTCGTGTCAACGATGAAGACGGCGCCCGGCAGGTCTTTCATATCCTGGATGCCGTCGAGGTTGCGGTGGAGGCGATTCCGCTCGCGCGTCAGCGACGAGAGCTCCTTTTTCGAGAGCGCGGCGGCACGACCATCCTCGAACATCGCATCGAGCTCTTTGAGCCGGCTGACGCTGCGCTGAATGGTTTGGTTGTTCGTGAGCGTTCCGCCGAGCCAGCGCTGCGTGACAGAGTGCATGCTGGAGCGTTCGGCGGCTTCCTCGATCGCGTCGCGGGCCTGCCGCTTGGTCCCGACGAACAAGACCGATTTGCCGAGCCGCACGACGTTACGCACGAACTCGCACGCGTCGTTGAGCTGAACGAGCGTCTGCTGCAGGTCGATGATGTAGATGCCGTTTCGCTCCTCGAAGATGTAGCGCTTCATCTTCGGGTTCCACCGGCGCGTTTGGTGGCCGAAGTGAACGCCGGCCTCGAGCAGGCTCTTGATTGTGACTACTGCCAAGCCAAGCCTCCTTTGTGTCCGTTCCAGGTCCTCTCGCCGGGGCAAAGAATCGCACGCCCCGGTGGGCCGGGCCAGTAACTATAGCAGACAACGCGGCTGAGGCAACCCCATTTTGCCATGGCTCTCACTGGCGACCGAGACGGCGGCCGAGGTAGATGAACGGGGTGTCGAGCACCGCCACGACGAGCTTGATGAAGTAGGTCGTCACCAGGATTTCCAAAAAGATGCCCGTCGGCTTGGCGCCAGCGAACGCCAAGGTGCAGAACACGGTGCTGTCGACGAGCTGGCTGACCCACGTGCTCGCGTTGTTGCGCAGCCACAGGTGCCGGCCCCCGGTCTTCTGCTTCCAGAAGTGGAAGGCCCAGACATCGTGGAACTGGCTGATCAGGTAGGCGATGAGGCTCGCGATGGCGATCCGGGCGAAGTTCGTCTCGCCCAGGTCCCACACCAGCAGGGCCTTGAAGGTGCCGAACAGCGTCTCGATCGCGTCCGAGGCCCCGGCGGCTTCGGGCGAGCCCTTCTGGCCGGCGGACACGAACGCGTTGGCGAACATCATCGCCACGAGCGTGACCACCATGACGGCGAAGCCGAGCCAGACGGCCCGGCGCGCCTCGCGCTTGCCGTAGAGCTCGCTGAGCATGTCGGTGGCGAAGAAGATCGCGCCGTAGAGCACGTTGCCGAGGGTGAAGGTCAGGCCGATCATCCTGACCTCTTTCTGCACCTGGATGTTGCACAGGATCACGTTGGCGACCACCAGCGCGTACAGGCCCGTGCGGCCGAACGCCTTGAAGAGGACGAGGGCGGCGCTCAGCTCGAAGAGCAGGAACGCGATCCAGATCAGCTCGTTGCTCATCGCGCGGGTGTCCTCACAGCCACGGCAGTGGGTCAACACAGAAGAAGAGCGGGTGATGGGGATCGAACCCACATGGCCAGCTTGGAAGGCTGGAGCTCTCCCATTGAGCTACACCCGCTATGCACGCCGTTACGTATCACAGCACGTCCCAGGCCGGAAAGAGAAAACGCCGCCTGCGAAACGCGGGGAACTTCGAGTGGTGCAGCGAGATTGTAATGATGATAGGGTGTACGAGTAGCGAAAGGATGGGGTCAGGTGATAACTATCTCGGCACGAGTGCAATACGCATGCCTCGCAGCGCTCGAGCTCGCCAGGCGGGCGGGCAACGGCAGGCCGACGCGCATAGACGAGATCGCCGAGGCGCAACGCATCCCGAAGCAGTTCCTGGTCCATATCCTCCTGCAGCTCAAGCGTGACGGGGTCCTGCGCAGCACGCGGGGCGTTGGTGGCGGCTATTCGCTCGCCAGAAGCCCGTCGACGATCACGGTCGGCGACGTGGTCCGCGCCGTCGAGCCGACGCTCGCCCTGCCCGAGCCGAAAGCCGGCAGCAGGGATAAGAACGCTGGGGGCGATTCGGTGCTGTTCTCTCTGTGGAGGGACGTGGAACGGCAGGCGGTCGGCGTGATCGAGGCGATGACGATCGACGAACTGCTCAAGCGAACGAACGAGGCGGCGGAGCAGGCAACCTAGCCGGCAGGCGCCGACGGCCGCTGGGAACGAGGGGGCGCAGATGGGCAGGATTTTCGGGAGCATCACCGAGACGGTCGGCGACACACCGCTGGTCAAGCTCAACCGGATCACGGCTGAGGCCGGCTGCGTCGCGACGGTGGTGGCCAAGCTCGAGTCGTTCAACCCGGCCAGCAGCATCAAGGACCGGATCGCGGTCTCGATGATCGACGCGGCCGAGCAGGCCGGCAGCCTCAAGCCGGGCATGAAGATCGTCGAGGCGACGAGCGGGAACACCGGGATCGGGCTCGCGTTCGTCGCCGCGGCCCGGGGCTACGGGTGCCGGTTCTACATGCCGGACACGATGAGCCTCGAGCGCCGGGCGCTCCTGAAGATGCTGGGCGCCGTGCTGATCCTCACCCCTGGGGCCGAGGGGATGCCGGGCGCCGTGCGGCGTGCTCAGCAGTACGTGGACAAGACGCCGAACACGTTCATCCCGCAGCAGTTCAAGAACCCGGCCAACCCGGAAGTGCACCGGGCCACGACGGCCGAGGAGATCTGGCGCGACACCGACGGCGCGGTGGACGTCTTCGTTGCCGGCGTCGGGACCGGCGGCACGATCACGGGCGTGGGCGAGGTGCTCAAGAAACGGAACCCGAACGTCAAGATGATCGCGCTCGAGCCGGCCGGCTCGCCCGTGCTCTCGGGCGGCCAGCCCGGCACGCATCGGATCCAGGGCATCGGCGCCGGGTTTGTCCCCGAGGTGCTCAACACGAACGTCATCGACGAGATCATCCGCGTCGACGACGACGTCGCGTTCGAGACCGCGCTCCGGGTCAGCGCGGCGGAGGGCATCCTGTGCGGCATCTCGTCGGGCGCGGCGGCCTGGGCGGCGGTCGAGGTGGCGAAGCGTCCGGAAAACGCAGGCAAGCTCATCGTCGTCGTCTTCCCCAGCGCCGGCGAGCGCTATATCAGCGCGTTCGGCATTCCGGTCGACTAGGTTCGGGCGCTCCCTGCGCCGATTGGCTTTGACATCCCGCCCGCCGGGCAGTAGAATTGAGCTCGATTGAGGGAGTAGTCGCGGCCGGTATTAGAGGCTTGCGGAGAGACACAGATGCCTGTCACAGTCAGGATTCCGGAAGCCCTGCGCCGCCTCACCGGGGGCGAGGGTGAGCTGACCGCCGAAGGCGAGACGGTCAACGAGGTCTTCAACGAGCTGGACGCGCGTTTCCCAGGCGTTCGGCAGTGGGCGCTTGACGACGAGGGCGTGCTGCGCTCGTACGTGAACGTGTTCGTCAACCGGCGTGCGCTCCAGTCGCTCGACGACGAGTCGGCGCGCGTGTCGCCGGGCGACTACGTGTCGGTCATCCCGGCGATCGAGGGTGGCGCCAAGTCGATGCGCAGGGTGTACCTCACGTTCCCCCAGGAGCTGATCAGGCAACCGCTCATCTTCCGGCTGGGCCACGAGCTCAACGTGGTGACCAACATCCGGGGCGCGAGCGTCTCGGACGAGATCGGCCTCGTCGCGCTCGAGATGGAGGGTGAGAACGACGAGCTCGACCGCGCGATCGAGTGGCTCAAGGGCAAGGGCGTCAAGGTCGAGCCCATCGACGAGGACTGACGCAGCCGACATATCAGCAAAGCACACGGACGGGCCGCGGGCATCACGCCTGCGGCCCGTTTTTCTCCGCCCCAACGACACGCGGCGGCGGGCCGAGCCGACTCAGTCCGGGAGCTTGTAGCGGAGCGTGTCGTCGGGGTCGATGATGCGGGCGGAGAACGCCCAGGCGCCGGCGTTCTCGGTGATCTTGAGCAGGAGGGTGTTCGTGCCCTCGTTGAGGTGGACGGCGACCCGGTCCTCGTCGGGCGTCCAGCCGCGGACAGTCTCGTTGTCGTGGACGAGGGCGCCGTTGAGCCAGGCCTTGACGCCGTCGTCGCTGCCGATCAGCAGCTCGGTGTCGCGCTCGTCGGGCGAGATCACCTTGACGGCGGCATAGGCGACGACCCAGTTGCTCGGCTCGAAGTGCGGGTCGAGATCGACCATGCCGTCGTCGTTCGCCTCGAGCCGCTGCCAGGTCGCTTTCCCGCCGACGACGCCATATTCGGCCTCGAAATCGAGCCTTTTCTCGGGCGGATAGACCTTTTCGTAGCCGGCCCCGTCCGTGTTGTCGAACGGGCCGACGACGAGCCACTCGCTGATGAAGCCGCGGTACGGCTCAATGAGGACGTAGTCGACCACGACGGGTTCGGCGCGGCCTGGGGCGCGCTGAACGGTGAACGTGTGCCGGCCCGGCCCAAGGCGAAGCCTGTTGCCGACCGGTTGCCCGTTGTAGACGAGGATGCAGGCGTCGTTCCCGAGTGCCACGCCGGGCTTCTCGAACAGGCGGATCGAGTAGACGTCGTCGGCCTTGATCGGGACCGTCAGCGTGAGCGCGGGGCCTCTGAGCACTGCCGCCTTGCCGGATGAGTAGACGTCGCGCAGTCGGTGCTCGTCAATGACGGGGTTCCCGGGGGCGCCGGCAACGAGGTCCTCGGCCTCGATCGCACCGCGAACGATGAACTTGGGCGACGGCCAGCGCTCGCGCGCCGGCGGCAGCTCGTCGGGGAAGAAGTCGTCGCCGCCGGGCATCTGGTACCAGTA
>CAZCQN010000045.1:0-12562 GCA_964500825.1 uncultured Verrucomicrobiota bacterium | reverse complement strand
CCGGCGGCAGCTCGTCGGGGAAGAAGTCGTCGCCGCCGGGCATCTGGTACCAGTATGCGACGGAGGCGTAGCCGTTGAGGACCCCGCGTTCGGAGACGGCCGAGTAGTTCTCGATCGTGGCTGCGAACGACTTGGTGAACGGGACCGAGTCGCTGATGTGCCAGCGGTAGCAGAGCTGCTTCCGGCCCTTGTCTCCCTCGTCTTGGGAGCAGCCGTGGAACGGGTTGACGAACCAGCGGATGCCCCACGCGTCGCCGTAGTAGTCCTCGCTGCCGGTGCCGAACGTGGACGGGAACTTCTCGCCATCGACGGAGAACTTCTCGTCGCCCTCGCCCCACCAGCCGCCGCGGAAGTTGTCGACAATGAGCAGGTCGCCGACGAAGACGCCGCCGCTCCCCTTGCAGCGGACGAAGGGGTAGTCGAACGTGCTGCTGCGCGGCTCGCGGCGCCACTTGGCGTGGAAATAGCAGGCGTCGTTGCGGATGCGACCGCTCGTATAGACAAACCGGGTCTTCAGAGTGATGAGATCCGGGCCCTGGTTCTCGACGGTGAGCGTGGCGCGCCTGCGGAACGGCATCCGCCAGTAGCAGTAATCCATATCGCCAGCGGACCCTTGGTCCGCCGTCATGCCGAGCGGGAGCGAGGCGTACGGCTTCTGGTCGACGGCGCGGCCAAAGAAGTCGCCGAGCGGCGTGAGGATGCTGGGCGTTCGCTCGCCGTCCCAGTACGCGCGGAGGACGGCGTTCCGCGTCGCGTACGGGTCGTCGGACTCGATCCGCGCGTGGAACTGGCGAATGCCTCCCGGGCCGTTCAGGTCGAGGATCACGGCCGTGTCACCCGGCTCGATCTCGAACGTGGCGTTCTGGACGCCGATGTTGCGCGCGGGTTGCGGGTCCTGGCCGCATGCGTCCCAGGCGCGCGCGACCTTGAGGAGTGCCCCCCGCTGCCTGGGCGTGATCGGCAGGCTGAACGTCTTGAGCTGCCAGTTCTTGGGGTAGAGCTTGTAGCCGATCTGGTAGTAATGGGTCGGCGTTTTACTCGGCCGGCCGTTCTCGTCGAGAATGACGGAGGTAACCTTGCACGACTTGGCGAACGGGATCGGCACGTAGCAGTCCGAAGCCGGGTTCTCGCCCCCGAGCACGACCTTGCGCTGCCACACGAGCGGGCGGCGGAACGGCTCGATGTCGCCGCTGAAGAGCTTGTCGAAGTCGAACTCGTACGTCGGCTTCGTGTCGCCGTCGAGGTACAAGCGGATGACGCCCTGCGGGTTGGCCGACCAGATGCGGAAGATGCAGCCGGGTCCTTTGAGCTCGGCCATGACGCCTTCCTTCGTTTTCTCGTCGACGCGGATGTATTGGCCGGCGTCGCTGTTCGCACCCCAATCGAGGTACTCGCCTGTGTGCGAGTCGTACTTCGAGGCCCGGTCGTAGCTCGAGGCTTGCGCGCAGGTGACGCCCGTCTGGAGCAGGGGCAAGCCATCGAGGTCGATGAGCTCGTACAGGAAGTAGGTCAAATCGCGGACTTCCGCCGCCTCCGCAGCCGCGGCAACAAACAGGACGAGCAGCAGGATGCTCAGCCGCTGCATTCGTCATTCCTCCCGTGATGTGCTGTCACTGCCTGCCTGCTTACAGACCAGACCACGCCAAGCTCGCGTTCCACACCCCTACTCGGTGAACCGGCTCGTCTCGCCGTCCTGGACAGAGCGCAGGAAACCGACGTCGGCCTCGAACGTGCCGAAGACGTTGCACGGGCTGTAGGCGCGCGGCTTTTCGTCGGTGCTCGCCGGCGTCGGGCCGAAGAACAGGGCGATGGCGTTCTGCGCCGGCCAGAAGGTGATCTCGCCGACGGCCATCAGCTCGCGCGCGTCCGGTTCCTGGTCGGCGGCGACGTCGGTGAGGCAGTAGATCTCGTCGCCCCACCGGTGGACGGCCGCCTCGATGGGCAGCGCGCCCTGGACCGCGCGGGCCGTCGGCGTGTCGTGAAGGGTCACCTTGAACGTCCTGCCCTTGACCGACAAGTCCATGGCTTCCTGCCTCCGAATCCGATTCGTGCGCCCGTGACTCGTACCACAGCCACGCTGCGCGAGGCAACAGGCCGCGAGGCGGCAGTTGCCCGGGGCCGCGCATCGGGTGCACAATGAAGCAATGGCCGACAAGACCGACATCAAGACGGCGAGCATCGAGGCAGAGCTCGCGCGGCTCGGCCAGCCGGCGTTCCGTGCGAGGCAGGTGCGTGAGTGGCTCTTCAAGCGCGGGGCGGATTCGTTCGCCCGGATGAGCAACCTGCCCGCCGAGCTGCGCGAGGAACTGGCCCGCCGCTTTGTGGTGCGCACGGCGGCAATTGCCGACCGCATCGAGTCGGCGGACGGCACGCGCCGCTTTGTGATACGGCTCACCGACGGCGAGCTCGTCGAGAGCGTCCTGATCCCGATGCCGAAGGGCGCGACGGCGTGCCTCTCGAGCCAGGTCGGGTGCCGCTGGCGGTGCACGTTCTGCGCGAGCGGCGCGCTCGGCCTCGTGCGAAACCTGACGGCGGGCGAGATCCTCGATCAGGCCCTTTTGCTGCGCGCTGAGTCGCCGAGCGGCCGCGGTGACACCGTGCGCACCGTGGTGTTGATGGGCATCGGCGAGCCGCTCGACAACTACGACAACGTGCTCGCGGCGGTGCGGACGATGGTCGCCGGCGACGGACTCGGCATCGGCGCGCGGCGCGTGACGATCTCGACGTGCGGCGTCGTGCCCGGCATCGAGCAGCTCGCTCGCGAAGGGCTTCAGGTCAAGCTGGCCGTCTCGCTCGGGGCGCCCGACGACGCGCGTCGCTCGAAGCTCATGCCGGTCAACCGCACGTGGCCGCTCGGCAAGCTTCTTGGCGCGTGCCGGCGCTACGTCGACAGCACCGGCCGGCGCGTGACGTTCGAGTACGTGCTGATCGCCGGCCTCAACGACAGCCCCGACGACGCACGCTCACTCGCCAAGCGCCTCAAGGGCTTGCTGTGCACGGTCAACATCCTCTGCCTCAATCCGCACGAGCGGCAGCCGTATCGCACGGTGTCTCGTCGGCACGCGCACCGGTTCCGCGCCGCGCTCGAGAAGGAAGGGATCGAGGCGACCGTGCGCGCCTCCAAGGGGCCCGACGCGCATGCAGCGTGCGGCCAGTTACGACTGAGACGCCGCAGTTGAATGGCGGACGCTGACGGCGCGACGACGAAGTCCGTGCCTGCGCAACCGGTTCCTGGTATCGTGGTGCGCAAGGGGAGAAGGCTGAAATGCTTGTCTTGCTGCTGCCCGTTGCCGCGGTGCTTGTCGGCGGGTGCGCGTATCTGGTCGTGAGCATGGTCGCCCCGCCGACGCGCGTCGGGCGGTGGCTCGCGCTGTGGCTCGCGGTCTGGGCCGAGGTCGTGTTGACCGTCGAGGTTCTGTCGCTCATCGATGCGATCACACCGCTCGGCTTCCTGGTCTGTTACATCGTTGTTGCGGGGATCGCCGTCGCCGTCTGGCTTGCGCGCGGGATGCCGCGCGTGCGGCTGCTCACAGTGCCGTCGGTCAGGGCAGATGATCGACCCGGAGGCAAGCGCCGACGCAAGTCCAAAGCTCGTCGGAAGAAGAAGAGGAAGAAGGGGTTTTGGAGCCTTGTCTTCCAAGCCTTTGGCGAGCATCCGGCGCTCGGCGTGCTGCTCGTCGTGGTGGCGATCTGCGCGCTGGTCAATCTCGTGCTGGCTGTCGGGCTGCCGGTGAACAACTACGACTCGAACACGTACCACCTCTCGCGCGTCGGGTACTGGATTCAGCACGGCACGACCGACCACTACTTGACGCACAACGAGCGGCAGAACTTCATGCCGCCGAACGCCGAGTTCGGCATCCTGAGCCTGATGGTCTTTGCGCGGGCCGAGTGGCCGGCGCCGCTGGGGCAGTACGCCGCGTACTTCATCTGCCTTGCGGCCGTCTACTTGATCGCCCGGCGGCTGGGCGCCTCGAACGCTGCGGCGCTGTTCGCGGCCCTCGTGCTCGGGACGACGACCGAGGTCGTGCTCCAGGCGACCATTCCAAAGAATGGGCTCATCGTAAGCTCGTTCCTGGCGTGCGCGGTCGGGTTTGCGCTCGTCGGGCTCGGTGGCGGCGAGGCCACGCGGGCTCAACGGACGCGAGCGTTGGTGTGGTCGGGCCTGGCGACCGGGCTTGCGGCCGGGACGAAAACAACCGCGCTGCTGTTCCTGCCGGGGCTGGCGATCGCGGGCGTCGTGATCGCGGCAGGGTGCAGGCGTGGCCCCGCGTGGCTGGTGCGGCTCGGCGCGTGGGCGGGGTGTTGTGTGGCCGGCGTCGTGCTGGTTGGCTCGTTGAACTTCATCCACAACAAGGCGTCGTATGGATCGTTCACGGGGCCGCCACGGTTCGCGGCCGACACGCGCATCGCGCGGACGACGGTCCGAAGCCTCGCGAGCAACCTGGCCCGCTATGGGTACCACTTCTGCGATTTCAGCGGCCTGATGCCGCAGTCGATGGCGCGGGCGCTGACCGAGGCACGTGCCAAGGCCGCGCCAGCGGTGTTCGACAGGCTCGGCATCGTGGCGAACGCGCCCGAGTTGAACGTGGCCGGCGCCGCCGGCGGGTTCCCGGTCGACGACGAGACAGGCCGCTTCGACGGCGTGCCGCGCCTTCACGAGGATCGGGCATCGTTCGGCCCGATCGCGTTCTTCGTCGGCCTGCCGCTCGTGCTCGTGCATCTGGTCTACTCGCCCATGCGGCGTCGATGGGCGTGGTTCGGCGTGGCCTTGACGCCGGTTGTGTATTGGGTCGTCGTGTCGGCGCTGCTGCGCTACTCGGCCTGGAACGGCCGGTATTTCGTCACAGCCGTCGTCGCGGGCGCGCCGTTCTTGGCGCTTGCCTACAGGCCCAAAGCGCTCGGTGCAGCGCGCTGGGTCCTGACGTGGTTGCTCGTCCTGGTCGCGGCAAGCACGGCGCTCACGGCGACGTTCTACAACACGGCCAAGCCGATCGTGGCCAAGGCGGCCAACGATGACGTCGTGGCCGAGAAGACGGACGTGCCGGGTGTGCTGACGATTCAGCGTGTCGTGCTCCGATGCCGCTACAATGCGCCCAAGCTTCTGCCCCTGTGCACGCTGCCCGACGAGGCGTTCCCCGAACAAATGACGCTCGGCATCGTGCTGGGCAGCGACGACTGGGACTGGCCGCTGTTCGGGCCGCACTTGCGGCGCGCGGTGGTGCCGCTGCCGCGCGACTCGGAGCGGGTGGCCAAAGCGTTCCGGTCGGGCGAAGTCGACATGGTCCTCATCAGCAAGGCGATCGGGCTGGACACGGTGCCGCCTATTCTCGGCGAGCGTCCGTTCATCGGGCTCCTCCGACCGGAGATGATCCAGGTGGCCCTTGCGCGAATGAACTACTGGAGCTTCGTCGTCCGCAGCGAGGGGGATGACAACGTGCTGTTTCCGGCGCGCGACTGGCTGCCTCTTCCCGAACGCGCGTGGGTCGGCGCGGACCAGCGGTTCGTGCCCGTCCGCACGCTGCCGAAGGGAGACATCGTCCTGATCGTCGAGCCGAACGCGAGTATCCTGGCGTACACGGGCCTCGTCTTCGAGTTCTACGCCGGGGAAACGAGGATTCACAGCGCCCCGGTGGACCAGCCAGGCGCGTGGCGTTTCGTCATCCCCTGGATCCTGGGCCCCGAGGCGGCCGACCAGATCCTGCGGGTGCGCGTGCGCGCGCAGCGTGCGGAGCTCGATCAGGATCTGCAGCGGGTGGCAAACGTGTATGTGCTCGTCGAACTGCCCAAGCACACGGCCGCGTCGGGGGCAGGGCCGGACACCGGCCCCGCAAAAGACACAGCGACGACGGAGGCGCGGGAGTAGCTGGGATGCTCGTCGTGTTGCTGCCGATATCGGCCGCGTTGGTGTTCGGCATTGCGTACATCGTGATGAGCATGGCGCCGCCGCGGAGCCGCGTCGGGCGGTGGCTTGCGCTGTGGCTCGCGGTCTGGGCCGAGGTCGTGCTGGCCGTCGAGATTCTGTCGCTCATCGATGCGATCACGCCCCTCGGCTTCCTGATCTGTTACATCGTTTTTGCGGGGATCGCCGTCGCCGTCTGGCTTGCGCGCGGGATGCCGCGCGTGCGGCTCATGGGCCTGCTGTCCGAGGGAGAGGACGATCGACCTGGAGGCAAGCGCCGACGCAAGTCCAAAGCTCGTCGGAAGAGGAGGAGGAAGAAGGGGTTTTGGACCCTTGTCTTCCAAGCCGTTGGCGAACATCCGGCGCTCGGCGTGCTGCTGGTCGTGGTGGCGATCTGCGCGCTGGTAAACCTGGCGCTCGCCGTCGCGCTGCCGGTCAACAACCACGACGCGAACTCGTACCACCTGTCGCGCGTCGGCTACTGGATCCAGCACGGCACGACGGACCACTACTTCACGCACAACGCGCGGCAGAACCACATGCCTCCGAACGCGGAGTTCGGCATCCTGAGCATGATGATCTTTGCGCGGGCCGAGTGGCCGGCGCCGCTGGGGCAGTACGCCGCGTACTTCATCTGTCTTGCGGCCGTCTACTTCATCGCTCGTGAGCTTGGAGTGTCGAACGCCGCAGCGCTGTTCGCCGCGCTCGTGCTCGGCACGATGACGGAGGTCATCCTGCAATCGACGATTCCCAAGAACGGCCTCGTCGTGAGTTCGTTTTTGGTGTGCGCCGTGGCCTTTGCGCTCGTCGGGCTTGGCCCCGGCGACGCGTCGCGCGCCGACCGGCTCCGGGCGCTCGTGTGGTCGGGCGTGGCAACGGGTCTCGCGGTCGGCACGAAGCTGACCGCGCTGCTGTTCTTGCCGGCGCTCGCGATCGCGGGTGGAGTGGTTGCCGCGGGCGGTGGCCGTCGCTCGACGTGGCTCGGGCGGCTGGCTGCGTGGGCGGGGTGTTGCGTGGTCGGCATCGTGCTGCTTGGTTCGTTCAACTTCATCCGCATCTTCACCCGCGGACCGCGCCCCAGGTCGTCAACGCCGCCGCGCCTGGGCACTGAGGCACAGCGCACCCGCCCGCTGGCGCGCAGCGTCGCGACCAACCTCGCCCGCTTTGGCACGGACGCACGGATCACACGGCCAACGGTCCGGAGCGTGGCGAGCAACCTGGCACGCTACGGGTACCACTTATGCGATTTCGGCGGCGTGCTGCCGCGCTCGCTGGCGTACGGGGCGACGCGGGCTCGTGCGAGGCTTGGGCCGCGGGTGTTCGAGGCGCTTGGAATCGTTGCGAACGCGCCCGAGCTGAACATCCCGGGTGAGGTCGGCGCCTTCCCTGTCGACAACGAGACGGGCTGGTTCGACGATGTGCCGCGTCTCCACGAGGACTGTGCGTGGTTCGGGCCGATCGCATGTTTCGTCGGCCTGCCGCTTGTGCTGGCGCATCTTGTCTGGTCGCCCGTGCGGCGACGGTGGGCGTGGTTCGGCGTGGTGCTAGTGCCGGTGGTCTATTGGCTTGTCGTGTGCGTCGTGTTGCGCTACTCGGTCTGGAACGGGCGGTACTTCGTCACGACCGTCGTTGCGGCCGCGCCGCTGCTGGCCTTCACGTACATGCCTGGCTCGCTCGGTCCGGCGCGGTTCGGTCTGACCTGGCTGCTCGTTGTCGTCGGCGCGAGCACAGCGCTTACGGCGACGTTCTACAACACGGCTAAGCCGATTGTGCCCAAGCCGCCCGCGGACGATCAGGTTTTGTCGATGACAACCACCAAGGGCGTTCTCACGATGCCCCGGGTCGCGATCAGGTGCCGCTACAACGCGCCAATGGGGCTCTCGTTGTGCAGGCTGCCCGAGGAAGCCTTCCCCGCGCGCATGACGCTCGGTCTGGTGCTGGGCGGTGACGACTGCGACTGGCCGCTCTTCGGGCCCGGTCTGCGGCGCAAGCTTGTGCCGCTGCCGCGCAACTCGGCACGAGTGGCCGAGGCGTTTCGAACCGGCCAAGTCGATATGGTCCTCATCCGAAAGACGTACGGCCTCGACAGGATGCCGCCGATCCTCGGCGAGCGCCTGCTTCTCCTGCCGATGGAGACCACGCTTGACGTTGCGCGAGTCAACAGTTGGAGTGCTCTGTTTCACCGCGAGGAAGACGAGGACTTGTTGTTCCCGACGCGGGATTGGCTGCTTCATCCTGACGGGTACTGGGTGGATGCGGACCAGCGCTTTGTGCCTGCCCGCGTGCTGCCGAAGGGGCGGATCGTCGTGGCGATCAAGCCGAACCCGAAGGTCGTGGCGGACACGGGGCTCGTGTTTGAGTTCTACGGCGGCGAGACCAAGCTCGGCGAGCTGGAGGTGATCGAGATGCGCGAGTATTACCTCGCCATCGACTGGGACCGTGGGCCAGCGGCGGCCGACCAGATCCTCCGCATCCGCGTGCGAGCGCAGCGCGCCGAGTTCGATGCGAATCTGCAGCGGGCGACAGATATCTACCTGCTCCTCGGGATGCCCGTGTTTGTGTCAGCGCCGTGAGATGACCCACGGGCGGTCGCCCATCGTGCTCTAGCCGGCTGCTGAAAAAGGCGTTTGACCCGACTTGTGCAGGTCAAGGGCCGAAGGCCCGACCGAGCCTAGCCCGGGGCGTAAGCCCCGGGTTCTCGACGACAAAACAAACCTCAGAGCCCCGAAGGGGCGACAGAAGCATTCCGCGACAGATGGAGATTCTCTGGCGCCGGCAGGGTTTTTCAGCAGCCTGCTAGCTCCCGAGACGTCTCTGCGCCGGCCTCTCAAGCCTGACATCAATGCGAGCCGAGCCCATGCACCCGCGCGTCAACTCCACAGAGAGCATTGTCGGCGACACGACCGGCGTCTTCCACGAGGCGAACCGCCTCAAGCGGCTGCCGCCGTACCTGTTCACGATCATCGACGAGCTCAAGCGCAAGGTGCGCGAACGAGGCGCCGACCTGATCGACCTCGGCATGGGCAACCCCGACCTGCTCAGCCCACCGCACGTGGCCGAGGCGCTCACGCGCGCCACCCAGGACGATCCCGAGTACCACCGCTACTCGAAGCGCGACGGCGACGTCGAGCGCCGCTTCCGCCAGGCGATCGCCGACTGGTACTTCGACCGCTTCGGCGTCACGCTCAACCCGAACACCGAGGTTCTGCCGCTCATCGGCTCGAAGGAGGGGGTCGCACACCTCTCGCTCGCGTTCCTGAACAACGACGACATCGCCCTCGTGCCGTCGCCCGCCTATCCCGTGCACTTCAACGGCGTCATCATGGCGGGCGGCATCCTGTACAACCTGCCGCTCAAGCCCGAGAACGACTACCTGCCCGAGTTCGAGAACCTCGACAGCCACGTCGTGAGCCGCTCGAAGATGATGTTCATCAGCTACCCCCACAACCCGACCACCGCGGTGGCCGACCTCGACTTCTACGAGCGGGTCGCCCGCTGGGCGCGCACGCATAACATCCTCGTCGCCAGCGATAACGCCTACAGCGACATCGTCTACGACGGCTTCAAGGCGCCGAGCTTCCTGCAGACCACCTACGGGCGCGACGTCGGCATCGAGTTCCACACGCTGTCGAAGTCGTTCTCGATGGCCGGCTGGCGCGTCGGCTACGCGGTCGGCAACGCCGGCATCCTCGCCGCGCTCGAGAAGACCAAGAGCTACACCGACTTCGGCATCTTCCGCGCCGTGCAGCACGCGGCGATCGCCGCGCTGAGCGGCCCGCAGGACTACGTCAGGGAAACCGTCGAGACCTACCGGCGCCGGCTCGAGGTCTTCGTCGGCGGCCTGGCCGAGGCGGCCTGGGAAGTGCCGATGCCCAAGGCAACCTTCTACGTCTGGGCCCACATCCCCCTGAAATACAGCGCCCTGAGCTCGCTCGAGTTCAGCAAATTGATGATCGACGAGATCGGCGTCGCCTCCGCGCCCGGCACCGGGTTCGGCGAGTACGGCGAGGGCTTCGTCCGCTTCGCCATGGTCGAACCCGAAGACCGCCTCACCGAAGCCGCCCGCCGCATCAAGACGTTCCTCAACATCAAGATCTAACGGCGGTAGCTCGCCGGCGCCAACCTGGATCTTGGTTGGAGCTTCGTGGCGCGTAGGGCCGTAGGCCCGACAGAGCATAACCTGGCGCGTAAGGGCCTGTTGAAAAACCCCAGGCACCGCCGGCACGGTGCTTGCCCCAAAGGGGCTTCATAGAACAGCCCAGGGTTCCGGCGCCTCCAAAGAGGCGCACAAACACCCTGGGTCGCGCGCCACAAAAACGAGAGAGAGCCTGGAAGGCTTCCATAGAACGCCTTTTTTCAACAGGCCCGTAAGCCCCAGGTTGGCGCCCAAGAAAAGAATGGTCCGAGCCCCGTAGGGGCGACAGAAACGCGTTCCGCGAGAACAGCGACCGTCACCTGTCTTGCGGAGCAGGACGGGCAACCAAATGACCGACGAGCAGACAGCCCTCGATCTCCAGGCCGCCGAGCTGGCGCGGCGCGAGATCGCCTCGCCCACCCTGAGCGCCACCAAGGAGATCCTCGCCGTCCACACGCCCGTGCTCGCCGACGGCCAGCCGCTCATCGCCCGCGCCGACCTCACGCGCGAGAAAGGCGCCTTCTACTTCTACTTCCGGCTCGAGCACGAGCCGTACTACCTCGTCCTCGCCGTCGGGCCCGACGACCAGAAGAAGCTCGCCGTCACCTCTGCCTGCATCGAGGCCGCCGTCCGCGTCTTCCTGCTCGTGAAATCCGAGAAACACACACCCGACGAGATCACGCAGCGCCTCGGCCTCACGCCGACGGCCGCCTACGCCAAGGGTGACCGGCTCCATCCCGAGCTGCCGCCGCTTCCGTACACGAAGTGGCGGCTCGAGCCGCACAAGAGCCTGCCCGAGGACCTCGGCCGCAAGCTCGACCTGCTCCTCGACCAGCTCGAGCCCGCCGCCGCCCGCATCGCCGAGCTCGCCGCCGACTGCGACGTCTCCGTCAACGTCTGCTACGAGGGGTACAAGGAATGGCTCGGCGGCTGGAACGCCCCAAAAGAAACCCTCCAGCGCCTCGCCACCCTCGGCGCCCGCTTCCACCTCGACCTCTACGCCTCCGGCCCCGACCTGCCCCGACCCGACTTCCCCGAAAAATTAGGGACAGGCACTAATTTCTGAAATTAGTGCCTGTCCCTAATTTTCGATCTGCGCGGCCGGCCCACGGGCGCGGATCGGAAGCGCAAGCCCAGCGTCGTCTCGATCTTGCTGATGAAGGAGTCGTCGGCCAAGGGGCGTCCCGTTCGCGTGCTCCGCCGGAAGTGCTTGGCCCATTCTTCACCTCCAGGACGTCGCAGAACGTTACGCCACTGCGCCGGCGTCCACATTCTCGACCACGTCGCGATATCGAGCCAGTCCCCATCTCCCGACCGCTCCCCGCAGTGAACGGCCACGCTGGACCAGACGTATTCCCAAGCCGTAGACACGAGCCCTGCGCGGACTGGATTCTGCTCGACGTAGCACAGTGCAGTCCACGTGTGAGATTCGTCCATGGGGCACGAATAGTAGCGGCTTTGCCACAGGTGCCCCGTGCGGCCATGGAGGCGGTTGATGTACTGCGCATACAGAAAGCTCGTTCGCCCCATCACCCGCGCGAGTGTCTCAGCCTCAGACGGAATCCCAATCACGTGGACGTGGTTGGTCATCAGGCAATAACCGATGACCCTTAGGCCGCACTGTGCCGACCAGCGCCGCAGAAGCCCGAGGTAGGCTCGCCGGTCGGCGTTCGTGAAAAACACGTCCTGCGCGTTGTTGCCCCGCTGAGTGATGTGGTGCGGGAATCCAGGCATAACGACTCTGGCAATCCGAGCCATACGCCAAGCATACCGAGAAAATTAGGGACAGGCACTAATTTTTCAAAATTAGTGCCTGTCCCTAATTTTCCGTTTCTACCATCGGCCTGGCTGGATTTGAGTTGACCCGTCGCATCGGCTTCCGCTAGAGGTAATGCTCTGTTTCGAGCTCAGGCTGATTGGAAACACGATGAAGCTGCTGGTGACAGGCGGGGCCGGGTATATCGGGAGCGCGACAGCGCAGTTGTTGCTCGAGGCCGGGCACGAGGTGATCGTGCTCGACAACCTGAGCATGGGCCACCCCGAGGCGGTGCCAGACGGCGCCGACTTCGTCGAGGCCGACCTGCTCGACGCGCCGGCCGTCGGCGACGTGTTCCGCACGCACAAGCCCGACGGCGTGCTGCATTTCGCCGCGTCGAGCCTGGTGCACGAGTCGATGCGCGACCCTGCAAAATACTTCCGCAACAACGTCGGCGGCGCCGTCAATCTGCTCGAGGCGATGCGCGAGGCGGGCACGCGCGCCATCGTCTTCTCTTCGACGGCGGCCACGTACGGCGTGCCGGCGACGGTCCCGATCACGGAAGCGATGCCGACCGTGCCCGTGAACCCGTACGGCGAGTCGAAGCTCATGATCGAAAAGATCCTGCGCTGGTACTACGAGATCCACCGGATCCGGTGGGTGGCGCTCCGGTACTTCAACGCGTGCGGCGCGCTCGACGAGCTCGGCGAGGACCACGACCCGGAGACGCACGTGATCCCGCTCGTGCTGCTCACGGCGCTCGGCAAGC
>CAZCQN010000044.1:0-20696 GCA_964500825.1 uncultured Verrucomicrobiota bacterium | reverse complement strand
CGCCGCTCCCTTTACGCCTTAAATGAGACATTCTTTATGCGGCGGTCAGTAGCGCCCGAGGCTACTGCCAGACGCCCCTGGCGGGGCTTGGAATCGTGCGTTGACACGACTTCAATCCAATTCGGGTGCTCGCTCTGAGGCCCGGCTCCTCATCGTGTGTGAGACCGTGTTTGGAGGAGCCCGCGGGCTGCTTACGCCAGAATGGCTTCTCGCACAGGCGGTTCCGCTGCATCGAGCAGCCTGGCGCGCTCGAGCTGTGGGAAAACCGGGTCAGACGTCGTCCCAGCGGATGGGGGCCATACGCGGGATGGCGCGTTTGGCGGTGCGGCCGAGGACTTCCCCGAGGGACTTCGGCGCGATCCCCTTGGCCGGCTTCAGGATGCGGATCGCTTCTTCGCTGAGCGTCTCGCCCGCCGCGATGTCGCGCGCGGCAAAGAGGCCGCGCCGGCTGTCGACGAGGATCGAGCGTTCCGAGGCGGTCGGCGCTTTCTCCGTCGAGCCGCGGGCCTGTTCGACCCGGCGCACGGCGCTGACGAGGCGGGCGAGCTCGGCGGGATCGAGCGAGAGTTGCTGGTCCGGGCCGGGCATCTCTTTGTCGAGGGTGAAATGCTTCTCGACGACGCACGCGCCCATCGCCACGGCCGCGATCGCGACCTCGATGCCGAGCGTGTGGTCCGAGAACCCGACGGGCACGTCGAAGGCGTCGCGGAGCGTGGCCATCGCGTTCAGGTTCACCTCGTCGTCCGCAGGCGGATAGGCGCTCGTGCACTGGAGCAGGATGACGTCGTCGTTGCCCGCATCGCGGCAGGACGCGACCGCCTCGCCGACCTCGTCGATGGTCGAGAGGCCCGTCGAGATGACAACCGGCAGGCCGGTCGCGGCCGCGCAGCGGATCAGCGGCAGATGCGTCACGTCGCTGGAAGAAATCTTGAACGCCGGCGTGCCGAGCGCCTGCAGGCGACCGACCATCCCGAGGTCAAATACCGAGGTGAAGAGCGTGATGCCCACGTCGCGGGCCGCAGCGAAGAGCCGCTCGTGCGCCTCGGGCGACAGCTCGAGGCTCTTGTACATCGCGTACGAGGACTTCGTGCCGCCGGTGACGCCCTCGACCGCTTTCGTCTCGACGAGCTCGGTGTCGCACATCTCGGCCGCCTGGAACGACTGGAACTTGATCGCGTCGGCGCCGGCCTGGCGGGCCGCCTCGATCATGCGGATGGCCGTGGCGAGGTCGCCGTTGTGGTTCACGCCGGCTTCGGCGACGAGGTAGGTCGGCTCGTCAGGCCCGATCGTGCGTCCGGCGATCGTCACGGCATGCACGGCGCAGTCTCCTGCCTCGTCAGTGTCCTGGTTGGGGAACGGGCTCGATCGCGGGGACCTCGTCGAGATCGCACATCAGGACGTGCTGGGCTCCGCGGGTTCTTCGGGCATGGCCGGCTCGTCCTTGTCGGCCGAGTCGTTGTCCGGCTCGTCGTGCTGTGCTTCGGCCTCATCGTCGGACGTGCCGGTCTCGGTCGGCGTGAACAGCTCGTCAAGGGCCGCTGTGTTAACAGGCTTCTTCGCCGGTTTCTTTCGAGCCTTGGCGAGCACGTCGTCGAGCGACGGCGCCTCCTCCTTCCGCTTGGCTTCCTTTTCCTCCTGGGTGAGCGCATTCGCCATGAGCTCGTTGAGCTTGTCGTTCTCAGGCGGTGCCTGCGCCACGGGCCGAGGCACGACCGGTGGCGGGGGCGGGGGCGCGACCGCTTCCGCAGCGGCCGCTTCTTCCTCGACGGGTGGCTCTGCGACCGCCGGTGCTGCCTCCTGAGCGGCCGGGGCCTCCTCGAGCTCGTCGGTCTCGGCGAGCTCGCTCGCTTCGGCGAGTTCGCTGCTGGTCGCCGGCTTCTGGAACACGTCCTTATTGAGGCCGACCCACTCGGGGTTTTTCTTGAGCAGCTCGACGGTCCTGCCCAGCGAGACAATGCGGTCCGGAGAGTACAGGCGCCGGTAGATTCGGCGCACGAGCTTCATGTCGTCCTTGGTGTCGACGGTGAGCCGGACCCCTTCGGGCATCCGAAAGCGTTCCTCGGCCTCGACGGTGACGATCTTGAACTCGTCCGGGTGCTCCATGATGTACGGGTTGACGTGCTCGCGCTGATGCGGCTGCGTGGCGAGCGAGTCTTCCTTGCGGAGCGCTTCGAGCGTGACCGCCTCGACGCCCGTGCCCAAGATGCAGCCCTCGACGTAGCAGTAGTCGGCCTTCTCTTCGCGCAGCTTCTTGATGCAGGCATCAATGAAGCTCGGCTCGAACAGCGGGTTGTCCCCCGTGATGCGGACCACGTGCGTGGCGCCGACCAGGTTGGCGGCTGCCACGCACCGCTTCAGCACGTCGTGCTCGGAACCGGCGAACCCGACAACCTGCCACTCGCGTGCCCGTTTGAGCAGGATGTGGTCGTCGGCGCTCGTGGTCGTTGCGATGACAATGGCATCGACCTGGTGCGCGTACCGCGTGCGCTCCACGATGTGGTACAGCATCGCGATCCCGGCAATGTCGTCGAGCACCTTGCTGGGATAGCGGGTGCTCCCCATGCGTGCTTGGATGATTGCGGCGGTTTTCACGGGGGGTTCCGTCCTGTGTTGCGGGCACGCTAATATGCCCGGCAGTACACGTCCACACACTCGGCGCAGCCCGCCAGCTCATCGGCCCGGCCCGCCAGGTGCATCGCCCGCATGTGCTCGATCCGTTCACCGGTCCAGATCGACGCGAGCGACTCCTCGTACACGTTGCCGACCGCCGCGTGCGCGTCAATGTCCACGCAGCACGGCACCACGTCGCCCGAACAGAGCACAATCAACTGCTGCCACAGGTGGCGACATGGCACGCGGGCTATCGCCGCGCCGCGCGCGCGGTCAAACATCTCGTTGCCTTCGCCGTACGCGGCGATCTCGCCGACGCTCACAAGGTCGACGATGCTGCTCCACTCGGCCCGGAACGCCTCGACCTCGCTCGCCGTGACGCCCGGCGCACGAAGCGCGTGTATCCGGAGAAACGGCTTCGAGACGCCGTAGGCCTTCCGCAACTGCGCGAACCGAAGGATGTTGTCCCGGACCTGATCGTAGTGTTTGCCTACCCCGCGGAGCAGCGCGTACGCATCCCGCGTGATGCCATCGAAGGACACGACGAGCGTGTCGAGCCGCACCTCGATGAGCGCGCGCGATGCGGTTTCGTCGAGAAGGACCCCGTTCGTCGTCAGGTTGACAACGGGGACGCCACGGGTCTTGGCCGCGTGGATCATCTCCGGGAGCCGCTCGTTCATGAGCGGCTCACCGTGTTGGTGCATCGAGAGATGGTATAGACCACTCTCGGCCGCTTCGTCAATCACCTTTTCGAATAGCTCGAAGGGCATGTCGGCCTTCGGCCGGCTCATCCGCTCGCGCGGGCACATCGCGCAGCGGAGCATGCACCGGCTCGACGACTCGACCATGATCTTGAGCGGGAAGTGCCGGACCACCTTGAGGTTGTAACACGCCTCGATCGCGGCTAGGTACTCCTCGCGCGTCCGGATCGGCCGGTCGGCCAGATCGACAAGCTCCGCTCCGGGAATCTGCTCGTCGCAAAAGTAGCGCCTGCGCATCTCGCCATGCTCCTGCGTGTGGCGTAACCGACTACTTGAGGGCGCCCTGCCGGCGCAGCTCAAAGACTGCCTCGCGCACGTTGCCAACTTGCCCCTGCTTCTCGGCCGTGTAGTCCGGGTAGTCCTCGTCGCGCTGGAAGTGGATCGACAGCCGGTTGAATATCACGAGGCATTGCTTGCCCAGCACGTCGCGGACCGTCATCGCCATCGACGGGTCCCAGCCGCCGAGCGACTGGCCGAAGTCGGTCAGGTGCGGCATGATGCGCCGCCACCACGACTCGGTCGTCATCTCGAAGCCGGGCACGATGTAGCTGAGGAACCCGATGTATGGGCCCGCGACGATCGGCGTGAGATTCTCGCGCCGGCGGCTGACCCACTCGAGGCCGCTGAAGTAGTCGTCGAGCCCCTGGCGTTTGAAGCCGACCACGATGCCGCCCGCCTCCTCGAACCGGTCCCAGTGGTCGCACACGCCCATCCAGTCATCGGGCAGCAGCTCGTCGTCGTCGTTCTTTGCGATGAAATCGAAGCCCTGACCGAAGACGAGGTGCTCGAGCAGATACCGCGTCGCGTCTGTCACGCCGATGTTCTCGTCGCCGAGCACGACGGTGAGCTTCTCGTGCTTGGCGGCGGCCTCGCGCAGGTAGTCGGGCGTCGAATCGCTGCTCGCGTTGTCGTAGACGAACAGGTGCAGGTCGTGCTCGGCGTCGTCGAGCTGCTCGAGCAGCGGCGTCAGTGTCCGCTCAGTGTACGGCCGGCGATTGTACGAGACGATGCATAGCGCGATCCGAACCATGCTGCTTCTCCATCAGTGAGTGCTCCAGTTGCGTCTCAAACGCGTCCACGATGGCGTCCCACGACCGCTGCCGGCTCCGCTCGACGCGTGCCTGCTGCCTCGCGCGGTCGTCCTGGTCGAGGGCGGCGTCGATGGCGGCGACAAACTCGTCGGTGTCGTGCGCGAGCGCCACGTAGCGGTCGAGCTGGACGAGGTCCTCGAGCGGCGTGGCCACCACGGGCTTGCCGGCGCTGAGGTACTCGAAGACCTTCGTCGGGTTCGCCGACGCCGTAAACGCGTTCCGCTTGTAGGCAAGCACGCAGACGTTCATCGCCCGCACGTACGCCGGCAGCGCCTCGTACGGTCGCGCGCCGAGGAAGCGGGCGTGCTGCTGCAGCTGCGGGTACTTGGCGAGATCGACGTCGGACATCACCGGGCCAACGAAGACGAACGACCACTCGGGCCGCTGCGCCGCGACCGCCTCGAGTATGTCGAGGTCGTCCTTGGTGGTGTTGATCGAGCCGATCGAGCCGATCACGGGCGAGGCGAGCCCGCGCATCTCGTCAGGCAGCTCGCCCGGCTGGCCCGCCGGCGCGAAGTGCTCGACGTCGACGCCCGACGGCAGGAGCGTGGTGCGGGGGTTGAGCCGTCCCAGCCGGCTGAAAAGCCCCCGGCTCGTGGCGAAGACCAGGTCGGCCCGCCGCGCCAACTGCTCCTCCTGCCGCCGCAGATAGCTCGACGGCAGCCTCGGGATCGACGCCCAGTCGTCGTTACAGTCGTAGACGACCACGCGCTCTGCCAATGAACCGGCAATTTGTGCTGCAAAAGGCGTGCCGACCACGGTGATCGCGTCGCGGAAGTTGTGGCGGCGCAGCACGCGCCGGATCGCGCGGCGCACAAGCGTCTCGTTGAGCCTGCGGACCGCGCGGCTCCATCGGAGGCCGGGCAGCACGATCGGCTCGAGCACGAGCAGGCCATCCTCGCGCCTCAGCCGGCCCCAGCGCCACGGCCGGCACCACTTGCGCGCCCGCGTCGGCTCGACGTAGAGCACCCGGTGCCTGCGTGCGAGCCGGGTCATCAGGTGCTGGGGTCGGAACCGGACGAAGCCCCGGAAGTCGTAGCCCGACAGGTAGACGATGTCCATGTCCCCTCGCCGTCTGTGTAGTACATCGTACAGGTGCGGCACGTCGCGGGCGGCCGGCCCGCGGCGAGCTCGCTCCGGAAGCTGCGATAGGCGTCGCTGTTCCAGATCGTCTCGAACGGCTGCTCGAACACGTTGCCGAAGTTGATCGTGCGCGGATCGGGGCGCTGGCAGCACGGCGTGACGAATCCCTGCCACGAGATGTATACGCCGCCGCGAACCCACGGGCAGTTGGCGTACCCCGCCGTCGGCCCGAACACGCTGGCCGCCAGGCTCCAGCGCCGCGACAGCGCGTTGACCTCGGCCTGCATCATCTCGATTTCACCCGCCGTGAGGCCACGGCGACTGCTCGGCGACGGCTCGTCGCGCCCGCCGACGTCCCAGAACTGCACCACGTTCAGGTTGAGCCGGTCGAGGCCGAGGCGGCTCGCCAGCTCGAACAGCGCGTTGAGCGCGGCGCGGTCGGCGCTCGCCACGACGGCGTTGGCGCTCAGCTCGAGCAAGTGGCCCCGGCGGTTGCGCGCCTCGACGAGCACTCGGACCCGCTCGACGACGTCGTCGAGTCGAGCGCCGCCGCGGATCGCCGCGAACTGCTCGGCGTCGGCGCTGTCGAGCGACAGCTCGAGCCGGTCGGCGACCGAGGCAAGCGCCTCGGCGTTCTGCGCGTTGATCTTCGTCACGTTCAGGGCCGAGTACGCGCGGATCCCACGGCCCCGCAGCGCCTGCATCATGTCGAGGAAGTCCGGGTTGAGCATCGGCTCGCCGAGCCCCTGGAGCTTGACGGCGCGAAGCCCGCCGATCTCGTCGAGGATGTGCTCGAACTGGCCGAGCGTCATGTGGCCCACGGCGTCGAGCCGGCCGCGCTCGCACATGGCGCAGCGCAGGTTGCAGACGGTCGTCGGCTCGATCTGGGCAAACGGGACGCTCATACGCGGGCCTCCACGAGCTCGAGCATCTGGCCGGCGACGCTCTCCCATGAGCGCTCGGCGGCCAGCCGGCGGTTCTCGTCGACCGGGAGCGTTGCCTCGCCGGCGAGCACTCGCTCGACGCACCGGATGAAGTCGGGCCGGTCGCGCGCGACCGCCAGACGGTCGAGGTAGAAGGCCTTCACCTCGTCGAGGGCGCTCGAGACGACCGGCTTCCCCGCCGCCATGTACTCGAGCAGCTTCGTCGGGTTGATCTGATGCGTCGCCGCGTTCACCTTGTAGGGGACGACGGCCACGTCGAAGGCGGCCACGTAGCGCGGCAGCTCCTGATACGGTTTGAGTCCGAGGAAATGGATGTTCGGGTAGCGAAGCGTACGCAGCAACACGTCATCCTGCACCGGGCCGACGAGCACGATCGACCACTCCGGGTGCGCGCGCGCCATCTGCTCGATCAGCTCGCGGTCGAGCCGTGCCTCGTCGATGAGGCCCGCGTAGCCGATGACCGGGCGCGGGATGCCCGCGATGTCCTCGGGCTGCTCCGGCGGCGACCCGGCGAAGTGCTCGTAGTCGACGCCGCACGTGAAGAGGTGGCAGTTGGCGTTCCAGTCGCGGCGCGTCTCGTAGACCTTGCCCGTGCCGGCAAACAAGACGTCCGCCTGCGACGCGAGCAGCCGGTCCCGGACGATCGTTGACTGCGGCGTTTTGTCGAACAGCTCCCAGGCGTCGGTGCAGTCGTAGACGACGGCCGCCTCACCAAGGCGCCCGACGAGGTACTGCGACATCGGCGCATAGAACCAGAGCACGAACTGGTCGAAACCGAGATCGCGGATCGTGCGCCGAACGAGGCGCCGGATTCGGCGCTCGTTGAGCCACCGCACGCCGGGCAGCGTTCGCCCGAACGGCAGCACGAGCGGCGAGTAGACCCACAGATTGCTGTCCACCCAGCGGAACGGCCTCCAGTGGCGCTCGCCCGGCTTGGTGAGCACGTGGGCAATCGAGATCGGCCGGACAAAAAGCACGCGGTGCTTCCGGCCGAACCGCGTCATCAGCTGCTGCGGTCGTGCCCAGACGCCGCTCCAGGAGCTTTGGGCCATGCACACGATGTCGTATGACTTCACCCGGCGCCTCCCGTGTCGCTCGAACATTCGGTTTGACTCGCTGCCGCCGCTGTGCTAGCTGTAGCGGCAGCGTGCTTTTCTCGTCGAGAACCCTGGTCGTCGCACGCATCGATCACCGGCTGTGTCCGACACACAGCACCGCGTCGATGAGGATCAGACCGATGAACTACCCGACCGTCATTGCCGCGGCTGTCGCGGTCGTCTTGTCTTGTCCCACGCTCGTGCTCGGGCCGGCGGCGAACGCGGCCACCGACGGCTCGGTCGAGCTGTACGAGCAAGCGTTCGAGCACTTCAAGGCCGACGAGTACGCCGACGCGATCGACGTGCTCGACACGCTCGTCGAGGCCGAGCCGGAGAACGCCGAGGCGTTGGTGCTCCTGACGCGCTCGCACCTCGAGCAGTACCTCGTCGAGGAGAAGGTGGCCGACCTGTTCAAGGCCAAACGCCTGATCGAACGGCTCGACGGGCTCATCGACGGCACCGCCGACCAGGCCTACCTCAACGGCAAGCTCGCCTACGCGAACGGCGAAACGGCCGTCGCGGCCGACCACTACCGCACGGCGCTCGAGATCGACCCCGGCCATTCGCTCTCGGCCAACAGCCTGGCCATCGTGCTCAACGCGCAGGAGCACCGGCCCGAGGCGATCGAACTCCTCGATGGATTCCTCGCACGCCACCCGCACGATGCAGTTGCGCTCTACAACCTCGGCTGCTTGCTCGCGCTCGACGGCAAGACCGAGGAGGCGGCCCTGCGCTACCGGCAGGCCATCGACGAGCGACCGTGGTTCGCCTCACCGTACAACAACCTCGGCTGCCTCGTGTTCCAGGACGGCAGGCTCGACGAGGCCGCGCGCGCCTTCGTGAAGGTGACCACGCTGCGGCCGAACTCGCCGCTCGGCTGGCACAACCTCGGGTGTGTCCGCGAAGCCCAGAAGCGCTACGCCGAAGCGATCGACGCGTTCGGCAAGGTCGTCGAGCTCCGGCCCGACGCGACGTTCGGCTATTCGCGCCTCGGCCACGTGTGCGAGCTCGCCGGCGCGTACGATCAGGCCGTCGAAGCGCTCGATCGTCTCGCCTCGCTGCGGCCCGAGGCCGCCGACATCCGGTTCCGCATCGGCTACCTGCACGAGCAGCTCGACCAGCTCGACGAGGCCAAGGCGGCCTACGAGCAGGTGCTCATGATGCGACCCGACTCGGCGACGGCCTACACGAACCTCGGCAACGTCTACCTGAAGCGGGGCGACGCCGAAACCGCCACCGAGCAGTACCGCCGGGCGATCGAGGTCAATCCGCTCTACGCCGGCGCGCGCTACAACCTCGGCACGGCGCTGCTCGCAGCGGGCCACTACGACGAGGCGCTCGAGCAGCTCACCGTAGCGCTCAAGCACAAACCCGACGACGCACGCGCCCACAACAACCTGGGCAACCTGCACTTCATGCAGGGCCGGCTCGCCGACGCGATCGAGGAGTACAAACGCGCGATCGCGCTTGACCCCGAGGACGCGCTCTTCCGCTCGAACCTGGCAACGGCCTACTACCACGCCAAGAAGTACGATGCGGCCGCCAAGGTCTTCGAGTCGGCGATCGAGAAAGACCCGGCGCTCTACGACGCCCGCTACAACTGCGGCCTGCTCTGCTACGAGCAGGGCCGCTACGACGACGCGGTGACGCAGCTCGCTGAGGCGGTCAAGATCACCGAGACCGAGGCGGCACGCAACAGCCTGGGCAACGCGCTGCTGATGGCCGGCCAAACCGACGCAGCAATGACGTCATATCAAAGAGCCATCGAGCTCAATCCTCGATACCTGCCCGCCTGGAAGAACCTCGGCACGGCCTACATGGCCGCGCATGAGTATCGGCGCGCGATCGAGGCGTTCGCCGAAGCGATCGAGCTCGAGCCTGACAACCCAGAGAACTACTACCGCCGCGGCGTCGCCTATGACCGAGCGGCCATCTATGGCGAGGCCAGGGCGGACTACTCAAACTACCTGCGGATCGCCCCCGACGGCCCGCACGTCGAGGCCGTCAGAGAGCGCCTGCGCCAGCTCCGCCCTCGTCGCCAGTAGCCGGCGCCTCGGCCGACAGCGGCCGGTCGAGCGTCCTGACGAAGTGGTAGCAGACGCAGCGCGCGAACGTGCGCATGCTCAGCAGCACGCGCTCGTCGAGAAACGGGGACGCGGCCGGATCGACCACGTCGTAGTAGTAGGCGCGCGCCAGGTTCGCCACCGCGAGCTCGTTCGTGTCGAGCAGCTCGTCGATGCTCCATACGACCCGCCCGCTCCGCGCATCGATCATGACGACGCGCAGCCCGATGGCGATCGGCCTGTACGGCTCGTACTCGCTGATCTCGCCCAGGAGGATGGCGTCGACGTTCAGCGTCTCGCCGAGCATCCGCGCCTCGACCGCGTCGAACCGCGAGCGCGACGTGGCGAAGCGCGCCAACGGCTCGTCGCACCGGACGCTGAGCAGGTCGAACTCCCTCGTCTTGCGCAGCTCAAGCGTGAACGCCTCGGTGAGACGCTTCGACGCCTCGGCGTAGCGGCTCCGGTTGACAAACGGCATCACGGCCACGCGCCGGATGCCGAGCTGCTCGAACCGCGCGTCACGCGACCAGTTCGCAATCGCATGCTGGGGCGAGAAGTGCAGGGCGGCGCGCTTGCGGTGCCGGTCGACACAGCCTGTCTGCACGCACACCAGGGCGATCAGGACGATCCACAACGCTTTCGCTTTCATTCGGCTTCCTCCCAGCCGCGTGGGTGCCCGCCGGCGCCTACGCGGTGATGTCGATGTGATGGTCTGGATCGTCCGTGCCCTCGTCGGGTTCGGCCTGCTCGGCCGGGCCCTGGCCGTGCTCGCCGGGCTCTTTGCCTTCCCCGCGATCCTTTTTCTTCTGTTCCTCCTCGCGCACCTTGACGCCTTCCTGATCCTGCTCCGTCTGCTGGACTTGTTTCTCGCGTACCTTATCGAGCTTCTGCAGCTCGTTGGCGAACGCCTGCTCCTCGGTGACGTGTTGCTGCTTCGCGCTCTCCTGGACCTGCTCGGCGATCTGGGTACGAGCGAGCGAGTGCTGGTAGTTGACCGGTTCGACCATGTCGGCCCCCTCGCGTCGCGGCTGGCGGCGTGGCCCTTGGGGCTAGTCCTCGTTCGGCCGGCCGACCCGTGCGAGCGCGCGCACCGGTGAGTCGCAGCGCCGCAGCTTGCCGCCGAGCCGCGTGAGCGCCTTCGTGTGAATCTGCGAGACGCGCGACTCGGAGATCCCGAGCACCGCGCCGATCTCCTTGAGCATGAGCTGTTCGTAGTAGTAGAGCGCGATAACGATCCGTTCCTGTTCGGGCAACTCCTGAATCGCCTGCGCCAGGATTCTTCGCTTCTCCTTTGCGTCGAACACCGTGAACGGCGACGGCTGATTCTCGTCGTGGACCGAGTCGATCAGGCTCACGGCCTTCCGGTCGCCGTCGTCCGGGTTCAGCAGCTCGTTGAGCGACAAGAAGGCGACCGAGCGCTCCTCGTTCATCAACGCATCGAGCTCATCGACGTTCATCTGGAGCTTCTCGGCGATTTCGTCGTCGCGCGCGGGCCGGCCAAGCCCCTGCTCGAGGTCGGCGTGCGCGCGCTGGAGGGCGACGAACTTCTCGCGCATCGAGCGCGGCACCCAGTCGAGCGCCCGGAGCTCGTCGAGCATGGCGCCGCGGATGCGGATGATGGCGTACGTTTCGAATTTCGTCTTGAACTTCGGCTCGAAGTGCTCCATCGCGTTGATCAGCCCGATCACGCCCGAGCCGATCAGATCGTTGATGTCGACGTGCGACGGGAGCGTGATCGCGAGCCGCCCGGCCACGTACTTCACCAGCGGCAGGTAGTTCAAGGTGAGCCCGTCCTTGGCAACCGGGTCGTCGCGGTTCGACAGGTACTGCTTCCACAGTGTCTCGATGCTGTCTTTCATCTAGTTGGCGTCCTGTGCCTCGCAGGGGTGCTGTGGGTGCGTGTCATTCGGGAAACGGCAGCCCTTCTTTCTCGTGCTGCTCAGGATTTTCCTCGGTCTCCTTGCGGCGCTTCTCCTCGGCCTGCTTGGCCAGCTCGCTGATCACCCCGTAAACGACCCCGCGCAGCGCGACGAGGCCGAACACGCCGAACACCACGAACGCAACAACGCCGCGCGAGATGGTGCTCGTCGGCGACGCCCCCGCCAGCGACGACGAGACCGCCACCACAATGAACGCCACCGCGGCCATGCCGAGCGCCAGTCTATGAAGAATCGCCGTCACTGCTAATAATCGCCAGCGCGTCCCGGGCGAACGTCTCGATGCCGCCCGAGGCCGCCGTGCCCTCGTTGTTGACCCACTTGAGTGCTATCGGCCGGAGCGCCGACACGAGCGGCGAGGCCGGGTGCGCGATCGCGATCGGCGTCTGACGCCGCACCGCGTCGGCCACGAGCGGATCGCGCGGCACGTGCCCGAGGAACTCGAGCTGCAGGTCGAGGAACTGCTCGGCGACCCACGACAGGCCACGAAACATCGAACGCGCCTCGCGCTCGTCGGACTGGTTCACCAGAACCCCGATCCCGTTGCGGCGCCCACGCCTCGCAAGCACCTTGACGAGCGCGTAGGCGTCGGTGAGCGCCGTCGGCTCCGGCACCGTCACCAGCACGACCCGGTCGCTCGGCTCGAGCAGCGCCGTAACCGTCAGCGAGATGCCGGCCGGCGTGTCGAACAGAACGTAGTCCATTCGCGCGTAGAGGGCGCGAAGCCCCGACAGCAGCTTGTCGAGTTGGCTCGCCGCCAGATGCGTCAGCTCCTGCAACCCCGAGCCGGCCGGCAGGATCGACAGCCCGGCCGGACCCTCCAGGAGCGCGTCCTCGATGCGGCGCCCGTCCCGCACCACGTGCTGGAGCGTCAGCCTCGGCCTGAGGCCGAACAGCACGTCGATGTTGGCCAGCGCCAGGTCGCCGTCCACCAGCAGGACGCGCTTGCCGCACTGGGCGAGCAAGACGGCCATAGCGGCGGCGATGTTGCTCTTGCCCACGCCGCCCTTGCCGCTTGTGAAGGAGATCGCCGTTGCCGGGCGCCTTGCGGCGCCCGGCCACCTGCGCGCAGCAGCGGCGAGCGGCTCTCCTGCCGCCTTACCCGAGCGCGCCGTCTGGTGCATATTACTCAACTCCCGCTTCCTGGCTGCCGTGTTGTTGCGCACGTCCGCGCTCTTGCGCACGTCCGCGCTCTTGCGCACGTCCGCGCGCAGGAGCGCGGACGCGCTTCTGCCCGACCTCGGTGCGTAGAATCATTCGTGCCAACTTCGCCGAGGAGGCCGGCTCGATCTGTTCGGGGATGCTTTGGCCCGTCGTGAGGTACGAGACGGGCCGCTTCGACTTGACCGCCAACGTCAGCAGCGAGCCGTAGTCGCGCGTCTCGTCGAGCTTTGTGAAGAGGAGACTGTCGATCTCCATCGGGGAGAACCGCTCGATCACGGCCAGGTTCTCCTTGCAGCGCGTGGTGGCGCTGAGGACGAGGTGGGTCTCGGCCGCGTCGAGCTCCTTCAGAAACGTCGCAAGCTCAAGTACTTGCATCCAGTCATACTGGCTGCGGCCGCCCGTGTCGATCAGCACCAGGTCCTTGTCGCGGTGCGCGGCGATCGTGCTCTTCAGGTCGGTCGGCGTCAGCACCACCTCGATCGGCACCTTGAGCAGCTTGGCGTAGACGCGCATCTGCTCGACAGCGGCAACCCGGTAGACGTCCACGGTGATGATCGCCACCTCTTTGCGCTCGAAGGCCGAGAAGTGGGCGGCAAGCTTGGCGACCGTGGTCGTCTTGCCGACGCCCGTCGGCCCGATGAACGCGGCGATTGTCGGCTCGCCCGGCTCGCACTTGATCGGGCCGGTCACGCGGATGAAGCGCTCGATGCGCTTCTCGATGTACTCCTTGATGAGCCCTTCGTTCTCGGTCGTACGCAACTCCTCGACCGCCGAGCGCAGGAGCGCCTGGGCCAGGAGCTCGTCGACGTCGTTGCCCACGAGCTGGCGGCGAATGCTCTCGACGACGCCGCTCGGTCTCGCGATCGGCTCGATGGCCGTCTCGTCGAGACGGCTCGCATCCGGCTGCGACGAGCCGAGGTAGGCGGCCAGCCGATGATCCGCGCTCTCTTCATCCTGCCGCCGATCGCGCCCCGCGCGGGGCGTGTCGGCCTCCTGCCGTGGCCCCGCGTCGCCGTCGATGGCGGCGGTGACCTCGATCACGGGCTTGCCGAGCAGGTTGAGCACGCCGCCCCGGGTGACCTTGCGTGAGTGCAGAATGACTGCGTTCGGCCCGAGCTCGTGGCGGATCTGGTCGATCGCCTCTTGCATCGTGGCCGCCGTGTATCGCCTAACCTTCACGCCTGCTGCCCTTTCGTGCTGCGTTGTCGTCTACGCGCCTTTTCCTTCCGGTTACACCCCGGCCGGCTCGGGTTCCGGCTGCGGCTCGAGCCGCACAAGCCCGACCGACTGCACGTCCGCGTCGGAAACGATGTCGCTGAACGAGAGCACGGCGAGCTTCGGCAGCTCGCGCCCGATGAACCGCCTGAGCGCGAGCCGTAGCGTCGGCGAGCAGATCACCACGGGGTTCGACGCGACGGCCGACGCCTGCTGGACGCTTTTGACGATCGCCTCGGTGAGCTGGCGCCCGGTCTGTGGGTCGAGCACAAGCGCCGAGCCGCGCGCGGTTTTCTGGATCAAATTGACGAGCTGTGGCTCCAACTGCGGATCGATCAGCACGGCGTTGACCTTGCCCTCGGCGTCGGTGTAGTCCGCCGTGATCGAGCGCGCGAGCGCGTTGCGCACGTACTCGCCGAGCACGTCGACGTCCTTGGTGATCGTGCCATAGTCGGACAGCGTCTCGAGAATCGTCGCCAACTGCCGGATGCTCACCCGCTCGGCGAGCAGGTTCTGGAGCACGCGCTGGATCTGGCTGACCGCGAGCACATTCGGCACCAGCTCGTCGACGAGCACCGGGTAGTCCTTCTTGACCGCGTCGAGCAACCCCTGCACGGCCTGGCGGCTCAGCAGCCCGGCCGCGTGCTGGCGGACCGTTTCGGACAGGTGGGTTGCGAGCACGCTCGCGGTGTCGACGACCGTGTAGCCCAGCGCCTCGGCCCGCTCCTTCTGCGCGTCGCCGATCCAGACCGCCGGCAGACCGAACGACGGCTCGGTGGTCGGGATGCCCTGCAGCTCCTCGCTCTTCGCGGCGGTATTGAGCGCCATGTACATGCCGACCATGAGCTCGCCGGCGGCGACGCGCGTGCCCTCGATCTTGACCGCGTAGCTGTTCGGCTCGAGCTGCAGGTTGTCGCGGATGCGGATCGGCGGCACGACGAGCCCGAGCCCGGTGGCGAACTCGCGGCGCAGCATGGTGATCCGGTCGAGGATGTCGCCCCCCTGCGACGCGTCGACGAGCGGGATGAGCCCGTAGCCGATCTCGAGCTCCATCGGGTCGACGTGTAGCAGGCGCTTGACCCGTTCGGCTTCTGGCACCTCGACGCGCTGCGCCTCCTCAACCTCGGCCGCCCTCGCCTTGAGTTTCGTCCCGCGGTTGGTCAGATACCCGAGGCCGCCCGTGACGCCGGCCAGCAGCAGAAACGGCAGCGTCGGCAGCCCCGGCATGATGCCGAAGAAGGCAAGCACGCCGGCCGTCAAGAACAAGGCCCGGGGCTTCTGGAGCAGTTGCGACGTGAGGTCCTCGCCGATGCTCTTCTCGGTCGAGCCGGCCCGGCTCACGAGCACGCCGGCGCCGGTGGCAATGATGAGCGACGGAATCTGCGCCACAAGCCCGTCGCCGATCGTCAGCAGCGTGTAGCGCTGGGCCGCCAGGCCGACCGGCATGCCGCGCTGCAGCACGCCGATCGCCAGGCCGCCGACCACGTTGACGAACGTGATCAGGAGCCCGGCGATCGCGTCGCCGCGGACGAACTTCGACGCGCCGTCCATCGCGCCGTAGAAGTCGGCCTCGCGTGCGATCAGCTGGCGCCGCTCGCGCGCCTGGTCCTCGGTGACGAGCCCGCTGTTCAGATCGGCGTCGATGGCCATCTGCTTGCCGGGCATCGCGTCCAACGTAAAACGCGCCGTCACCTCGGCGATGCGGGTCGCGCCCTTGGTGATGACGACGAACTGGATAATGATCAGGATCATGAAGATCACCGCGCCGACGACGAGGTTGCCGCCGACGACGAACTGGCCGAACGCCTCGATCACGCGGCCCGCCTCGCCGTCGAGCAGGATGCGCCGCGTGGTCGCCACGTTGAGCGAGAGCCGAAACAGCGTCGCGAACAACAGCAGCGACGGGAAGATGGCCAGGTCGAGGCTGCGCTCGGTGTAGATCACCACGAGCAGCACGAGCACCGAGAACGTGATGTTCACAGTCAGCAGCACGTCGAGGATGCTGCTCGGCAACGGAATGATGATGGCGACCAGCACGCCGACGATCGCCACCGCAAGCCCGACGTTGCCGAACCGGGCGAGCTTCGTCTCTCGTGCTGATCGAAGTGCCATCACCTCTTACGCCGGGGTGCCGGCGTTCTCCTCTAGGTCGGCGCGCCCACCGAGGCCCGCTGCCGCGCGCGGCCGAGTGCGAACACGTAGGCGAGCACCTCGGCCACGGCGTGGTAGAAGGCGATCGGGATGAAGCCGCCGACCTCGACGGTCTTGTAGAGCGCCTGCGCGAGCGGCGGGTTCTGCACGATGGGCACGTGGTGCATCTTGGCCAGCTCGATGATCCGCTCGGCCAGCAGGCGGGCGCCCTTGGCGATTACCTTGGGCGCCGGCATCGTCTTGGGCTCGTATCGGAGCGCGATCGCGTAGTGCGTCGGGTTCGTGATCACCACATCCGCCTTCGGCACGTCCTGCATCATGCGCTGCATGCTCACCTTGAGCTGCATGCCGCGGATGTGGCCCTTGATCAACGGGTCGCCCTCGACGTTCTTGCGCTCGTCTTTGACCTGCTGCTTGGTCATCCGCATCTTCTCTTCGTAGCGGTGCCGCTTCCACACGTAGTCGAGGAAGGCAAGCACGATGAGCAGCACGATGATCCGAAGCGTGATCCGCAGCGCGATCCCGACGGTGAAGTCGGCGATCTGCGGCACCGTCTTGTCCATCAGCGGCAGCATGTACGGCCGGTACGCCTTGAGCGACCAGTAGGCGATAAGCGAGATCAGACCGATCTTGCTGATGGCGACGACCAGGTCGACCAGCTTGTCCTTGCTCACCAGATTGAGCCGGCTGAGCTGCGGCTTGATCTGGCTCAGCTTCGGCTTGAGCGCCTGCGGCGACCAGAGGAAGCCGAACTGCATGACCGACGCCGCGAACGACGCGAGCACCAGCACCAGCATGATCGGCGCGACCATCACGGCGACGCGGCCGACCGTCTCGATCAGAAGCTGCTGCGCGCTCGACGGCGTGATCTCGACGCTCGTGTAGGTCTGGAAGGTCATTCGCATCAAGTCCCGAAGCCGCCCGCTGATGAACGAGCCGGCAAACCAGATGATCATCAGGCCGAGGAACAGCACGACCACGGAGCTCACCTCGGGGCTCTGCGCGACGCTGCCCTTTTCGCGCGTCTCGCGGCGACGTTTCGGCGTCGCTCTCTCCGTGAGTGCCTCTTTGTCCTCGTCCGCCATAGGTCGCCCTGCGCGCTAATGCATATGGTCGAGCATCGTATAGATGTCGCCGGTGGTTACTCGCAGCATCTTCTCGAACACGTAGGCGAACATCGGCACACAGGCCGCCAGCCCGACGATCCCCACGGCGATCTTGAGCGGCAGCCCGACGATCAGCACGTTCATCTGCGGCACGAAGCGCGCCACGAGCCCGATCACGACGGTGGTCACCATGAGGATGACGAACGCGGGCGCCGTGATCTTGATCGCGATCGGGAACAGGCGCCCCGTGATCCGAACAATATCGAGCGCCATGTCGGCCTGGCACTGCACGCCGCCGATCGGCACGACCTCGAAGCTGTCGCACATCGCCAGCACGAGCAGATGATGGCCGCCGATCGCCAGGAACAGCATGAGAGCCACGATGCTCTCGAACTGCGCGACGACCGAGGTTTGGCCCCCCATGTTCGGGTCGATCATCCGGGCCAGGCCGAGCCCCATGTGCCGGCCAACGATCTCGCCCGACAGGTGCGTGGCGGCAAAGAGCAGGCTCGAGACGAGCCCGATGACCAGCCCCACGGAGCATTCCTTGAGAATCAGCAGCGGCAGGTCCGACCACGCGAGCAAGGCCGGCCGGTGCACGCGCATCAGGAGCGGCATCAGCACGATGGCCAAGAAGAAGCCGAGCCCCACCTTGATCCGGGCCTGGACGGCCTGGTTGCCGAAGATCGGCGCAACCAGGCACAGGCTCAGCACCCTGAAGAGGATCAAGGCGAACATCTGTATGTGCGCTATCAGCCAGTCGTCCAGCTTCATCCATAGCCGCCCGCGCGAGGTGCGTTGCCGCCGGCCGCGCCTACTGCACGAACCGCGGCAGGTAGTGGAAGATGCTCATGGTGAAATCGATGAGCGAGGTCGCCATCCACGGCGCGAAAATCGCAAGCGTGATCATCACGCCGATGATCTTCGGCACGAACGTCAGGCTCATCTCGCGGATCTGCGTCACCGTCTGGAAGACGCTGACCAGGATACCGATGATGAGCCCGGCGGCGAGCAGCGGGCCGGCAACCGTCAGCACCGTATACAGCGTCTGCTTCATGAGCGTGACTGTCAGCTCAGGCGTCATCGTTGTCTCTCGCCTCCGTGCGTGTGCGGGCCGAGCCGCTATCCGGTGCCGAAGCTCGCAACGAGCGAGCGCATCATCAGGTACCAGCCGTCCACCATGATGAAGAGCAGGATCTTGAATGGGAGCGAGACCATCACGGGCGGCAGCATCATCATGCCCATCGACAGCAGCACGCTCGCCACGACCATGTCGATCACGAGAAACGGCAGGAACAGCACGAACCCCATCGTGAACGCCGTGCGCAGCTCACTGAGCACGAACGCGGGGATAAGCACGTGCGTCGGGACGTCGTCGATCGTCTCGGGCCGCTCCATCTTCGACACGTAGACGAACAGCGCCAGGTCCTTCTCGCGGGTCTGGCTCCACATGAAATCGCGAAGCGGTTTCAGGCCGTTCGTGAGCGCTTCCTGCGCGCCGATCTCCTCCTGCATGTACGGCTTGAGGCCCTCGCTGTGCACTTTGTGCCAGACGGGCGCCATGATGAAGAACGTCAGGAACAGCGCGAGGCTCACGAGGATCTGCTGCGACGGCTGCGACCCCGTGCCGAGCGCCCGCTTGAGGAACGAGAGCACGATCACGATGCGCGTGAACGAGGTGAGCATCACGAGCAGCGCGGGCGCGATCGACAGCACCGTGAGCAGCGCCACGAGCTGAAGCCCGGTGCTCACCTGCTGCCGCTCCCCGCCGCCCAGGTCGATGCTCACGTTGACGGGCGACGCCGCATGCGCCGGCGCCGCCGCACAGGCCGCGAACACCACGGCGAACACGATGAGCACTATCGCGGCGGGTACCCTCATCGGCATGCCCTAGCTGTGGCGACCGGCCAACCGGCCAAACAGCGACTGCAGGTGACCGGAGAACTCTGTCTCCTGGACGTTCTCGACGACGCTCTCGTCGTCGATCTGCGCCAGCGTGCGGATCTCGCTCGTGCCGACGCCGACGACGAGCAGGCGGTCGCAAACCTTCACGAGGTAGATGGCCCGTTTCGCGTCGAGGGCGGTCCGGTCGACGATGCGGACGAGCCGCTCGGACTTCGGGGCCGCCTTCGCCTTGCGGGTCAGCAGCTTCACGAGCATCAGGCCGCCATAGATGATGCCGAGGATGATGGCCATCGACAGCAGCAGCCGCAGCATGAGGCTGCCGAAGCTCCGGCGGGCATGGGGCACCGGCTCCTCGTAGGACAGGAAGCCGCCGGCATCCTCGGCCGCGGCCTCGTCCGACTGCCCGGCGGGTGTGGTCCCGGTCAGTTCGGCGGTGGTCCCGCTCGGGTCCGCCTCCTCGCCGGCGGCCGCCGACATAGGCGCGGCCGACATGGCGAGCAACGCGACAAGTACGCCTGTGAGCGTGCGCGGCATCGTCGCCTCCTTTCAGCCGGAACGGCACGGACCTTTTTGCCCCCTCGCCGGCACAAGTGAGCAAGTCCTGTACCAACGGGGTGACGGCTCCAGGGAATGGAAGCAAGAGAAGGGACGGGAAGATTTTGCCGTCGTGAAACGCGATAGCGCGGGGCGCGCTGTCGCGTTTCACGACGACGGCAAGATTGGGCTACCGCAAGTAGCGCAGCCGTTCCTCGGGCGAGACGATGTCGATGACCTTGACGCCGAAGTTCTCGTTGACGACGACCACCTCGGCGCGCGCGACCAGCTTGTTGTTGATAAGCACATCGACCGGCTCGCCCGCGAGCTTGTTCAGCTCGACCACTGAGCCACCACCAAGGCTGAGCGCGTCGCGGATCACCATGGAGGTGCGGCCGAGCTCGACGGTGACGGTCACCGGCACGTCGAGCAAGAAGTCGATCTTGCGCGCCTCGCCCGGCTCGGCACGGTTCGTCAGTTGCGAGAACTCGACCGGCTGGGCGTTCACCTGTTCCGGCTCGCTCGGCTCGGTCATGACGCCGACCGCCGCGTCGGCTGACCGCTGCGCCTGGGCGGCCTCATCCGGCCCCGCAGCCGGTGCGTCTGCAGCCGCGCCCTCGCCAGCGGGCGAGGCGTCGCCGGCGGGCGAGGCCTCGTCGGACGGGGGCGCCTGATCGGCCGGTGCCGCCTCATCAGCCGGGGCGGGCTGGTCGGCCTGGGCCGTGCCGTTGGGTGTCTCGCCGGACTCGCCAAGCAGCGAATCGACATCGTCCTTCGACAGTTCTTTCTCACTCATGATCGGCTATCCTGCTTCTACAATGTCGTCAATCTGGTCCTCGATCGCCCCCAGGACCTGCACGCCACGGCGGCCGGCAGCCAGTCCCGGCTTGGCCCGGAACTTCGCCGCGCCCTCGACGTTGAGCAGGACATCGTCCTCGGCGTGCGTGTCGAGCACGACGATGTTGCTAGGCTGGAGGTTAATCAGCTCGTTGATCGTCATCTCGGCCGTCCCGAGGACGGCCTGGAGCTCGACGT
>CAZCQN010000043.1:0-20808 GCA_964500825.1 uncultured Verrucomicrobiota bacterium | reverse complement strand
GCTCCTCAACGATGGCAGCGATCTGGTCCTCCTCGAGCTCGGGGAAGATCGGCAGCGACAGGCACCGCTTCGACAGCCGTTCGGTGTTCGGGAACTCACCTTCCTTGTGACCGAGCGACTCGTAGGCCCCCTGCAGGTGCACGGGGATGGGGTAGTGGATGCCCGCGCCGATACCGGCGGCGTGCAGCCCATTGAGCACCTCGTCGCGGTGCGGCACCTGCACGACGTACAGATGGAACACGTGCATGCCGTACGGCATCGTGCGCGGCGTGATGACCATCGGCTCGGCCGACAGCAGGTCCGTGTAGATGCGCGCGCACTGGCGCCGGGCCTCGTTCCACCTCGCCAGGTACTTGAGCTTGACGCTCAGAACGGCCGCCTGGATCGTGTCGAGCCGGCTGTTGAAGCCGATGACCGGATGCTCGTACTTGACGAGCGAGCCCCAGTTGCGCAGCAGGCGGAGCTTCTCGGCGAGCTCGTCGTCGCCCGTCACCACGATCCCGCCGTCGCCGTACGCGCCGAGGTTCTTGCCCGGGTAGAAGCTGAAGCAGCCGAGCATGCCCATCGAGCCGGCGCTGCGTCCCTTGTATTCGGCCCCGTGCGCCTGCGCGGCGTCCTCGATCACGACGAGGCCCTTGCGCTCGGCCAGCTCGAGGATCGGGTCCATGTCGGCGCACTGGCCGTACAGGTGCACGGGCACGATCGCCTTCGTGCGCTCCGTCACGGACGCGGCGAGCTGGTTCACGTCGATCTCGTACCCCTCGGGCTCGCAGTCGACGAGCACCGGCCGCGCGCCCGTGAGCGAGATCGCGACCGCGGTGGCGATGAACGTATTCGCCGGGGTGATCACCTCGTCGCCGGGCCCGATGCCTGCGGCGCGCATCGCCAGGTGCAGCGCCTCGGTGCCCGACGAGACGCCGATGCCGTGGCGGACGCCGACGAACCGGGAGAACGCCTGCTCGAACGCGGCGACCTCGTCGCCGAGGATGAAGTTGCACTTCTCCAGCACGGCCTGGACGGCCGGATCGATCTCGTCCTTGAGCTTCCGGTATTGGGTGCGCAGGTCGACAAGCGGGATATTCATGGCGTGCTCCGTTCCCGGTCAGGTTCTCGCTCCGTGCTACGTTCGCAGCCCGAGGCCGAGCAGGAAGATGGGCCTCAGGATACTCCACCACCCCGTGATCGGGCGCATCTTTGTATAGCCGACCGACCTCGGCGGATAGATCTTTGTGGCCGGCACTTCCCGGACCCGGTACCCTAGCCGGATGGCTTTGAAGAAAATGTACGGCTCGAGCTCGTATTTGTCCAGCCATCGCTGCTCGATCCGGATGCGCGCGTCATCGAACAGTGAGGTGCGGAACGCGCGGAACCCGTTCGTCGTGTCCGTGAACCGTCGCCCCACGACGAGGCTGAACAGCAGCGGATGCAGCTTCGTGGCGAGCCGGCGGTACAGCGGCGTGTTGCCGGCCCGGCCGCCCGCGAGCCAACGCGAGCCCTGCACGAAGTCGTACCCGTGCTCGACGATCGGGCCAAGCAGCCGCGGGATCTCGTCGGGGCAGTCCTTGTCGTTGCCCGCCATCACAGTGACGATATCGTATCTATGCTCGCGCGCGAAAAAAATGCCCTGGCGGATCGCGTTGCCGGCGCCGGTGGGGTGCGGGTTCGAGATCACCGTCGCGCCGGCGTCGCGCGCCTCGCTCGCGGTCGTGTCCGTCGAGCCGTCGTCGACGACGAGGATTCCGTCCACCGCGTCCCGAGGCACCTTGCGCACGACGTTGCCGATCTTGCCGCGCTCGTTGTACGCGGGGATGACGGCGAGCACGTGCATCGGCCCGGTCATCCCTCGTCGCGCGGATACGGTGGTTCGGTCAGGCCGTACTTCGGCTCGAGGTCATAGATCGACTTGACGACCGTGGCCGGGCAGCCATACGCGACCGAGTTGGGCGGGATGTCCTTGGTCACCACGCTGCCGCCGCCGATGAGCGAGTTCTCGCCGATCGTGATGTACGGCATGAGCGTGACGTTGACGCCGATGCGCGCCTTCCGTTTGATCGTCGGCCCGCGCATGATCTCGGTGTGGATCGGGAACGGGTCGTTGGCGACGATGACGCCCGGCGCCAGGAACACCTCGTCCTCGATCGTCGTGTACTGCGCGATGTAGCACGCGCAGTGGATCTTCACGTCGCGGCCGATCACGCAGCCGTAGTCGATGGTCGAGTTGTTCCAGATCTGCAGGCCGTCACCGATCCGGTTCTCCTCGCGGATCACCACGTTGTGGCCCGTCTGCAGGCCGGCGCCGATCGTCGAGCCGGCGTAGATCACCGTGCCCGATCGAAGCACGGCGTCCGGGCCGACGACGAGCCGGTGGTCGGCGATCTCGCGCCCCGTCTTGTAGCCGACGATGGCGCTGGGGTGGATGTCGAACGGCTCGCCGAGCTCGATCAGCTCGTCGGCGACGCAGTGCGGCCGGCTAGCCATGAGCGCCTCCGGTCGCCGCGGTTTCAGCCGCTGCTGCTTCAGCGGCCGCGCTCTCGGCCATCGACTGCTGCACCATCTCGAGCGTGCGCACGACGCCGGTGGAGAACGCGCCGTCGCTCAGCTCGACGCGGCGGCTCTTGACGCACTCGACGAAGTACTTCGACTGCTCCTTGAGCGGCTCGCCCATCTTGATCTTGGGGATCAGGATGTCGCTGTCGTGGAGCATCATCTTGAACTCAGCGAAGTCGGCGTAGTAGCTCTCCTTGATCACGCCCTTGTCGTAGAGGCGGATCGGCTCGGCCGGGTCCATGTCGTTGAAGATCGCCATCTTCTTGTCGCCCACCACCGTGATCTGCCGCACCTTGCGCGGGTTGAGCCAACTGACGTGGATGTTGGCGAGCACGTCGTGCGGATAGCTCAGCGAGATGAACGCGAGATCCTCGATCCCGTCCTGGATGAAGTCCTTGCCGCGCGCCGAGGCCGACACCGGGTGCGCCGCCAGCAGGTACGAGCAGATCGAGATGTCGTGGGTCGCCAGGTCGTAGACCGCGTTCACGTCGCTGCGGATCGGCCCGAGGTTCGTCCGCTCGGAATGGATGTAGTGGATCCGGCCGAGCTCGCCGCCGACGATGTACTCGCGCAGCGCGCGCACGCCTGCGTTGAACAAAAAGACGTGGCCGCACATGAGCACGCGCCCGGCCGCGGCGGCCAGTTGCGTCAGCTCGGCGCACTCGGCGGCGGTGACGGCCAGCGGCTTCTCACACAGCACGTCCTTGCCCGCTCCGAGCGCCTCCTTGGCGATGGCGTGGTGCGTCGCCGTCGGCGTGGCGACCACGACGGCCTGCACGTCGTCACGCGCCAGGTAGTCGTGGTAGTCCGTGCTCGTCTCGATGCTCGGGAAGGCCGACCTGACCGCCTCAAGACGAGCCTCGCTCAGGTCGGCCGCCCCGACCACGCGCACGCCGCCGAGCTGCGAGAAGTTCCTCACGTGGTTCGGGCCCCAGTGCCCGCACCCGATGATAGCAATGCCGATCATCCGATTCTCCTTTCCTGGCTCGTGCAGTTCCCCCGGCCCCTCGGTGGCCGATTCTGCTCCCCACGGGCCGTTGTGCCGCTTCCGCATCGGAGGTTCTTGCCGAGACCGAGCAGGCAGCGGACCCCACCCCTCCCGTCGGTCGGCCTACCCCAAGTACGCACGCGAAGCCTAGGGGCTTGCACGGGCTAGTGTCAAGAGCACTCCGTATCCGCTCTGTTCCAAGCGACACCCCGAGGAATCAGGGATTGACATGCACTCGGCTAACACCTAGCATGCCATACGGGCAGGGTTGCTGGGACATCTTTGCCCGTCGGTTAGGCGAACGGGCATGGATCGAGACGGTAAACAGGGGAGCTTCACGCAATGTGGTTAAGACACGTGACGCGCTTCTTCCTGCGAACACCCATGGGCGCAGCGATCCTCGTTGTGACCGTGGCCTTACTGGTTCGCATCGTCTTCGCTGCCTTCTATGTCGGTTTCGATGAGCTCAAGCACGCTGCAAGGCCGGATCTTCAGTCATATCTTCCGGCCGGCCAAGGTGGGCAGGCCGGCACGGGACAAGAGCGCTTCTCGAATCTCAAGATCCTCGAGGGCGGCGTCGAGCAGAACCCAATGGAAGCGATCGACATAGACCATTACAGCGTGTTCGCTGCAGACATGATCTCTGGGAAGCCGTACCATGGCATCCGGCGCCAACCTCTTTTCCCCGCCTTCCATGCCCTCATTTTCCTCACGTTCGGCAAGCATCCCACGCTCCTGTACAACCGGCTCGCAGGCGCTCTGTTGTCAGCGCTTGGTTCGGGCGCAATCTTCCTTCTCGCGCGCAGGATGTTCGGTCAAACAGTGGGCCTGATCGCGGGACTCCTCTCGGTTGTCCACATCAACATGATCCACAAGAGCGGCTTCATCTACTCGGAGGTCCTGGCAATCCCGCTGTTTACCCTGACGCTTTATTTCTTCCTTGCGTTCACTGACGACCGGAAGTGGCGCCAGTTGATCTTCGGCGGGCTTCTGCTGGGACTTACATCACTGACCCGACCGACAACCTCCCCCTTCATTTTCCTGCTGCCACTCTGGCTGTGGGTGATCTACGGCAAGATCAACCGGCAGATGCTGGTCCGATCGGTCGTCGTTGTGGCGTTGGCACTGTGCATGATCCTTCCGTGGTCCATCTACAGCTCTGTCGTTCGCGGGCGGTTCTTGCTGGCGAGTAACCAGCCCTGGGCCCTGCTCTGCGGTGCCTATGGGCCGGCCCAGCTCGAACAGCCCCTGGGCCGAAACAAGGGGCTGTGGAACCCCCTGAGCACGTGTGGCCTCTTCACCGCCGAGGAACTCGAGGAGATATCGAACGGGACCGAGCAGGAGCTCGAGCAGGCGTGCAAACGCCGTTTCCTCGAGTACATCCCAACCATCTGGCACCGGATTCCGGAGTTCATGGTTTGGCGCGCGCTCGTGTTCATTGGTTTCGACACGCGGCCCGGGGCGTTCTTTGTCTTCCAAGCGCAGCAGCTCATCCTCTTCGTCCTGTTCCTCGGCGGGTTGTGGGTTGAACGGGCGCAGTGGCGGCGCTTGTCAAATCTGCACCTGGCCTACCTGTTCCTCGGAGTCTTCATGATTCTTGTTTTCTACCCTGGGTCGCGCATGAGGCTTTACGTGACCCCGATCATCGTCGCGTTCTCGGCCACCTACCTGGTGCGCCTTGTTCAGAAGTGGTTCCTGCCGCGGCGGCCCGCCTTGAAGTAGAGGCTCACCACCGGCTCGGCGCCCAGCAGCGTGAGCCCGTCAGATGGGGCAGGCGGCGTGCTCGATGAGCCACTGCCTCATCGGGTATCCGGTGCTGCCCGTCCTGCTCGGATCTGACGATTCGCCGCAGGAGGCTGAGGCTTGGCGGTCCGGCTGCGGGCGATGCGGAGGACGGCGAACGTACAGCCGAGCAGATACCAAGTGTGGATGTACATCCCAACGCCCACCAGGAAGTTCACGAGGAGGATGACGGCAATGCTCGCCCCGAGCGCGGCCATTGCATAAAGCTCTTTGTCTGCGCGAACGAACCTGTCGCGAAGCACTCTCAGTGCAGTCGCTGGGAGTCCAAGGAGCACGAGCATATAGATGCAAAGGCCAACGAGCCCGAGCTGAGAAAGGAGGTACACGTATCCCTCGTGGGGTCCGACCCGCGCCTCGTACAGAGCGCCGCCGCCCGTCGAGCCGAACCCATAGCCGGTCAGTGGCTGGGACCTCCAGTGCTCGAGGTACACGCTCGTGCTGTATTGCCGCATGCCGATCGAGGAGTCGGTGCCGTGGAAGAGCGGCTCGATGCGCGCCCAGATCTGCTCGTGGGCGACGAGCGCCGCGAGCGCCATGACGAATACCATCACGAGAATGTAGCGCGGCTTGGTCAGCACCATGAACGCCGCTACGCCTGCCCCGAACAGCACCCAGGCAACGCGGCTGTAGCTGAGCACCGTCGTCGCAAGTGTCACGCCGAGCATGCCCAGGATCACGACGCGCCACAGCCGCCTGGGGCGCCAAGAGATCAGCATCATGAGCAGCACACAGAATAAGAGCACGCACTCGCGGCCGAACATATTCGGGTGACCGGCAAAGCCAGTAGCCCGGAACATCGTGTGGCTGGCACCACCTACCCAATACTCGCTCATGAACACGTCTGGCCCAATCTCCTCGCTCGAGGCAAAGAAGATGCTGAGACCGAAGCGCTGGAGGAGCCCGAAAAGCACGCTCGTTCCCACGACGACTGCGAACACGATAAAGAACATCCGCTTGTTGCGGTCGTTAATCGTCAGGAACACCATCGCGTACAGAAGGAAGCTCATCAGCCACGTCAGGTAGCGGTTCAGGCCGTACATCGGGAAGTCGCTCCAGAATACCGAGGCGCCCGTCCACAGCAGCAGCAAGTAGAACGGCCAGCGCAGCGGCACCGTGCGGAACAGCCGGCGGGGCATGAGCGAGAACTTGTTCGGGAGCTGGGTCAGCACCGCGACGAAGAAGAGCCCTTTGATGCCGACGCCGAGGATCTGCACGCCGAGCAGCCATTTGAGAGCCTGGTTGTACACGTTGATGGCAAACCAGAGGAACAGCAGATGCTCGGTCTTCATGCCGTAGACGACCACCAGAAGCAAGCTGCCCGCAATGAAGATGAGCATGGCGAGGTGGTTCACCACGGTCAGCAAGCTGAGAAGCAGCCACAACGGCACCGCAAACGCCAGGAAGATCAACGCCTGGCGCTGCTTCTGCGTCAGCCGCACGTGGGCCGGCGCTGCCGTGATCAGCGGCGACTCCTCAGTCAGTGCTTCCGGGTTCTCACTCAGCATCGAGGGCGTTCCCCGGTCCCTTCTTCCCCCTTAGACATCGGCACCTTGGTGCGGGGGCTTCGCTCCATTTTCACGGACGGAACCCGTGCTCGTCCGGTTCCTCTGCCGGGAGGTTGGACGGCGCGGGCCACGTTCCCCTCATCCCCGCCTACTTGATCGCGACAACTGAGCTGAACAGGCCACAGGCTGCGTGAATCATGGCTATCGTCGAGTCCGGGAAGTACTGCGACATGTCGCGCCGCGTCAGTAGGTGCACCGGATCGTTGTGGCACCTCCAGCGAAACGCGAGGTTGACAAACCGCTCGAACTGCTTCGGTGGTAGCGATCCGAGGAAGGGCAGGTAGTAGTGCGCTTCGAAGATCGAGTACCGATACGGCACGGCGACGTAGTGGCGCTTGCCGACGCGGCGGATCTCCCGGGCAACCGCCGGCGCGATCTCGGGCACGTGCTCGAGCATCGCGTTGCAGACAACGAGGTCGAACTCACCGTTGCCGAACGGCATTGCCGTCGCGTCCTCGATGCGGGTGTCAACGAACGGGAACCTCTGTTTCAGCCGGTCGAGGTAGCGTTGGCGTTTGTCGATCGCCACGATGCGCCCAGACCAGCCGGGCGGGAGGTCCGGGTAGAGAAACCCCCCGGGGCCCGAGCCAACGTCGAGAATCGAGCTCGCCTCGTGCACCAGCGGTAGAAGCAGGCGCAGCTTCCTGCGGCGTGATTGCCTACTGACTCCGTTGGCCAGAGCTCTGAGTATCATCAGCCGCACTCTCCCAGGTCTTGTTCCGTTCGTTGGCGCACTGGGGCTCGTCTCCCGGCCAAGCGCAGGAACCGACTCGGCACAAGCCAGACAACAGCCGGGGCAATCTGGCGGCCATCATGCACACACCTACTCGCATTCTCAAGCGCTGCTTGAGCAATGGCCACGATCAGGCTCGATCGCGTCCGTGCTGCACGGGCACCTTGGAGATCACGGGGCGGAGCTTGCCGGTATGGGTGCGATCGATCTGCGCGGCATACTCGATGTGCACCGCCACGCCCGGCACGTAGTCGGCGATGAGCCGGCGGATCCGCTCTTCGTGCTGCGGTCCGTACCCCTCGTCCCGAACGATCCGAAAGACTAGCGAATAGTCCTCCTCCTGAACAGCCTGGTATTCGGCGACGGGGAAGTTCCGGGCGATGCGCGTGAAGAACGTGCCCGGCAGAAGCTTCCCCCCGGGAAGGTGGATCATATCGGTCACCCGCCCCACGACCCGCTCGAGCAGCGGCGTGGTCCGCCCGCACGGGCAGGTCCGGTCGCTGAAGACACCCATGTCGCCGATACTGTAGCGTATCAGCGGCATCGCGTAGGCGTTCAGGTTCGTCACGAGCAGCTCCTGCGGCTCGCCGGCCCGCCCGCCGTGAGGCTCGACCACCAGGTCGATCACGTTGAGGTGCAGCCCGTTGTGCGCCTCACACTCCATTGCGATCAAGCCGCCATCGCGCGAGCCGTAGCGATCGTACACCGGCGCGCCGTAGACGGCTTCGATCCGCTCGCGCTGCCACGGCATCAGCGTCTCGGCCGCGTTGATAATCGACGTGGTCGGGTAGTCCGGCTCGATCCCGTGCCGTTCGAGCCAGTCGCCCAGTGCGAGCAGCGAAGAGGTATAGCCGATGAGCACGCCCGGCCTGAACCTCACGAGTTGAGCGTGGTAGGCACTCAGCGTCTGCTCGTCGAGCCTGTACGTGTCGAGAAGGACCCGGTTGCGCGCCAGATTGGCCAGCCTTCCTACCAGGCTCTGGGCGGCTGTGACGTCGAAGCTCGCACCCCAGAGCAACACAAGCGGCTCGCCGGGACGCCATCCAGCCTGCTCGTCCGCCAGCACGTCCGAGGCCTTCGAGTGCACGAGCGCATCGCGGTCGGTGTAGAGTCGCACCGGGACGCCCGTCGACCCGCCCGTGACCAGCGGCAGCAGGTCGCGGCGCCGGGCCGTCTCGCTCACGAGCTCCTCGAGGTGCGCCCGCAGGTCGTCTTTCGTCAGCGGCGGCACCTGAGCAAGCTCGTCGAGGCTCGTCACGGCCGCCGGGTCGAACCCGGCCTGTCTGAACCGCTGACGGTAGAACGGCGACGTGCGGCCCGCATGCACGAGCAACCGCTGGAGCATCTCGAGCTGTCGCCGGCGAAGCTGCTCGCGCGGGGCTCGGTAGAGGCGACGCTTCTCTTTGATGAGCGCGGGCCCGCGTATCAGGGCATCGCGCATGCGGACACCGTGGCCGAGGACGAAGGCCGGGTAGCCGATCGACTTCGAGAGCCAGTGCCGCACACGGTGCATGTTTGCCTGCCTTGCCTCCCTGAGTCGCCCGCGTTGTGCCGCCGGCGCGGTTCCGTCGGAAGCCGTCATCGCAGAACGGGCCCGCACCGGGCAGTGCCCGAGGGGCGCCCGCGAACGCGTTCAGGATCACGGCTCGTCAACTGCGCCATTAGGGCCAACGGAGATCCAACCCGCCAGAAACACCTGGTTCGCCTCGGGGCCTAGCGAGCCCGTCGCCTCAAGATGCCCCTGTTCCGGTAGAACCGGGCGACCCGTGGATCGGCGAGAAGCGGCCGATGCACCTGGAGTATGTTGATGCCGGTGCGGTTGTTGCCCTCGATGATCTTGATCGCCTCTTGCGTGACGACAATATCCCATCCAATGTACGGCACAAACGACAGGGTGCCGGCGATCTCCAGGATCGTGCTCTTGACGAGCTCCCAGTGCGGGATCGTGACGCCCTCGATCTGCTCCTGCGTGTCGGGATGCCTCTCATGAAATAGAAGCTTCCCGGAGACAGGATACGAGACGCCTTTCCCCAGCTCACCACTCTCAAGATCGATGTGGGCGCTCAGACCTCCCAGCGCCCAGTTGTCTACGTGACCCGATGAATGCCGACCGAACCGGTGTACGGCAATTGCCAGAAACGGCTCGTCCTGCTCATCGTCCCACATGGTGAGAGCGCGAACGGTATTCGTCGTCGACGGGAATATGGTCGAAGAGTACTCATGCTGATCAACGAATTCAGTGACGAGGTAATCCTCCAAACGCTCAAGCAATCGGAGCGCCTCGTCACGTGTCACGGCTCTCCCATTGATCACTAATCCGTTATGATCGGCTTTGATTATGAGCACGCCCTCCCCGGCGCCGCCAAGGAGCGGTTTGAGCACAACGCGCCCCTTGCTCATGCACAGCTCCAGGAGCGCTTCAGCGCTCTTCGCTACGGAGCGGCCGAAGAAATGGATCCGGTGATGTGCAATGGCAGCATACAGTTGAGGCACGTACTGCTCGAAACCGTGCAGCATGGCCGCGAAACACAGCTTGTCATTGAGCGCAACCGAGTAGCGGCCATTGATCTCGCCGGTTCGGACGAACCGCGAGTAGTCGGAGAGGTACTGCCGCCAATCATGATGCGCGAGGCCGTAGATCACGTAGGACTCGCGCAAGAACCCCGCCTTCCACATCCTGAGCGAGTCACGCAGGCCAACCTTGACCGAAGACTTCAGCTCCTTGCCTACGAGCTCGCAGATCGCAAGGAACCTTCGTATGTGTTTTCGCGCCAAGCTGTGCATTCTATGGTACCGTCGTCGCGCGGGCCCGCGTAGTCTATGTCAGCCCTCTGAGTGGCTCCGATTCGTAGCCTGGTAGCAGTGTCCGCGTCAAGCTGCAAGTGGCGGAGCCGCCTGCGGTGCACAGCACGAAGGCCCCACGTCGGCGCCGCGTACGCGGGGTCATGCAGCATGCGCCGCGTATCCCGTCCCCTAAGGCGCAGCGACCTTGGACAGAACCGGCGGGAACTCACCCAAGGCCGTGCACTCGATCTTGTCGATGCATTCGAGGCGGAGTGCAAGGCCGCGGACGCGCTCGCCGAGGATTCTGCGGATATACTTCTCGTCCCAGGAGCCGTACTGCGGGCCCCGCACAATCCGGATGGTGCTCGAGTGGCCTTGTTCCTGCACGACCTGGATTTTGACGATCGGCACGCCCTGGAGGCTTGTCACTAGGATTCCTTGTGCCTCCCCCTGGATGCCTCCGGAGGGCTCGAGGATGTCGTCTACGACGTTCATGTGAGGGCCGTTGTGGACGTCACAGTCCATGGCCAGCACGCCGCAATCCTGCGAGCTGTAGCGGTCGAGGACGGGCACGCCGTAGACGTCTTGAAAACGCGCCCGCTGCCTGCGACGGTTCCGGCAGCGCAGGCACACGTGCCCAAAGGTGCCCTGGATCAGGGGCGAATTGGGCGCCTTCTGATGACAGGATGTTCCAGTGTCAACCAGAAACAGAGTGCCGCAACGGCGCGTGTCAGGAATCGGGCTTCCTTAACCTCGTGGAACGGTTGACTTCCTCGTCCTGCTCGGCTACAAGGCGAGTCTAAGCAGCGAGCACGAGTAATCATGGTGTCCGGATTCCTGCAGATCGTGCTGAAGACCGTAACTGAGAAGCCATGGTTGTGGGCCTGGGACGTCTTGGCGAATCGGCAGCCATGACCGCCGTCGCGGCGATCCTGAGCTGCGCTCCTGGTAAGACCGTCTTGGGTATGGCCCAGCAGATTCGGCTCGTCTGTGTCTCTTGTGTCCCGTTTCTTCAGGGCGGCGTTGGCGCCGTGGTTGAGTGTTTTTGGCCGAGCGCCGTCGCCGCGGGCTTGCACGGCGTATCATGCGGGTGCCATGTGCGATGGTGAAGCTCACCCGAACCGACAAAGCCGGCGTGCTCAGTCTGGGGTACGTGTCCGAGACTGCCGCAAGACTGGGCATGATGATGATCTTGAGCCGAAGCCTTTCCCTGGCTGATTATGGCACGTATTGGCAAGTCTGGTACGCGTACTTCCTTCTTCTCCCGTTCTTCATGAGCGGCTTTCGCAGCGCCCTCTTTTATTTCTGGCCGAGAGTCGGCCACGAGGGCCGCAAGGAGTTGATCCTGCAAGGGCTGTTTCTCTACGCTGCGGGCGGCCTCGTGGCCTTCGCTCTGCTCTTCTTCGGGGCGCCTCTGGTTGCCAGGTACTGCGACAACCGGGCCCTTGAGACGCCGCTGAGGGTCTTTAGTGCGTTCCCTTTGCTGGCGCTGCCGACGCTGGCGGCCGAGGCCGTGCTGATCAGTGCCAACAAGCCGCTGCTCACCGCCGTCATGGGTTTCGCCAATCGCGTGGCGCCCTACGTCATCAGTGTCGTAGCCCTCACAGTGATCGGAACGACGCTTACGGTTGCACTCGGCGCAGCCGTCGCCGGCGCGGCCGTGCTTCTGATCGTCACCATCTGGATCATGCTCGAGACTGTACGCGGTTCGCCCCTTCGGTGGCGGTGGCGAAACGTGATGGACCTGCTCAAGTTCGCGGTGCCGATAGGCGCCTCGCCGCTCGCGACCCAATGGGCGCGCATATCGGGAGCAGTGATCGTGTCGGGCTTTTACACTCGGGAGATGCTCGCCATCTTCCGCAACGGCTCAGTCGAGATCCCGCTCCTGCCGATCCTGACGGTCTCCGCAGTCGCGGTGATTGCGCCCGAGATGTCGGCCCACTCGACGAACGGGCGTATCGACCTGATGATGGATGTGTGGCGCCGGGCGATCAAGAAAATCGCGTTCGTCGTGCTGCCGGCCACGGCGTTCCTGTTTGGGTATGCGCGCGAAACGATAATCGTCCTTTTCTCTTCGAAGTATCTCGCAAGCCTCCCGGTCTTTCTGATCATGCTGTTTGTACTGCCGCTCAAGATACCAACCCTTACCACGCCGCTTGCGATGGCGAGAAAGACGCGGGCGGTGGCCGTCGGTTCGCTTATCGGCCTTGTCTTGGTCGTCGCTCTCGGTGTCGCGTTTGTGCCTGTGTTCGGCCTGGCGGGTCCAGCCGTTGCGGCGGTGCTCTCGCGGTTGATCTGGGACGGCTTCTTTGCGGTGAAGGTCCACCAGTTGCTTGGCGTGCCCTATCGGAACGTGCTTCCGTGGAAGCATCTCGCCGTGGTCGGCCTGCTTGCAGTCGTTGCCGGCATGGTCTCGCTGGTCGCGAAGCAGTTGGGCTGGGCACCGGTTCCTCAGCTTGTCGTTGGTGGGCTCGTGTTCGGGGCGGTGTTTGTCCCGCTGTCGCTGCTCACGCGTGTGTTCCCTGAGCAGGAGCGCGCCCGGCTCTGGAAGCTGTGTCTTCGGGCGATCGGCCGTGTGAGCAAGTCATCCCCGCATGGATCCGAGCCGCGCGAGCGGTGACCGGCTCGGTCTGTGGCTAGTCCGGCAGGGCGGACGGCTGTTCAGGCTTCAAGGCGCGGGCCATCAGCTCGCGCACGGCGACGTGCGGCTGCTTGCCCTCGTGCAGGATGGCGTGAACCTGACGGCTGATCGGGACCTCCACGCCCAGACGGTCGGCGAGCTGGACGACGGCCGTCGAGGTGCGCACGCCTTCGGCCACCATCGGCGAGCCGCCGAGGATCCGGTCGACCAGCTCGCCGCGGCCGACGCGGAACCCGAGTGTGCGGTTGCGGCTCAGCTCGCTCGTGCACGTGAGCACCAGATCGCCCAGGCCCGACAGGCCCGAGAGCGTCATCGGCTCGGCGCCCATCGCGCTGCCCAGCCGCATCATCTCGGCCAGCCCGCGCGTGATGAGCGCCGCGCGCGCGTTGTGACCGAGCCCGAGGCCGTCGGCGATGCCGGTGGCGATCGCGATCACGTTCTTGACCGCCCCGCCGAGCTGGACGCCCGTCACGTCGCGCGACAGATAGACGCGGAACGCGGGCGTGGCAAACGTCTCCTGGAGCGTGCGGCCGACTTCCTCGTCGCGCGCGGCGATCACGACCGCCGTCGGCAGCTCGCGCGCCACTTCGACCGCGAAGCTCGGGCCCGACAGCGCAGCCAACCGGCCGAAAAACTCGTCGCCGCCCAGCGCCTCGGCCAGCACCTGGCCGGGCAGCATCGCCGTGTTGTTCTCGATGCCCTTCGTCATGCTCACGACGAGCGCGTCGCTCGGCAGGCTCGGCGCGCACGAGAGCGCCACCTCGCGCAGCACGTGCGACGGCACGGCGAAGCAAACGATGGCCGCGCCCGACAGCGCCTCGTCGAATTCCGAATGGGCCGACACGCTCTTGGCGAGGGTCACCTCGGCGAGGTACACGGGGTTGGTGCGCGTCCGGCGCAGCGCGTCGCACACCTCTTGCTCGTAGGCCCAGAGGCGCACCTCGATCCCCTGGTCGCCGAGCAGCTTGGCGAGCGCCGTGCCCCACGAGCCGGCGCCGATCACGGCGATGGGACCGCTGCCGTTTATCACTGGCGACCTCCTTTCCCGCCCGAGTCGAGCGTGGAGTCTATCAGCTCGACGATTCGGCGGCAACGCACGTCCCAGGAGTTGGCCTTCGCGATCGCCATCCGCTTCTGCGCCAGCTCCTCGGAGTCGTTCGCGATCCACTGCTCGATCGCCGCGATCCACTCGTCGACGGTCTCGGCGATCGCGACGATGTCGCTGTAGCGGACGCACTCGTCAAGCGGCGGGCTCACGGACGGCTTGCCCGCGGCCATGTACTCGAACAGCTTGAGCGGGAAGGCGGTCTTGAGCCATCCCTCGACCTTGTATGCCATCAGGCCGACGTCCACGTGGCGCAGGTACCGGGGCAGCTCGTCGACCGGCTTGCCCTCGATGTAGTACGCGTTCGGCTCGGCGCGGAACGCCTCGAAAAGCGCCCGCCGATCCGGCGGCAGCGTGCCCGGGATCGGCCCGAGAAGCATCACCGACCAGTCGCGCCGCCGCCGTGCGAGCTCGCCGAGCAGCCCGAAGTCGAGCCCCGACTGGAGCCGGCCGATATGTCCGACGATCGGATGCGGAATCCGCGCCATCTCGGGCGGCGGCGCTTCGGTGCGGTCGTGGGCGGTTGCGAACAGCTCGTAGTCGACGCCGTTCGGGATCACGTGCACGTCGCGCCGCCCGAGTTGCGCCGCCATCGCCTCGCCGGCCGCGAACACCAGGTCGGCCTTGTCGACGAGGCGCTTCGTTTGGTCGGTCACCTCGCGGCGCTGCTTGTGGGTCAGCCACGGGTAGTCAGGGTAGTAATCGTAGCAGTGGAAGCAGACGAGCCGCTCGCCGAAGCGGCCCACCATATCGGCCATGGCCGGATGCCAGATGTAAAGGATCCGGTTGTCGCACGCGTGGCGCCTGAGAGAGGCGCGGATGCGGGCAACGTGGAGCTTCGTCAGTGCCGTGTCGAGCGCGCTGCACTGTGGCACCCGCGGCAACCAGGGCCAGGGCCGCAGCTCGACGAGACGGGGAGCGATTGGCCTGGACCGCCACGAGAGCGGGCTGCGGATGAGCACCGAGAGCGCCTCGTCCCATGGCGGCACGCGCGAACAGAACAACACGCGGTGCTCGTGGGCGAGTCGGGACAGAATGTGCTCCCATGTTTGCCACACGCTGCTCCAAGGCGTCCGTGCGAAAGAGACGAACGTGTATGGGTGGCGCGCCGAGCTCACCGTACCTTCCCTTCGTGCTTGGACAACGGGTCGGCGCCGGCTCTGTCCACGCCGAGCTTCTCGTCGATCAGGCGAACGATCTGCCGGCAACGAGCATCCCACGAGTTAGCCTTCGCGATCGCCATCCGCTTCTGCGCCAGCTCCTCGGAGTCGTTCGCGAGCCAGTGCTCGATCGCCGCGATCCATTCGTCGACGGTCGCGGCGATCGTGACGATGTCGCTGTATCGGACGCACTCGTCGAGCGGGGGACTCACCGACGGCTTGCCCGCGGCCATGTACTCGAACAGCTTCAGAGGCACAGCGGTCTTGAGCCAGCCTGTCGTCTTATACGCCATGAGCCCGACGTCGACGTGCCGCAGGTACCGGGGCAGCTCGGCAACCGGTTTCCCGTCGATGTAGTACGCGTTCGGCTGGGCGCGGAACTCGTCGAACGCGACCTGTTGTTCCGGCGGCAGGCGGCCGGGAACGGGCCCGAGCAACATGACGGACCAGTCGCGGCGCCGGCGCGCAATCTCGGTCAGCAAGCCCAGATCGAGGCCGGCCTGGAGCCGACCGATATGGGCCACGATTGGGTGCGGGATGTTGGCCATTTCTGGAGGCGGCGGCTCGTCGTGGTCGTGAGCCGCCGCGAACAGCTCGTAGTCGACGCCGTTCGGCACCACGTGCACGTCGCGCCGCCCCAGTTGGGCCGCCATGGCCTCGCCGGCGGCAAAGACGAGGTCGGCCCTTTCGAGAAGGCGCCGCATCTGGCCGGGCATCTCGCGGCGCTCGTGTTCGATCAGCCACGGGTACTGTGGGTAGTAGTCGTAGCAGTGGAAGCAGACGAGCCGCTCGCCGAGGTGGCCGACCATCTCGACCATCTCGGGATACCAGGCGTACAGGATCCGGTTGTCCCAACCAGCCAATCGAAGAACGGAGCGGATTCGCGCCGCCTGCAGTGTGTGTGCGAACCGGTTCAGGCCGGGCCGTTCGGGAACTCGAGGCAGCCACGGCACGGGCCGGAGCTCCTTCAGCGTCGGCGTGATTCGTCGGGAGCGCCACTCGATCGGCTCGTGCAGCTTGAGTTTCCAGACAAGCTCGCGCCACCAGGGGATGCGGGAGCAGTGCAGGACGCGGTGCGCGCGGGCCAGGCGCGACATGATGTGCTGGCGGTTGAGCCAGACGTCCGACCACGGCTCGTAGGCCAGCGAGACGAACGTGTAGGGTGAGGGCGACGTGCCCATCACGCTCGTGCCTCCCCCTGGGTCGGCCTGCTCGGCACGCGCCTGCCGAGCCGCTCGTCGACGAGCTGGACGATTTGCCGGCATCGGGCATCCCACGAGTTTTCTTTGGCCAGCGCCATCCGTTTCCTTGCCCAGTCCTCCGAGTCATTCACGAGCCAGTGCTCGATCGCGGCAATCCACTCGTCGAGAGTCTCGGCGATCGAGACGTACTCGGGGTATCGCATGAGCTCGTCGAGCGGCGGCGCAACGCACGGCTTGCCTGCCGCCAGATATTCGAAGAGCTTCAAGGGTGATGCGGTCTTGACCCACCCAACCACTCGGTACGCCATGAGCGCCACGTCGACGTGGCGCAGATAGCGCGGCAGCTCGGCAACCGGCTTCCCCTCGACGCAGTACGCGTTCGGCTCGGCGCGGAACTCCTCGAAGGCAACGCGCCGATCCGGCGGCATGTAGCCCGGAACAGGACCGAGCAGCATCACGGACCAGTCGCGCCGCCGGCGTGCGATCTCGGCCAGCAAGTGAAAGTCGAGCTCCATCTGCACGCGGCCGATGTGCGCGACGATTGGACGCCGCATGCCGGCCATCTCGGGCGGCGGTGGTTCGCCGCGGTCATGCGCGGCGGCGAACAACTCGTAGTCGACGCCGTTGGCCACGACGTGCACATCGCGGCGCGGCAGTTGCGCCGCCATCGCGTGCCCGGCTGCGAAGACGAGGTCCGCCCTGTCGAGGAGGCGTTTCATTTGGCCGGCAACCTTGCGGCGCGCGTCCTCGGGCAGCCACGGGTAATCCGGGTAGTAATCGTAGCAGTGGAAGCAGACGAGGCGCTCGTCGAGACAGCCGGCCATGTCGAGCATGTCCGGGTGCCAGATGTAGAGGATTCGGTTGTCCCAGCCTCGTCGGGCCAAGGCCGAACGCACCTGGGCCACGTGCACCTTGTGCAGCGCGTGGTCGAGAGCGGGCCACCGGGGCGTCTCACGCAGCCAGAGCCAGGGCGGCACGTCGACGAGCGTTGGGGTGACTTGCCGCGTGCGCCATCCGATCGGCTCACGCTCGAGGAGCTTGCCGTATATGGTCCTCCACGAGAAGCGGCGCGAGCAGTACAGGACCCGGTGCTCGCGCGCGAGGCGCGCCATGACGTGCTCGAACGTCTGTCGCACCTCGCTCCACGGGTTCCACGCGAACGAGACGAACGTGTACGGGTCGGCCGCGGCGCTCATGCCTTGGGTCCTCCACGTGCCAGCCCGAACGGTGTGCCGGCGACGATGTCGCGCGCGAGCTGCTTCTCCTCGCGCGTCAGCACGACTACGTAGACCCACAGCGCGTAGGCTACCCCGACGACGACAAAGAAGACCATGATCCACAGCAGGCGGTCAAACTCGACGACAAAGCGCAGCACCGTCAGCACGGCGGCAAGCGGCACGAGCCCGAGCAGCGGCCGGCCCCACACGCTCGCGATGAAGCGCAGCACGCCCATGCCGACCGTATGCGGCACGTAGTAGTACATGTACAGGCCCCGGATGAAGAACAGCGGCACGACGGTCCCGATCGCCACGCCGTAGATGCCGATCACGTGCGCGAGCCAGATGCTGAGCGCCACGTTGGCCACCATCACCACCGCGCCGAGAATGGCGTGCGGCCGGTGCTTGGCCATGCCGTAGATGATCGCCACGCCCGGCCCGAGCACCACGGTGAGGAACGTTGGCGCGATCAGGATCATCAGGCAGTAGTAGATCCGGTAGACGTCTTCTCGCGTAAGGCCATATTGCCACAGCAGGACGAATCGGTCGCCCCACGTCGCGTAGAGCACGTAGAGCCCGCCGAGCATCACGAGGATGATGCGCCCTCCCATCACGAGCAGGCGCTGCAGGCCCGCGGTGTCGCCGAGCGCATGCAGGTGGCTTGCCGCGGGGCGCAGCGTGCTGTCGAGGCCGGCCGAGATGTTGCGCGGTAGCGTCCGGAGCTGCGCGGCGATGTTGTAGACGGTCACGCTCCCCATCCCCATGGCGACGACGCTGCCGATGATGATCAGGTCCGTGTAGGTGATCACCACGTCGGCCGCCAGGGCCAGGAACTGGAACGCGCCGTAGACAAGGAGCAGCCGGTACACGCCACGGTCTCGGAAGCGCACGTTTGCCCGGATCCACGGCGCGTGGTGAAAGACCCAGAGCGTGGCGATGAGGTAACTGAGGAGGTTGATCGCGAGCTGGACCAGGACCATCGCCACGACACCCGCCCCGAGCCTCAGCACCAGGTAGAAGCCGGCCGCCTTGACCAGCAGCGCGGGGATGAGGATCGCGCTGCGCACGTCGTAGCGGTTGAAGCCCTTGAGCACGTTGAACATGAGCCCGCACGGGTAGGCGAGCGCCAGGTCGAGGCCGATCACGACTATCACCCGCCGCGCCTCGACGATATGCTCGTCGGCAATTGTGAACACCTTGTCGAGTAAGAGGGACAGCACGGCAGCGGCCGCGGCGGCGATCAAAGCAGCGAAGAGCGACAAGAACAGCGAGCTCGACACGATCCGGTTGACCTGCTCGCGCTCGCCGCGCGCGAGGTACTCGGCCACGTACTTCTCCGTCGCGCCGGGAATCCCGAACGTGATGAGGCCGAAGTAGGCCGTGACCGACCCGAGCAGGAACCAAATGCCCGCGCGCGTCGGGCCGAGCACGGCGATGATGTACGGCGTCAGGAAAAAGAAAACGATGAGGTTCAGCAGCAGGAACGCCCAGTTCGTGAGCACGTTCCTGACGAGTTGGTTGCGCAGGTTCACCGGCTGGTTCCTCGACGCCCCTTCACGGTGTGTGACGCGTTCGACGGCCCCGGCACACAGGCGGTTCCGGCTCGACCCACGCGCACCTCCGACGACCGCGCGGACGAAGCTGCAGGCTTCGTCGTGTAAGCCGCCTTTGGCGGCGACCGCATCCTAGCCGATCAGGCTGCGGCCGTCCAGATCGGCCGGCGCATCGCAGCCGGCGAGCGCCAGGATCGTCGGCATCACGTCGCGCACGGTCGGCTTCGCCTTCGCCGTGATCTCGGCGCCGCGGATGAACAGGAAGGCGTCGTCCTGCGTGTGCATGCCGCTGAAGAAACCCTTCTGGGCAAGCGCGCGGCGTTTGAGCGAGCCCTTGAGGTCCCAGCCCCAATTCGAGACGAGCACGAGGCGAGGCGCCTGCTTGAGCAACGGGCCCGAGTACACCTCGTCCCGACGGTAGACGTGGCGGATCATGGCCTCGCCGGTGTCCGGGTCTTTCAGCGCGGCGAGCTTCGCGGCCAGCTCGTCGAGCAGGCCTGGCACGTCGGCCGGCTCGACGGTCCCCTTCGGGTAGTGGCCCTTCACGTTGAGGTAGATGCGCGAAGGATCGAGGCAGAACGCGCGGCTGCCGTCGGCGATCTCGCTGAGCTTGTCGGGCGTGTCGGTCGGGAAATCGAGGTAGCCGTTCTCGCGCAGCCAGTGATTGATGAAGACTTCCTTCTTGATGCCCGTGAAGCCGTGGTCGGACATCATGAGAAGCGGTGTGCCCTCGTCGAGCCGCTCGACGAGCTTGCCGATCAGCGTGTCAATGGCCCTGTAATACCCCAGAAAGGCTTCGTGGTGCTCGTGCGATTCGTCCTCGTACGCGTGCCACAGGAAGTGCTGGAGCCGGTCCGTGCCGGTCACGACGCCCATGAAGAAGTCCCAGCCGCCCTCGTCGAAGAGCTCGAGGATGACCCGCTCGCGTGCGCGGAGCGTCTGGAAAAGCTCGTCGACGAACGCGCCCATGTCCGCGCGCGCCTTCGCCGCGTCGACGTCGATGCGGTAGCCGGCCGACTCGAGCCGCGGCACAAGCTCCGGCGGGTAGACGGCCTTTTTGAGGTCGATGGCGACGAACCCGGCGACGAGGATGCCGTCGAGCTTCCTGGCCGGGTACGTCGCCGGCTGGTTGATGACGACGCTGCGCTTGCCCGCGTCGCCGAGCACGTCCCAGAGCACGTTCGTGCGCACGGACGCGAAGTTGGGGAACACGGTGTCGTACGTGCCGGGCTTGAGATCGGTGAAGCCGAAGACGCCGTGCTTGCCGGGGTTGCGGCCCGTCATCGTCGAGGTCCACGCGACCGACGAGATCTCGGGGATCGACGAATCCATCTGCACGAGCCGGCCGGCGGCGCTTCGCGCCGCTTGGACGAAGCCGGAGGCTTCGTCGTGTAAGCCGCGCCTCGGCGCGGCGACGAGGGCGGCCATGTTCGGCATCACGCCGCGCTCGACCAGGTCGCGCACGAGCGTATACGGCGTGCCGTCGAGGCCGAGCATGACGACCTTCCGC
>CAZCQN010000042.1:0-21018 GCA_964500825.1 uncultured Verrucomicrobiota bacterium | reverse complement strand
ACGTCTTCATCATGCCCGCAACCTCGGCGATCGGCCCGACGAGCCACAGCGCCAGATCAATCAGGTGCGCATTGAGGTCGCCGTGCGCGCCGCTGCCGGCAAGCTCCTCCCGCAGTCGCCACACGAGCGGGAACTCTTTCGACGCGATCCAGTCCTGCAGATACACGCCGCGGAAGTGGTAGAGCTCGCCGAGCTCGCCCGCGTCGATCATCTGCTTTGCGAGCGCCACGGCCGGCAGGCGCCGGTAGTTGTGGCAGACGGTGTTCACGACGCCGGCCGCCTCGACCGCCTCGACCATCTCCTGCGCCTCGGTCGCGTTCATCGCCAGCGGCTTCTCGCACACCACGTGCTTGCCCGCCTTCGCCGCAGCGACCGCGATCGGCTTGTGCAGATTGTTGGGCGTCGAGATATCGACCAGGTCGACGTCGTCGCGCGCCACGAGCGCCTGCCAGTCGGTCTCGACGCGCTCCCAGCCCCACTGCGCGGCAAACGCCTTGGCCGCGTCCCGGTCGCGCCCGCACACGGCTTTCAGCACCACGTCCGCCTTCAGCCCAAAGAACTTCGGCGCGCTCACGTACGCATTCGAATGCGCCCGCCCCATGAACTTCGTCCCGACGAGCCCGACATTGATCGTCTTGCGCGCCATCAGCGCCTCCGTTCTATTCGTAGGTAAGCGCTTCGCATGGGTCGAGCTTGCTCGCTTTGTACGCCGGGTACAGACCGAAGATAAGGCCCACGCCGATGGCAAACCCAAGGGCCCACAAGACGAGGGAAAGTGGTGTGACGGCCTGCCACTCGTAGGTGCGCTGTCTCATGTACTCGTTGAGCAGCGGCGCCACCCGCAGCGCCATGAACCGGCCGAACCCGACGCCGAGCGCGCCGCCGACGAACGTCAGAATCAGCGACTCAAACAAGAACTGCAGCAGGATGTCGGCCGGCGTCGCGCCGAGCGCCTTGCGCACGCCGATCTCGCGCACGCGCTCGTTGACGGCCGCGAGCAGGATGTTCATGATGCCGATCCCGCCCACGAGGAGCGCAACGACCGCGATGCTGCCGAGTGCGAGCTGGAAGACGAGCGTGAACTCACGCCGCTTCGCGATGAGCTCCTCGTTGGTCTCGACCTTGAAATCCTCGACGCCGTGGCGCATGAGCAGCAGGCGCCGCACCTCGTTTTTCGTCGCATCGACAAGACCGGCGCGTGCGCTCGCCATGACGATCCGGTCGACCTTCATCGGCTCCGGCGACATCGCCTGCGACACGCTGATCGGGATCCACACAGTGGCGTCGACAACGCTCGCCCGCCCGCCGGCCGCGCCGCCGTACGCCTGCATCACGCCGACGACCTCGAACAAGACCGAGTCGATCGCAATGCGCTTGCCGAGCAGGTCGGCAGCGTTCAAGCGCTCGGCGACCTTCGCCCCGACGACGCAGACGCGCGCGCCTTCGCGCACGTCTTTTTCGTGCAGGAACCGGCCGCGCTCGACGGTCACGTTGACGATGCGGGCGTACGCCGCGGAGGTCCCAACGGTCCAGAACGGCCACGCCCGCTCGCTCGATTCGAACGTCACGCGCCGGCCGCTCGCTTGCTCCGGTGCGAGGTTCTCGGCCAGTCCCGGTGTCTGCTCGGCCAAGTAGGCGACGTCGCGCGCAAGGAGGCCCGGCGTGCGGCCTTCGGTCGTCGAGCTCACGGGCTCGTCGATGACAAAGACGAGGTTCGTCCCGAGCGCCTCGATCGACGAGAGGATCTGGCGCTTCGTGCCCTCGCCGATGCTCAGCGTCGCCACGAGCGTCGCGACGCCGAACACGATGCCCAGGATGCTCAGCAGGCTGCGCAGCGGGTTCGCCGCGAGGTTGCGCACGCCCGTCTTGGCCGTCTCGACGATCATGACGCGCTCCCGGGCCCGCGTGCCGCGTCCGCCCCGTCCGGCACGACGCGGCCATCGTGCAGGTGGACGGTCCGGTGGGTGCGTTCGGCGATCATCTGCTCGTGCGTCACCACGACCACCGTCTTGCCCGAGCGGTTCAGCTCGACGAGGATGTTCATGATCGCGGCGCCGCTCGCGCTGTCGAGGTTACCCGTCGGCTCGTCGGCGAGAATGATGGCCGGGTCGCTCACGAGCGCCCGCGCGATGGCGACCCGCTGCTGCTCGCCGCCGCTCAGTTGGCGCGGCCGGTGGTGCATGCGATCGGCCAGACCGACCAGCCCGAGCGCCGCGACGGCCCGCTCGCGCCGCGGCCGTGCCGGCACCCGCGCGTAGACGAGCGGCAGCTCGACGTTGCCGAGCGCGCTGAAGCGCGGCAGCAGGTTGAACGCCTGGAACACGAAGCCGACGTGGCGGTTGCGCACGCGGGCGAGCGCGAACTGATTGAGTGAATCGACCGCGTGGCCGTCGAGCACGTAGCGCCCGCTCGTCGGCTGCATCAGGCAGCCGACCACGTGCAGCAGCGTCGTCTTGCCCGACCCGGACGGACCCATCACGCCGACGAGCTCGCCGCGCTCGACCGAGAGCGACACGCCGTTCAGCGCCCGCACGTTGACCTGGCCGAGCGAGAACGTCTTGGTGATCTCGTCGAGGCGGATGAGCGGCCCGCCCCCGGCTACCTGGTCGTTGTCTCCCATTGGATCACGTCGCCCTCGCTCAACCCGTCGAGGACCTCGTAGTGCTGGTTGTCCGAGAGTCCGAACCGGACCTCGGTGCGCACGGGCCGGCCGCGGACGAGCTTCTGCACGTACGCCTTCGGCCCTTCCAGTTCGACGAAACGCACGGGCACGACGAGCACGTTGTCGGCCCGACCGACCACGATGTCGAAGCTCACCTGGAGCCCGTCGGTGACGCCCTGCGGCGGCGTGGGGAACGAAACCTTCACCTCGAACTGGCCGACGCCCGTCGAGCTCTCCTGCGGCGTCAGCGACAGGTAGGTGACCATGCCGCGCAGGGTTTGCCCGAGGCCGGAGAGCTGCACGCGCGCCTCGGGCCGCTCGGCGTCGGGCACGTCGGCGTCGTTGATCCGGTCGCGGTCCAGCTTCGCCTCGTCGGTCTGGTAGATTCGGCCCCGGACGAGCAGGGTGTCGAGGTCGGCCACTCGAAACAGCGCCGTGTCCTCGGCGTATTCCTTGTCGGGGTCAACCACCAGGTCCTCGGGCTCGATCATCACCTCGAGCACGGTGCCCTTGATCGGCGAACGCACCTCGCGGCCCGCGGCCTGCTCCTCGAGCTTGTCGAGCTCGAGCTTCGCCTGCGTCACGTTCTCCTCGGCCTCCTGGATGTCGGCCTCGGTCACGGCCTCCAGGGCCTCGTCGTAGGCGGCCTTCGCGAGCTCGGCGTCGCGCCGCGCGAACTCGACCTCCTTGCGCAGTTGCTCGAGCTCCTGCTCCGAAAGCCTCAACGCCCCTGTCGCCTCCTGGTTCTCGAGCTCGCGCTTCTTCTTGTCGTACTCGTTCTGCGCGCGGTCGCAGGCGGCCTTCGCCTTCTTGACGTCGGTTCGTTCCTCGGCCGGCTTGCTCAGCTCGGCCAGCTCGTCCTCGAGCTTGGCGATCTCGGCCTCCTTGAGCTTCACGAGGCTCTCGATCTCGTCGTTCGTGATCTGCATCAGGATCTGGTCCTTGGCGACCTGCTCCCCCTCCTTGACGAGCGGCTCGCCGAGCGTGCCCTTGACCTTCGAGATGATCGTCGCCGCCGACGCCGACTCGAGCGCGCCCGTGCCCTGCACGGTCTCCTCGACCGTCCCGCGGCAAACCGCGAACTGCTTGCTCACGCGGTCGGGGCTCTTGTCAGAACCGAGGAGCAGCTTGATCAGCACGACGGCAACCACGGCCGCGACCGCGACGATGAAAACGCGCAGTGCGAATCTCATTGTGCCTCCTTCTTGCCCAGCGGCTCCGGGCTGGACCGCGCCGGCCCATGCGCGACCTCATCCAGCGACGAGACGCCGATCACCTTGACCAGCGTGGCGCGCGCCATCAGGGCGTCGAGCTCAAGCGTGCGCAGGCGCCGGCGGCTCTCGCGGTAGCGGATCTCGGCCTCGGCGAACGCGATGTCGCCCAGCGCGCCGCGCTCGCGCAAGACGCGGGCTTCCTCGAAATCGTCCTCGAACACCTCCTCGCGCTCACGCGTCGACTCGAGCTGGCGCAGCGTGTTCACGTACGCCCAATACGCCTCGCGCACCTCGCGTTCGACCCTCAGGTGCGTCTGCGAACTCTGGATCCGCACCCGGACGGCGGCCGCCTTCGCGTCGGCGATCGCGGCGGCGGTGTCGCCGGCACCGTAGATCGGATAGCTCACAGTGACGCCCGCAAGCAGCGCGATCTCGTCGCCCCCCACCTCCTGGGTGAGCGCGTAGTCGCTCCCCGTGAAGAAGTAGACGCTCGGCAGGCGCTTGAGCCCGGCATACTTGACGCCCAGATCGGCCAGCCGGACCTGCTGCCGGACCGTGAGCAACGCGATCCGCGCGTCCTGCGCGGCGGCGAGGCAGTCCTCCACTGTCAACTCGTCAATGGGCCCGATCGTGCGGTCAACGTCGGCCACCCCGGCCACCTCGTCGTGCCCCATCCGTTCCTCAAGCTCGATCAGCGCGATCTGGAGTGCCTGGCGGCTCTTGCGCCACGCGGCATCCGCGTCGAAGAACGCGCCCTTCTGATCGAGAACGTTCGCCTTCGTCCCCTTGCCGATCTCGAGCTCACGTTCGATCTGTGCGAGCCTGCGCTCCTCGAGGTCGCGTTGGAGCTTCTTGAGCTCGACCTCGTCCGCGGTCATCAGGATCCCATGGCAAAGCTGGCGGAACTCGTACTCGAGGTCGATGGCCGCTTGGCGCCTCGAGAGCGTGGCGATCATCACCCCCACCCTTGAGCTGGCGTTCTCGCGCAGCAGCTCGCCGTTGCGGAACGGCGACCAATCGAGCACCATGCCGGCGCCCATGTTCCGGTCGCTCGACCACTGATCGGCCTCGAGCACGTCGCCTCGGAAGGTGCCCTGCACCTTGAGCCGGGGGTGGTACTGACGCCGCGCCCGTTTGAGGCGCCGACGCGCGTCGCGCACGTCCTCGTCGGCCAGCTTCAGCTCGTGCGAGTTCTGGATCACGCGCGCGAGCGCCTCGTCGTAGGTGACGATCTGGCCCTGCCCCGGGCCCGTCTGCTCCTCGGCGGCCGGAGCTGCCAGCGACAGCATAGCTGCCACAACCGCCGATGCCACGGCGACAACCCGATTCACCGCTGCCCCCTCCCTGTGTGCCGTTCTCCGTTCGGTCCGGACCCAGTATAGAGAGGGGCGTGGGCCAACACAAGGAGCGGGTCCGACGCTTCGGCCTTGACAGGACGGCGTGGCGGCGCTATTCTCCGCCAGCCCAACCGCCGACAGGCAGACCACGTCGCACCCGAGAACTGCAAGGGGGGAAACCGATATGGCCGAGCGCGCGATCGAGGACGGATTCGTTGACTGCCCAAAGTACGGGATCATCGACGAGTTGCGGTGCCTCCCGTCGTGCGAGTCCTACGAAGGCAAGGACGACAACGTCGTCATCTGCTACTTCGGCGAGGAGCGACCGGCCCAACCGGCCGCGCAGGAGGCGGAACCGGTCGCCGAGGAAACCTAGAGCCCAGCGATGAACCGACCGCCGAACGAGAAAGCACACCTCGTCGGCGAACGCCTCGACACAGCCTATCGCCTGCTCGAATCGTGCACCGTCTGCCCGCGCCGATGCCAGGTGAACCGCCTGGCCGACGATCGGGGCGTCTGCGGCACGGGCCTCGACGTGATCGTCTCGAGCGTCTCGCTCCACCACGGTGAGGAGCCGCCCGTGAGCGGCGTCGCAGGCTCGGGCACGATCTTCTTCACCCACTGCAACCTCAAGTGCGTCTTCTGCCAAAACTACCCGATCAGCCACCAAGGCCGCGGCGAGCCGATCTCGCTCGACGAGCTCGCCGACTCCATGCTCGCCCTCCAACGTGCCGGCGCGCACAACGTCAACCTGGTGACGCCCACCCACTACGCGCCGCAGATCCTCGACGCGCTCGGCCGCGCCTTCGAACGCGGACTCGACGTGCCCGTCCTCTACAACTGCGGCGGGTACGAGTCGGTCGAGACGCTCGAGCTCTTCGACGGCCTCGTCGACATCTACATGCCCGACATGAAATACGCGGACCCCGAGGTCGCCAGAAAGCTCTCGAGCGCGCCCGACTACCCCGACGTGAACCGCCGCGCCATCCGCGAGATGCACCGCCAGGTGGGCGACCTCGTGCTCGACGCCGCGTTCGGCCGCGAACGCGCCATAGCCGTGCGCGGCCTGCTCGTGCGCCACCTCGTCCTGCCCGAGGGGCTGGCCGGCACCGAGCAGGTGATGCAGTTCCTCGCCGAGGAGATCTCGCCCAACACCGCCGTCAGCCTTATGAGCCAGTACTTCCCGCAGTACCGCGCCGACGAGTTCCCCGAGATCGCGCGCCGCATCACGGCCGACGAGTACCGCGCCGCCCAGGAAGCGATGGAGCGACACGGCCTCCACCGCGGCTGGCACCAGAACCGCCCGATCGACACCGACACCCACGGCATCCACCGCATCATCGAGCGCGACACCCGGCAATAGGGCACCGCCTCTCGCCGGCCCCACTGCCCGTGCTGGCCTGGCCCGCCTTTATGGGCGGTTGTCGCCACCTTCCCTGTTTTCCACGGTTTTCCCACGTTTGGCATTGACGGGTGGCCGCTGGTGTGGTAGCAAGAACACCAGTTTCGTAGCACGGCAGAGGGAAGAAAACTTGGGGTTCGGGAAGATGACGGCTGGGGCTCGCGAGAGAGAGGCAGCTCGTTGCGCTGTCGCGCGGCAATTGCCTCGCTGCACGGCTCGACCGCCAGAAGGGACACGCACCTCCCGCCGATCAGGCTGTGCAGGCTTCACGCTGGTCGAGCTCCTTGCCTGCATCTCCATCATCGCGTTGCTCATAGGCGTGCTGCTGCCGTCGCTCTCCCACTCCAAGGAGCTTGCCCGGCGAGTGACCTGTGCCAACAACCTTCGCGGCCTCGGCGCAGGACTGAACATGTATGCCGGCGAGCACGACGGCAAGTACCCGGTCGAAGAGACGTGCGGCAACCCACAGCGCGTGCTCACCCAGTCTCTCTACGACTGCTACGTTTCGAGCCGAGACGTCTTTTACTGCCCGAACGCGGGCAAAATCGAGCCCTACGCCCAGAGCAGCGAGTATGGCGGCCCGGGCGGGGACTCGGTCATCAACACGGACGAGAACTGGGAACGGCACTACATCACCTACAAGTACTTCTCCATAACCCGGCGCGACACGCGGATGCCGCTCCCCCTCCGGCTATCCGAGTACCCCCACCTGCTCACGACCAGCTCGCCGGCAGTCCGGTGGCTGATGTCCGATTGGGTCCGGAAGGACGTACCCGTCTTCCCCCACTGGGACCAGGGCGGCTACGGCGGTGGTCGAAACGTGCTGTTCGCTGACACAAGCGTGCAGTTCGTCCACCACAGAACTGCAAACGCATTCACGGGGAGGCAGTGATGAAAGGCAAGATGGCATCTCCCTCTGGGTATCTGGTGCCGACCGTAGACACGCGGATACTCCCCATCACATGGGCGGACCTGCTCCTGGCGACGGCAGGGGGCATCGTTGTCGCCGTCATTAGCCAGCTCCTCGGTCGGGTCTTCCACGCCGCCTATCCGGTTCCGGCATCCGGCTCGGTCGTCGCGGCGTTACCGCGAGCCGTTGTCCTCTTGATCATCCTGACCCGGTCAAGGTCGTTCGGCGTCCTGACGGTGAGTGCCCTCGCGGAAGCATCGACGAAGCTGGCGTGGGGCGGCTTCGGCCTCATGCCCTGGTTTGTAGTCGTTCCGCTGCTGGGCAACTTCGCAGGTGACGTCGCCTGGGCTTCTTTGCGGTCGCTTGTCGGGCGGCGGGCCCGCCTAATGCTCACAGGGATGGTCCTGTGCGCTGCACGAGTCCTGGCTGCTCTCCTCTTCTGGGGACTGGCGGCCCGAGCGGTTCAACACAACGTGGACTCCCTGGCCGCAGTGCTGATGGGCATCATCGCAATCAACATCATCATGGGCCTCGCAGCCGGCGTCTTGGTTCACTTCCCGACGACACAGCTCCGGAGGAAACTGGAAGCATGACGGGCATCAACCGAGATCCCAACCCCGTCGAGCGCGACCACGAGCCCATCACCATCAAGCCGATCGGCTACGTGCACTCGGGCTACCTCGAGCCGACCCACGTGGCGCACACGCGACGAGGCTGGACGCACGACTCCTCGACGATCCGTCTTCTTCGCCAGTACAAGGCGGGCCTCAGCGGCTTGCAGGGCTACTCCCATCTGATCGTCCTGTACTGGATTCACCGATCGAGGGAGTGGAAGATGCCAAAGTATCACCACAAGCCCAGCCACGTGAAGCTGTTCGCCACCCGGATCCCCGTGCGGCCGAATCCGATCGCGATGTCGGTGGTGGAACTCCTCGATTTCTCAACGGAAACCGGGGAAATCGAGGTCCGGGGTCTTGACGCGCTCGACGGCGCGCCCGTGCTAGACCTGAAACCCTACATCCCCGACTTCGATTGCTGGCCCGGGGCGTGCATTCCCGATTGGGTCGAGCGGCACCTAGGCAGCCACTTCCACTCGGGCGTTCCCCACAGCGAGTCATTGTCGGAAACGGAGAATGAACCACGGCCCACGCCCACCCCGGCGAGTCAGGAAGAGTTTGAATGAAACGACTTGGCCGGCAGATCATCTCTTTGCGAAAAGGAGTGAAGGAGACACAGAATGCTACGAGTTGCAGGACGATTAGCGGTGCTCGCGATACTGGCGGCGGCGGTCGGCGCTTCGGCCGACGGCGCGTCTGCTGACGCGGCGACGTTCACGCTGCTGACCCACCCGGACGCTATGGGCACGCTGGCTCAGCACAAGGCGGAGGTCGGTGTTTCGGGTGACCACCTCATCTACACGGCTGACGACATCACGGGAGCGACGTTGAATCCATCAGGCTGTCTGAGCTTCAACTTCATGAACCCCGTCGGCGAACTGCTGCCCGACTACCCGCCCGGCTATGCCGAAGGCATTCACTCGATGACGGGCTCGTTCGTGCTCGACGTCGACCTGGCAGCCGGTGGCGCTGTAGGAATGAATGCCCTGGCCTTCGACGGCTTCGTCGCTCCCAGCAAGCCGCAGGCCAAACAGCGACTGGTCAACCCGGGCGACCCCGCGGCAGACGGCAGTCACGGCCCCGTCAACGGAGGACCGAACGCGGGCTCCTATTCGGCATCGAGTGCGGCCAACTGGGCTCTCGATCTCACGCTCGACTGGTACTACGACACGCCTTTTGCAGGGCCGGGTACCATCGACATGACGTTCAATGACTACGGGTGGAGCGGGTTCATTCTCCCGGTCAGCGAGCTGACAGCTTCAGGCATGGCTAACGTGACGCTCGACGACCCGCTGGGCTACTTCGGAGGCACATCGGACGATTTCGAGGCGTGGCTCCTGGCCGAAGTAGCGCCACGGCTTCCGCAGGATGCCGGCTGGCTGCTTTTCGCCCAGGCCGAGGCGCATCCCGACTGGACCAACCCCATGATGGGGATGACAACCGACGGCATCGTGGGAACGACCATCATCGCCTACGCCGTGCCGGAGCCCGCCACCGTGCTCGTGATTCTCATCGGCTTAGCCGCCCCCGTTCTGCGCGCGAAGCGGCGGTAGCAGCTCGCCGCTCCTCGGCTGTGCTTCACTCCGGTCAACGATCAGGTACCGTCTTCTCGGCGGGCGGCGTTGCTCAACACGTGCGCCAGGCGCGTCGGCTCGGGCAGCCGGGAACGCGTGGCGGCGTCGAGGACGATTCGGACGGCCGAGCGTAGGCCGATCCGGTGGCCGACCGAGACGAACACCGGCTTGACGCGCTCGCGCGTACGCAGCACGGTCCCGATCGTCCTGCCGTCGAGCAGAAGCGGCACGCGTGAGCCCTTCTCCGGACCCGGTTCCTCGTAGTCGCCCACGAGGCGCTTCTTGGCGCAGCCGATCGCCGGCACGTTGAGCAGCACGCCCAGGTGCGACGCGATCCCGAACCCGCGCGGGTGCGCGACGCCGTGCCCGTCGCAGACGATCACGTCGGGCGCAGATCGCAGCTTCTCGAACGCGGCGAGCAGGGCCGGCATCTCGCGGAAGCTTAGCAGGCCCGGGATGTACGGGAACTCGGCCGCGCACTGTGCGGTGACCTCCTCGGCGACTTCGAGCGACGGCCATGCCACCACGACGACGGCCGCGTACATCGTCACCGCCTTCTTCGCGTACGAGACGTCGGCGCCCGCGACGAGTCGCAGCGGCCTAGGCGTTCCCGTCCGAACCACGTCGCTTCGCAGCTCGTTCTGAATCGCCACCGCCTCGTGGTACCCCACGTCAAACCGATGTACGCGCCGGATCTTCATGGTGTCTCGCTGCGACGCCTTCCCAGACAAGCGCCACCGCCCATGGATGAACAGGAGCTTGACCGCCAGCGTCAGTACATGCTAGAGTGTGATCAGGAGTTGACGCAACCGGGTGACGCTCCTAAGTGGCGTTCTGACGCGGCGCCATCGGCACGATCCGGGAGGTGGACGGGTGCGCAGCAAGCCAAGGCCTGTGTCCGTGGCGATCGTCGTGTCCGGCATCGTCGCCGTGCTTGTCATCGTCATCGGCATCATCGTCGTCGTGCAGATGACCCGGCAAGGACCGGAGTCCCCGGCAACCGAGCATGTCGGGGAGCAGGGCCACCAGCCAACGAGGCCACCCGCCATCGATGAGACCCAAACGGATCGTGCCGACTTGCCGGAAACACACGAGGGCGGCGCGGCCGTCGCCACCTCGGAGAACCCGGAAGAAGCGGCACCCACAGCCGCGGCAGAGACGTCATCCGGCTACTCGATATCAGGCCGCGTTGACGACGAGGCTGGCCATGGCCTCGCCGGCGCCACCGTCCGTGCCCATCTCAAACCGTCGATCGAGACGTGGGAGCTGCCCGTCGCCAAGGAAGTGACCTCCGACGAGGCTGGCGCTTTCCGCTTCGACAACCTGCCCAGGGAGGACGTCTACCTTACGGCGTCGCGCGGCGACCTGTGCTTCTACCTCCCCCATCTGATGTATGAAGGCATACAGGGCTGGTGTTTCCCCCTCCAGTACCTGCCAGGCCGGGACCGCGTGGCGGGCATCCGGCTGACGCTGCGGCCGGGCGCGGCCATCGCCGGAAAAGCGTTCGATGCCGATGACCAACCCGTGCCGAACGCCGCCGTCAAGTGCCGGGGCTACGGTCTGCCGGGCGCATGGGGCGCGGTCACGGAAACAGAGACCGACGAGGCGGGCAGCTTCCGGATCACCGGTCTTGTGCCCGGCAACTGCTATCTCAGCGTCGAAGCCGACAGATTCATGCCCCTGTACGGCGTTGAAACCCGCGCGCCGATGAGCGAGGACGAGCTGCTGCTCCGGCTTGAACGCGGCGTGACCGTGCGGGGGAGCGCCCTCGTCGCCGAATTGGGGACGCCCGCCCCGGGCGCCGAGATTCGCGCCGTCTCCAGCGGCCGCGACATGTTGGGCCGATCGAGCCAGGAAGTGGGCAAAGCGACCGCCGACGCTGAGGGCAACTTCGAGATCCTCGTCCACCCGAAGGCGCCCACAACGCTCACGGCCCGCTGGGAGGGGTACGTCTCCGAGCCGGAGCACCCCATTGAGATCACCGACGAGAACCGGTCAAGCCCCGTCACAATCGAGCTGGTCAAGGGCGGCTCGATCTCGGGCATCGTGCGTGAGAAAGACAGCGAACTCCCCCTGCCCGGCGTGCCGATCAGGTCGGGAGCGCCGCCTGTCGAATCCCTCAACGCTGAGAGCAACCTGGAAGGCAGGTTCGTGTTCGACGGCCTCGCGCCCGGGCGATACTTCGTCCGGGCCTTTTCCTCCGAGTACACGGCATCCGAGCCGTACGCCTACGTGGAGCTGAAGCTGGGCGAGTCGGCCCACGCCGAAGTCTGGGCCTCACGGACTGCGGCAGTGACCGGCACGGTCGTCGACGCGGACGGCGAGCCGATCTTCGGGGCCATCGTCGTGCCGAACCAAGAGAATGACCAAGGCCGCAGGTGGCTTGGGCAGCGTACGGTCACCGACGCCGACGGCCGCTTCGTCGTCAGACAGCAGCAACGGGATGGCCGGATCGCCGCGCTCGTGGCATGTCACCCCGACTACTGCCATGCACTGGTGGAGCTCCCGCAGGACGAGACGGAAGGCGAGCGAGACGTCCGCATTGTCCTCGAGAAAGGTGGCGGCAGCATCGCCGGCCACGTCGCCGACGAGAGCGGCGAGCCAAGGCAGCAGATCGGCGTGAGCCTGCTCGCGCTCGATGCGTTCGAGACAAGCCAGTGGTCGCCGCCCGAACTCAAGGCCGCGCTCACCGATGAGGCCGGCCGGTACGTCTTCCAGAGCATCCTCCCGGGCACGTACAGAGTCAGAACAACCGTCTACGGACAGCCGTTCGAGTCCGGCGATGTAACGCTCACCGCAGCACAGCAGATCGACGACGTCGACATCACCGTCCCGGCGAGCGGCTACGTCGCCGGCACGGTGAAGGATGCAGACGGCGCGCCAATCGCCGGGGTCCGGATCGGAGCCCACCCCGAATTGTCAGGTCGAGTCGGTTGGACGCGAACCGACGCCGACGGGTGCTACACGATCGAGGATCTCGTGGAGGGCTACGAGTACTTGGTCTACGTGGATGCGGAAGGCAGCGGCTGGAAAGAGGATACCCTGCGGAACGTCACGTGCAGCGCCGACAACGTGCGCTTTGTCCTCACGCGCGCCGAGCTCGGCACTGTCCGAGGCTTCGTCTACAGCAACGCCGACGGCACCCCCGTGGAGCAGTTCTTCCTCGTGATATACGAGGTAGGCAACAACCTGACGTTCCGCGGCACCTTCCGCAACGCCGACGGCTCGTTCGAGTGCCCGAGAGTCCGGGCCGGCCGGTCGGTCCTCGCGGTCACGGCACCTGGGTGCGTCGGTTTCAGGAGTGAGCCGTTCGAGGTGAAGGCGGACCAGGAGGTGACGCAGACAGTCTACCTCGAGACGGGCGCGACCGTCCGCGGCGCCGTGTACCGCAAGTCCGACGGGAGCCCCGTCACCGAGTATCACATCGGGCTCGTGCAGGGGGAAGATGGAATCTTTCCATCTTGGCCACAGGCAAAATCCAAGGTCGTCGAGTCGGACAACGGCTCTTTCGAGGTCGCGGGCCTGGAAGCCGGCACGTACAAGATCGTTGTCGTCGCCGACGGTCTGCCGGATTTCATGGGTGATCCGTTCGAGGTAACCGCCCAGAGCAAAATGGTCCGGAACGTCTACATCGGCGACGGCGGCATCATCCGGGGCACGGTCGTCGACGAGTCGGGTCGGCCGGTGCCTGACGCGATCGTCGATGAGGGGCAAAGCTTCGGCCGGCGACGCCGCCAGGCAGGAGCGTTCCCCAATGACTGGCACAGGCCCGAGACGCCCAACAGAACCAAGACCGACCACGCCGGCGCCTTCGTCCTGCGCAACCTGACGCCCGGCACCGTGTCGATCCGCGCCGAGCACCCCGACTACGCCGAGAGCGCGGTGCAAGAGATCGAGGTCACGCTGGACGCGCCGACCGAAGGCGTCGTCATCGAGCTTCAGCGCGGCACGGTGCTCCACGGCCGGATCAAGGACCTTGAGGGCAAGGCGCTGCACGGCATGTACTTCGGGATCAACGGACAGGACCAATCCCATAGCGTCGACCTTGACTACATGGGCCGGTACCGCTCACCGCTTCTGCCACGCGGAACCTACACACTCCGGCTCAGGTACTACGACGCTATCCTGCCGGAGGTCACGCTCGACGGCGAGGACGAGGTCGAGTTCAACGTCGACTTCACCCAGGCCGGCACGATCTCCGGGAAGGTGAACGTCCCCTCGCAGCCGGAAGACCTCACGGTCCGCGTCCACCTCCAGGGCCTCGATGACCTGCGCGGCATGAGGTCGGAGAACGTTGCCAATGACGGGACGTTCGAGTTCCAGGCTGTCTTCGAAGGCAAGTACCAGATCTCTGTGCAGGTATGGCAGTCGGACGATCGGCACAACCCCTTCGAGCTGACCACGAACCCAAAAGCGATCGTCGTCAGCCTCAGCCCCAAGGAAACCGTCCGGCAGGACATCAACGTGGTCGAGATCAAGGAACCCAATCCCCGCTAGCCGGCGGAAGCCCGGCTGGGAGATGTGGCGATGAGACTGAATCGAGGCCCGGTTCTCCTGCTCACGATCGGCGTGGCGGTCGTTCTCGTGCTCGCCGTCGTCATCATCGTCTGCATGCACACCGGCCCATCGCCCGAGCAAAAGGAAGAAGCTCGCCCAACGACAGGCCAAGTCGAGAAACCGGCGCTCGCTCCGGATGGCGAGCACGTGGCCGAAGGGGAGCACGCAGAGGCGGCCCATGTCGAGACGATCGAGCCTGAGCACGCCGAAGCCGCCGGAGAAGACAACTCGACGGGCGAGGCGGCCGAAGAGACCGAACCGACCGCCTACTCGATCGCCGGACGCGTCGTCGACGAGAGCGGCGCGGCAATTGCGGCCGCCGAGGTCGAGGTGCTCGATGGGTCCCTTGGCCGGTGGTGGCAGCTGCCGACGCTCCGGAAGCTCAAGACCGGCGAGACAGGCTCGTTCGCCGGCAAAGACATGCCCAGACGCCGCCTGTGTCTGACGGCCACCAAGCAGGGGTACTCCTGCTGCCGCCGCGGCTACGAGCACTGGCAAGGCTTGGCCACGCTGTACGCGGTCGAGTACTCCCCCGCGCGCAGCGAGGTCAGCGGCATCACGCTCGTGCTGCGTCGGGGCCTGCAGATCGCCGGGCGCGTCATCGACGAGGAGGGCCAGCCCATCGCGGGCGCCACGGTACGGCTCTGGACGGGCAGGGCGTACATCGAGGTCGAGACCGACGAGCAGGGGAAGTTCGTCGCGGCCGGCCTCGTGCCCGGCGCGTATCATCTCTACCCGAAAGCGGACAGTTTCCTGGTCCCGGTCAAGTACAGAAGGCAGCGGTTCAGCGCCGGGGAGCAGGACGTGGTTTTCCAACTCGAGCGGGCCCTCACAGTCGAGGGAACCGTCTGCATCGCCGAGACCGGCGAGCCGGCATCCGAGGCGGGAGTCCTCGCCGTGGAAGAACGCTCGGGCTCGTTCCATGCAAGCCCGGTCAGGACGCAGGCCGACGGCGACGGCCGCTTCTCCCTGGGCGTCAGTTCGCACAGGAAGACAACCCTCCACGCACACTGGGAGAACTACGTCTCGGCCGGGGAAGTCGTCATCGACCCGCCCCCCGCCGGCGGGCTCCCGGAGCATGTTGTTCTCGAACTCGTCCGCGCCGGGTCGATCTCGGGCACGGTTCTCGACAAGGAGACGGGTGAGCTCCTCCAAGGCGTGCGCGTGCGGACGCCTGGACAGGCTCCCTGGCGGTGGGTGCGAACCAGGACCGACGAGGCCGGTGCGTTCTGGCTCGTCGGGCTGCGAACGGGCCAGTACCGAGTGAGCATCAGTTTCGAGGACTACACGCTCCCCGAACGATACGTTGAAGTCAATGTCGCCGAGGGGACGGACACGACGGGGGTCGAGCTCCTCGTCGCGCGAAACACGCACGAGCCGCCCGGTGCGATCTCGGGTCGTGTGGTCGACATGGCGGGCAAGCCGATCGCCGCGGCGCTCGTCCAGCCGCTCATCAGCGAACGCCTCAACCCGTACTACCACTGGACAACTCTCTCCGACCCCGAGGGGAGGTTCACGATCCGCCCGAGAAGAACACCCATCGCCGGGCTGCTCGCCATCCACCCCGACTACATCCACGCCTACGTGCCGGTCGACCAGTCCGAGACCGATGAGAGCGGTGCGGAGCCGGTCGTGATCGTCCTGAAGCAAGGCGGCGCGAGCATCGAGGGGATCGTCTGTGACACGGAGGGCACGCCCCGACAGGACATGGCCGTCCTGCTGCACGGCAAGCAGGGCATTGTGCCACCGGAGGCGGCCGAACGGCCGGACACGTACAACCTCAAGGGCGAGGTCACCGACGAGCAGGGACGTTTCCGCCTGCAGGGCCTCGCGCCAGGCACCTACTGGGTCTCGACGGCGTTTGCGGGGCTCGAACACAGGTCGAACGACATCGAGGTCGAGGCGGGGCAGTCCGTCACGGGCATCGAGCTGATCCTCGCGCGACCCGGCTGCGTCGCCGGCAAGGTGACGACGCCAGACGGCGCGCCGATCGGTGCAATCAGGATAAACGCGCAGTGCTCAGACCAGAGCACCGGCACAAGTCGTAGCACGGTGCATTCCGACTGGACCATGACCGACGCAGAGGGCAACTTCCGGTTCGAGAACTCCCGTGACGGCGATGAATGCAGCATCTACCCCGATCTCGAGCCCGAACAGCCATACGTGTCCACCGTCGGCCGGTGGGACACCAAGGTCACGTGCCCGGCCGAGCACGTTGACTTCGTGCTGCAACCCGTCGAGTGCGGCGCGCTCGATCTGACCGTCTACCGCCGCAAGGACGGGGCGCCGCTGACGGAGTTCCGAGTCGATCTCGAGCCGCAGCGCGACGGCGGGACCCGCCGCAGCGAGCAAGCCACGTCGGCCGACGGCCGTCTCAGACTCGACAGCGTCCACTGCGCCACGTACGTGATCCGCATCAGCGCAGCCGGACTCATCGCGTCCGCAAGCGATCCGGTCGAGATACGGACCCAGGAAACGACGTGGCAGACGGTCTATCTCGACGAGAGTGCGGTCATCAAGGGCGTTGTCGTCCGGAAGTCCGACGGGAGCCCTGTGACGTCCTTCCGCCTGTATCTGAATGACGAGAAAGGCGGACCGGTGAACCGGTACAGAGGGCGCCGGTTCGGCAATACGGACGGGAGCTTCGAGTGCACGCAGGACATCAGCCCCGGAGTCTACCTCATCACGATCGCCCCGGAGGACCTGCCGGCATTCGAGACGGAGCCGTTCACGGTCGCCGCCGGGATCGAGTCCGTCCACCGCATCGAGATCCCTGAGGGCCTCACGCTCAAGGGGCACGTTGTGGACGAGTCCGGGCACGCGGTCGCCAAGGCGGCGCTCGAGCTTCAGGTGTATTCACAGCGCGGGCGGCGAGAGCAGAGGACGGCGAGTACCGATGAGCTCGGCGCCTTCGCGATCACCGGCCTCTCCGTCGGCCAGGGCTACCTCAAGGTGACCCACCCCGACTACGCCGAGCTCGTTATGAGGGACCTCAAGATCACGAGCGACCCACCCATGGACGACCTTGTGCTCACACTCGAGGAGGGTGAGTGCGTCCTCGGCCGCGTCAACCGCGCCACCAGCGACACCACACGCTACGAAGTCGAGCTGTGGCGCCAGGATACCTCAGGCCGGCTCCAGGCCGATGCGGACGAACACGGCAAGTTCAAGTTCCCACACGTCGCGCCCGGCACCTACTGCGCAGCCGTCCGAAGGACAAACGCCTGTTCCGACGTGTTCCAGGTCATGGAAGGACAAAACCGCGAGGTGAACGTCGACCTCTCGTCGGCCGGCTCGCTCACGGGCAGGATCCACTTCGTTGCGCTGGAGGGAGAGGCGGTGCTGTTCATGTATCTGCAGCGGTGTGACCCCCCGACTGGGCGGACCTTCGGCCCATCGGCAACTGCTCAGGTCGAAGAAGACGGGTCATACACGGCCGACCAGCTCCTGCCGGGAACCTACTACCTCCGCGTGTACGCCTACCGAGAAGAGGGACGCGACAAGACCCGCCTACGCATAACAACCGTACCGCGCCAGCCTTACGTGGCAATCTCGGAGAACACGGAGGCGACCGTCAACCTGACCGTCATCGAACAGCGGGACCGCTAGGCGGCATCTCTCACAAGGCGCACGCGCCAGGTTGCCCGCTGGAGTGGAACCGCGTGTACGAGAAGCGATTCTGGCGCGAGCAGCGTGCGGGCTTCTCCGAACACGGTGTCAGATACAACGAGGAGCCAGGACGCAGGGCGAGCACCCACATCAGATTGGACTTGCGCCGGCGCACAACGGCAAGCCCCGCCAGGGGCGTCTGGCAGTAGCCTCGGGCGCAAGCCCGTGGGATGAAGGAGCCTCCAAGAGGACCGGAGCCCCTTCAGGGGCGATTGAACACGCGCGCTCAATCGCCCCTGACGGGGCTCCAGGTGTTCCTCGATTCCGCTTCCCACGGGCTTGCGCCCGAGGCTACTGCCAATCGCCGCTGCGCGGCTCCCATGCGACGACACCGCGTGCATGCTGCCAATCGCCGCTGCGCGGCTCCCATGGAGCGACACCGCGTGCATGCGTTGTGAGGAATGCGGGCCAACCGGCCAAGCTGGCCTTGACGGGACGGCGCTAGTCGTCGCGGTGCTTAGGGTTTGCGTTGCCTGTGCCGCGTCTTCTCGCTGAGAATCTCGACGCGGCGGAAGATGCCGTGGAGCGAGCGGGCTTCGCCGGATCGGAGCGCCGCGCGGGCCAGCAGACGTTTGAGCGTGCGCATCGCCGACGTGTAGAGGTTACGGTTCGGCACGTCGCGATAGCCGAGGCACCGGAGCGCGCTCCCCATCCGGTCGTAGAGCTCGGTGATCTCGTCGACGCTCGCGAGCTTCGGCCCGCGTTTCGTCTTTGCCGCGGCGATCTCGGCGTGGAGGCACGTGCAGATGACGACGACGGCCTGGCCGAGGTTGAGCGAGGGGTAGTCAACGGCCTGGGGGATCGTGAGCGCGAACTCGCACGCGGCGAGCTGCTCGTTTGACAGCCCGTGCTCCTCGCTGCCCAAGACGAGCGCGATGCGCGTGCCGTCGGGCAGCGCGGCGGCTTCGGCGGCGTACTCGCTGAGCGTCTTGCTCACGATCCGGTGCCGGCCCGCGCGGTGCGTGGTGGCGACGCGCACGTTGCAGTCGGCGACGGCCGACGCGATATCGTCGAAGACGCGTGCGGCCTCGATCACGTCCTCGGAGCCGTAGGCGAGCCAGCGCGCCTCGTCGGCGAGGTGGTCGGTCTCGGGCTCGACGAGGCGCAGCTCGCGGAGGCCCATCACCTTCATGCCGCGCGCGGCGCTGCCGATGTTGCCCGGCACCTTCGGCCGCACAAGCACAATGACCACATCTTCGAGCTTCATCTTCGAGCCTCTAGAACAGCCACAGATTGCACAGATAACACAGATAAGGGGCGAGGTCACATCGAGCGTTGCTCGATGTGACCTCGCCAAGGAACATCAGTGCCAATCTGTGAAATCTGTGGCTACTCCTTGCTCATCAGATACTCGTGGATGGCGCGGGCCGAGACGCGGCCGTCGCCCATCGCCAAGATCACGGTCGCGGCGCCGCGGACGATGTCGCCGCCGGCGTAGACGCCGGGGATGTTCGTTTTCCCCGTCGCCTCGTCGGCGACGATGTAGCCCCAGCGGTTCACCTCGAGCTTGGGCGTCGTCTGGCTGATGAGCGGGTTCGCGCCGTTGCCGATCGCCATCACGAGCGTCTCGCACTCGAGCTCGAACTCGCTCCCTTCGATCGGCACCGGCCGGCGGCGGCCCGACGAGTCCGGCTCGCCCAGCTCCATCCGGATGCAGCGCACGCCTCGGACGCGGCCCTTGTCGTCGCCGAGGATCTCGACCGGGTTCGTGAGCAGTTGAAAGATGATGCCTTCCTCCTCGGCGTTCTCGATCTCCTCGTCGCGTGCGGGCATCTCGACGCGCGAACGGCGGTAGACGTTGTGCACCTCCTCGGCGCCGAGCCGCAGCGCCGTGCGCGAGGAATCCATCGCCACGTTGCCGCCGCCGACGACGACGACGCGCCGGCCCACCTTGATCGGCGTCGCATGGTGCCGGTTGAACTCGTACGCCTTCATCAGGTTCGACCGCGTCAGGAACTCGTTGGCCGAGTAGACGCCGGCGAGGTTCTCGCCCGGGATGTTCATGAAGTACGGCAGGCCCGCGCCCGTGCAGACGAACACGGCGTCGAAGCCCTCCTCGTTCATCAGCTCCTCGATCGTGTAGATGCGGCCGATGACGTGATCGAGCCGGATCTCGACGCCGAGTTTCTGCACGTACTCGACCTCGCGCGCGACGATGGCTTTCGGCAACCGGAACTCGGGAATGCCGTAGACGAGCACGCCGCCCGCCTTGTGCAGCGCCTCGAAGATGACGACCCGATGGCCGAGCTTCGCCAGGTCGCCGGCAACGGTCAGCCCGCCCGGTCCCGAGCCGACGACGGCCACGCTCTTGCCTGTCGGCAGCGCGACCTCGGGCACCTCGACGCCGTGCTCGAGCTCCCAGTCGGCGATAAACCGCTCGAGCCGGCCGATGGCGACCGGCTCGTACTTCTTGCCCAGCACGCAGACCTTCTCGCACTGCTCCTCCTGCGGGCAGACGCGGCCGCAGATGGCGGGCAGGCTGTTCTTGTCCTTCAGCTTGCGGGCGGCGCCGCGGAAGTCGCGCTTCGCGATGAGGCCGATGAACGCAGGAATGTCGATCTCGACGGGACAGCCGGCGATGCACGGCTTCTTCTTGCAGTTCAGGCAGCGCTCGGCCTCGCTGACGGCTTGCGCCTCGGTGTAGCCGAGCGCAACCTCGTTGAAGTTTTTCCCGCGGGCCTGCGGGTCCTGTCGCGGCATCGGCTCCTTGGTCGGCTTGACCTCGCGGCGCGGCTTCTTCTCTTTCGCAACGGGCGGGTCGTTCCCGACCTGATTCTCGGTGTTCTCGCTCACGTTCAACCTGCTGATGCTGTTCGCTTCTTGGGACCGGCCTCCGGATGCTGCTGCGCGAGGCGGCACTCCTCGGCGACCGCCTGCTCCATGTCCCTGTAGTACGACTGGCGCTGAACGAGCTCGTCGAAATCGACCAGGTGGCCGTCGAATTCCGGCCCGTCGACGCACGTGAACTTCGTCTCGCCGCCCACGGTCACGCGGCAGCCGCCGCACATGCCGGTCCCGTCGATCATGATCGGGTTGAGGCTGACGACCGTCGCGATCTTGTGCGGCCGTGTCGTCG
>CAZCQN010000041.1:17605-21293 GCA_964500825.1 uncultured Verrucomicrobiota bacterium | reverse complement strand
CGCGGGTGCGGGCGACCGCCTCCATGTCGGCGCTCATCGTGACGTAGAAGTGCGGCATCGTGCGCGCGCTCTCGGTCATGCGGTCGGCGATGATGCGCCGGGTCGGGCTGAGCGGCTGCGGCCGCGTGCGCAGCGCCCGTTCGACGGTCTCGACCGTGACCTTCTCGCCACCGATGCGTTGGAGCTCGTCGAGGGTGAGGCCGGCCTGACGCGCGCGCTCGCGGGCCGCCGGCGTGATCGTCTGCGGGCCGATGCCGTGCCGGTCGAGGTAGGCCTGCACGTCGCGCGCGACAATCCGGCCCTCGGGCCCCGTGCCGCTCACCTGGGCGGGGTCGACGAGCCACTCGTCGGCCAGCTTCCGCGCGCGCGGCGAAACGCGAAGCACGGGTGCCGGAGGCTCGACGAGTTCTGCACGCGCCACGGCAGACACCGGCCGCGGCTCACGACGAGCCATCGCAGGCACGGCACGGTGCGGCTTTGCCGGCTTTGCCTCGCCTTCTTTGGCCGCCTTCCTAGGCGCCTTCTTGGGCGCCGCTTCTGGGATCGCCTCGCCCGGCTCGCCGACGTAGCCCAGCACGTCGAGCACGTCGTACGTTTCGCCCGGCTGCGCGACGATCTTCAGCAGCGTGCCGGCGACGAAGCTCTCGACTTCGAGCACGGCCTTGTCGGTCTCGATCTCGATCAGCGCCTGGCCTTTCTCGACTCGGTCGCCCTCGGCAACGAGCCAGCGCACGACGGTCGCGAACTCCATCGTCTGGCCGAGCTTCGGCAGGATGATCTTAGTCGCCATCGTTTCCCTACTCCATCAGCCGCATCGCGGCGGCGGCGATCCGCTCGGGCGACGGCACGGCCGCAGCCTCGAGCGGCGGGCTCATCGGGATCGGCACGTCCTCGCCGCACACGCGCGCCACGGGCGCGTCGAGCCAGTCGAACGCCTCCTCCTGGATGCGCGCGATGATCTCGCTCGGCACGCCGTTGGTTCGGCACGCCTCGGAAACGCACACGACGCGGCCCGTCTTGCGCACCGACTTGACGATCGTGTGCATGTCGAGCGGCTTGATCGTGCGCAGGTCGATCACCTCGGCGGTAATCCCTTCCTCGGCGAGCATCTCGGCCGCCTCAAGCGTGTCAAGCACCACCTTCGAGTAAGCGATGATCGTCACGTCGTCGCCCGCGCGCTTCACGTCGGCGACGCCGAGCGGGATCGTGTACTCCTCGTCGGGCACCTCGCCCTTGGTGCCGTAGAGCATCTTGTGCTCGATGAACAGGATCGGGTTGTCGTCGCGGATGCAGGTCTTCAAGAGGCCCTTCGCGTCGTACGGCGTCGCCGGCATCACCAAAAGAATGCCGGGCGCGTGGTTGAACCACGCCTCGGTCGATTGCGAGTGCTGCGCGGCGATGCCGCGGCCCGTGCCGCCCTCGGTCCGGAGCACCATCGGCACGGTGGTCCGGCCGCCGAACATGTAGCGGTTCTTCGCGGCCGTGTTGACGAGCTGGTCCATCGCCAGCGTCAGGAAGTCGGCGTACATGATCTCGGCGACCGGGCGCATGCCCATCATCGCGGCGCCGGCGGCAGCGCCGGCGATCGTGTTCTCGCTGATCGGCGTGTCGCGCACGCGCTCGTCGCCGAACTCCTCGTAGAGCCCGCGCGTGGCGCCGTACGCGCCGCCGTAAATGGCCACGTCCTCGCCCATGACGAAGACGGCCGGATCGCGCCGCATCTCCTCAGCAAGCGCGTCGCGGACCGCCTCCCAGAAGAACTGCTCCGGCATCAGCTACTCCACGTACAGGAAATCGTACAGCTCGGATTCGTCGGGGTACGGGCTGTCGAGCGCGAACTTGGTCGCTTCTTCGATCGCGTCGGCCACCGCCTTCTCGACCGCCTCGATCTCGCCAGCCGATGCGATCTTCTCGTCGAGGAGGTGGCGCTTGAACAGCGTGATCGGGTCGCGCTCGGTGCGGTAGTGGTCTTCTTCCTCGCGCGTGCGGTACTTGCGGGGATCGCTTCGCGAGTGGCCGTAGTAGCGGTACGTCCTGGCCTCGATCAGCGTCGGGCCTTTTCCCGCGCGCGCGTGGGCGACTGCCGTGCGCACGGCTTCGCGCACGACGAGGACTCGCTGGCCGTCGACGACGCCGCCGGGCATGTTGTAGCTCGTCGCCCGATCGGCCATCGACTCGATCGCGCAGGCGCGCTTGGTCGACACGCTCATCCCGTACAGGTTGTTCTCGATGATGTAGACGACGGGCAGCGTCCACAGGCCCGCCATGTTGAGCGACTCGTGGAACACGCCGTTGTTGCACGCGCCGTCGCCGAAGAAGCACAGCACGACGCGCTGCTCGCCCCGCATCTTGATCGCCAGCCCCGCCCCGGTCGCCACCGGGATGTTGCCGCCGACGATGCCGGTCGCGCCCAGGTTGCCGCCGGCCACGTCCGCGATGTGCATCGAGCCGCCCCGCCCGCGCGAGTACCCAGTCGACTTGCCGCACAGCTCGGCCATCATCTCGGGCAGCCGGCCGCCCTTGGCGATGCAGTGGCCGTGGCCGCGGTGGGTGGACGTGATCACGTCGTCCGGCCCGAGCGCGGCGCAGGCGCCCACCGGCACCGCCTCCTGGCCCGCGGACAGGTGGGACGCCCCGATGATGACGTTGCGGCTCAGGAGCTCGTAGACCTTGTCCTCGAAGCCGCGGATCTCGAGCATCTGCCGCAGATAGCCCAGCAGCGCTGCCTTGTCGTCCGCCACAGCACAAACCTCCTCGCTCGGCGCGATCATCACCAGGGACAAGCCGCGTCATTATAGGGAGAGCCTCGGTTTGAGTCCACCGTCTCCGAGATCATGGTGCCGGGCGGCAACATCCTCGGCCCTGGCGTGTCTAAGAAAGTGGGCGATCGGGCTCGACTTCTTCACTCCCCCCCGTTGAAATTCCCGGATTTCGGGAGTATATAGGTACCCGGTGACTTTAGCTGAGGAGACCGGCGTTGGCCCTGAGAGACGTGGCATGCGAGGACTGCAACGTGGTGCTGCCGATGGAGATCAGCAGCTTCAACCTCGACAAGCCCAACGTCTGGTACCCCGGCAAGAAGTGCCCGATGTGCGGCTCGGAGAAGTTCTTCCCCGTCATCGCCGTCACCGAAACCGATAGGCAGCAAGAGCAGCAGCAGGAGTCGCTCAAGAGGCGCCTGCTTGTGAATCCCTGGACCGGCGTCGCCGCCTTCATCGTTACAATCATTGTGGTCTTAGCGATCGTTTTCTGGCCGAGACATGCAGCAGAGACCAGCGAAAAGGCGCTCTTCTACTGCGAGAAGTGCCACAAGGTGTTCTTCGCCAAGAACAGCCTCCAACGGCCCGTCAAGTGCCCGGAGTGCGGCGCGCGGGCCGGCCATCGGGCCGCCGTCTGCACGAAGTGCCACCTGGTCCACTCCTACGGCCAGAAGAGGTGCCCGCACTGCGGGTCGGTGGACCGCACGCCGCTCGCGACAGTCGAGCAGGCCGCAAAGGCGATGAAGGACCACGAAGAGTACCTGAAGCTCGAAAGAGAGATGGTGGAAGGCGATGGTTCAGAACAGGAAGAATGAACTCCGGCCCCCGGCGCACGGCTTCACACTGATCGAGCTGCTTGTCGTGATCGCCATCATCAGCATCCTGGCCGCCATGCTCATGCCCGCGCTGAGCACGGCGCGCGAACGAGC
>CAZCQN010000041.1:0-17505 GCA_964500825.1 uncultured Verrucomicrobiota bacterium | reverse complement strand
TCAGCATCCTGGCCGCCATGCTCATGCCCGCGCTGAGCACGGCGCGCGAACGAGCACGACGCATCTCGTGCCTGAGCAACCTGCGGCAGATCGGCCTGGGCCTCTACATGTATCACGACGACTGGCGGGAGACCTACCCGCCCTACCGCAGCAACCTCGGAACCGACTGGGATCTCGATCTGCTCTACTCGAGTTACGTGTCCGACATCAGGGTCTTCAGCTGCCTATCGGACACCGACACCTCGCTCACGACAGACTCGAGCTACGGCTACGTGGGCGGCCTGACGGGGAGGATAACCGACCAGACCCACACAGAAGTCGTCGCCGACGACGGCGTCGGCGAGGGCCTGGGCTCGTCCCCGACGCAACGCGGGCCGAACCACATTGATGGCGGCAACATCTGCTATATGGATACCCATACCGAGTGGGTCAACAAGAGCCAGTGGCCTCTGCCAACCCCTGAACACCCTGAGTACGAAGCCTTCAACCAGAACTAGGCGGAGCACCCGAAGCCTCGCGGCAGGGCGATTGCCGGCATTGCCCTCCAATCGGCATGCTGACTGGTCTATGTAGCACTCTCCCTCAGAGTCTATTACATATCCAAAGCTCGCACGACGCCTGAGACTTGACCGAGTGAGTACGAAATTGTACTCACCTCTTGACGATTCGCCTTTTCTGGTGTATGAGATGCAATGCACAAAGAAACGCTTTGCGACAGCGTTTTTTGCTTGCGGGGAGATGCTTTCCGGGTTTCGGTAAGCGCTAGCAGGGCCCTTACCCCCTGCCCCCTACTTTTGCACCTGTGGACCAAGCACCTGAGGATGATCTTAGAGTGAGGGGGTGCCAGCCATGACACAAGGCACCGTCAAGTGGTTCGACAGCAAGCTCGGATACGGGTTCATCCGCGACGACACGCACGGCGAGATCTTCGTGCACCACTCGGCGATCCAGGGCGAGGGGTTCAAGACCCTTCGCCGCAGCGAGGTGGTCGAGTTCGACATCGTCGAGGACCCGCGCGGCTTGCAGGCGGCCAACGTCGTGAGGAACGCCGACCAGAACGGCAGCTCTCAAGAACCGCAAGGCTCGAACGGATCCGGGCCGATCCAGACCTGATCTCTGTTCCCGTGCCCCGGCGGCGCGAGGATGCCCCGCCCCACCGTAGTGTCATGGTAGGACGCGTGGGGTACCGGACTGCCCAGAGGCCGACGATTACGCGAGGCTGCGAGCGCACCGGAACCCACCGTTGATGTCGGCCGCATGCGGTGGGAAGCCGCTGCGGAAGGCGCAGCGCATCACGTACGCGTAGTAGCACCACGCCCCGCCCCGGATTACCTTGAGGCCGCTGGCCGAGCTGCTGCACAGCGGGTTCTCGACACCGTCCCGGAGCTCGCAGTAGAAGCCCTCGTCGTACCAGTCCTCGCACCACTCCCAGACGTTGCCAGCCATGTCGAACAGGTCGTGCCCGTTCGGCGGGAACGTCTTGACTGGCACGGTCCCGAGGCTCGAGTGGAAATGCGCCCGGTCGGCGTCGGGCAAGTCGCCCCAGGGGAAGTCGCGCTGCTCGAGCCCGCCGCGCGCGGCGTACTCCCACTCGGCCTCCGTCGGCAGCCGGCAGCCGCGCCACTCGGCGTACGCCTTGGCCGCATACCAGCTCACGAAGACGACGGGATGATCGCGTAGCTCGGGCGGATACGTGTTGTAGCTCCACAGCGCGAGGTAGTCGCGGTCGGTGCGCGCACGGTCGGCGGCTGCCTTGCGCCACTCGGGCCGGGCCTGAAGGAACTCGAAGAACTGCGCGTTCGTCACGGGAGCCTGATCCATGGTGAACGGCTTGACGCTGACGATGTGGACCGGCCGTTCGTCCTCGTCGCCGGTCTCGCTCCCCATCTGGAACGTGCCGCCCGGAATCAGGACCATGCCCGGCGGCGCCAGTTGACGCGCCTTCGGACGAGCGGCTGCCGAGGCGGTTTTGACGACGGCTTTGCGCTTCGAACGCGCGCTCATCTTCGCCTTGTCCTTGGCCTCCGCGGCGGCCCCGCTTCCAGCGGTCCCGCTCTTAGCGGTGGGTGCAGGCGTCTCGCCCCATACGTGTCGGCCGCTGAGCCGGTCGAGGTTGAGCAGCACGTCGGCGGCCGACGCGTAGCGGTCGCGCGGCGCGAACGCGAGCAGCTTGGCCACGATCTCGTCGACGACGGCCGGCAGCTTCGGATCGAGCGCCGTCGGCATCGCGAACAGGCCGACGGGCAGCCGGGCGGTGAGCATCTCGTAGAAGACGACGCCGAGCGAGTACAGGTCGGACCGGGCGTCGTCGCCTGTTCCCGCGACGCGCTCGGGCGCGATGTAGTACATCGTGCCGAACCGCGCCTTGGAGACGGTGTAGTCGGCGCCCTCCTTGAGTCGCGCGATGCCGAAGTCGGCGATCTTGACCTGGCCGTCCTTGCTCAGCAGCACGTTCTCAGGCTTGAGGTCGCGGTGCAGCGTGTGGCGGTGCGCGTACCGCAGCCCCGAGCAAATCTGGCGGACGATGAACAGCGCGTCGGCGAGGTGCTCCGGGGCGGCGCGCGTGGGCGCGTGCGCCCGGATCCACTCGCGCAGCGAGACGCCATCGACGAACTCCATCGTGATGTATTTGACGCCGTTGGTTTCGCCGACGTCGTTGATCCGGATGATGTTGTCGTGGTTGAGCCGGCGGGCGATGCGGGCCTCCTCGAAGAAGCGTCGCGACAGCGTCTCGCTCGTCAGCAGCGCGGGGCTCATCATCTTGATCGCCACCGGCTCGCCCAGCAGCAGGTCGTCGGCGCGGAACACGACGCCCATCCCGCCGCGGCCAAGCCCGGCCCGGAGCACGTAGCGGTCCGAGATCGTGTCGCCCACCTCGAACGGCTGCGCGATGGGGCGCCCCTCGACGAACGTCGTCGCCTCGTCGAGTGGATCGCGCGGGCGTCGCCGCTGCGTGCCTGAGGTGTCTGGACTCACGCCTCGTCCTCTCCGAATTGCTGCTGGAACGGTTCGAAGGCGATCGCCGCCTTGCCGAGCATCAGGTGGTCGCCGTAGACGAGCGGCGCGAGCTCGTTCGGCCCGAGCCGTCGCTCGTTGACCCACGTGCCGCCGTCGCTGCTGAGGTCCTCGATGAGGAAGACGCCGCCCCGAGCGATGAGCCGCGCGTGCGTCGGCGCGACGCCCCCCTCGCGCAGCACGATGGCCGCCTGCGCCGACGCGCCGATGGTGACGTGCCGCCGCACCTGGACGTATTCCTCGATCTCGGCCGCCTCGTCGGAACGGCGCACCACCACGCTGAGCACCTGGGCGGCGCTCGGGACGCACACCTCCACCAGCTCAATCTCCGGCGCGCGGTCGGTTTCCCGGTGGAGGACGAAGCGCTCCCACCTGAAGGGGTCCGTGCCTCGCACGATGTGCGCCACGAGCTCGAAGAGGCCGGCGACGTCGATCGCCTGGCCGTCGACGAGCCGCTCGACTGAGTCGACGGCGATCCGCCCCTCGCGGCGCGCGAGCCGGATGAGCTCGACGTCGTCTGCACCCGCCCGCAGTTGAAAGGCGAACCGATGAATGCCGCGCGACAGGTCGCGCGTGGCGGCCGAGTCGGGCATGAGGCGGAGCACGACGTCGTTCTGCTCGCGGCTGTACGGGTCCGGCCACGCGCTCCGGCCGAAGGCGAGCTGCGGCTTGGCCAACAGCGCCACGGTGCGCATCGCGCCCGCTTCGAGCAGGCGCAGGGCGGCGCTCTCGATCGGCGGGACGCCGGCGAGACGCCCGGCATCGACGATGGTCTTGGGCACGGGTCGGACCTCGCGGCGCTCCTGCTCAACGAGCCGGACGGGCACCCACATCGCCCGGCGCCGCGGCTGCATCACGTCGCGCGGCCGGCGCCGCTTCTGCGTGAACACGTTCTCGAAATCGCCCACCACGTCGCTATCCTTGATCACGAACTGGAGCGTCGTTTCCTCGGCGTGCGGCGGGTTGACCACAATCGTGAACTCGCCCATCGAGACGTTGAAGGTCTGCGCCGTGTCGAGCACCTTGACGCGCACGCGGCACACGGCCTCGCCGTGCCGCAGGGGGATCACGGAGAACCGCAGCGGCATGTGCCGGCCGCAGCGGATGTCGCGCACGATGCACCGCAGCGGCGTGTCCACGACGGGCGTGTCGATCTCGACCATGGCCACCTGCACCTCGTGCGCGCCGGTGTTCGTGAACCGCAGCTCGAGCACGCCGACGGCCTGCTGCTGCAGAACGCGCGCGGCGTCGATCTCGAGCCGGACACTGCCCGCGTGCGCCACCGCCTCGGCAAGGGCGTCGGCGCGCGCCGCGACCTCGGCCGGCAGTGGGGCGCCGCAGTGTTCGCAGTAGCGCGCGTGCCCCACGGCACGGCCGCACGCCGGGCACCTGGTCACGTGCTTCTCCTGGCTCGTCGACGACATCGGCGTCACTCGGTCTCTTCGTATAGTTCGACGTGATCGGTTGGCGCGTCCTCCACCGGCTCGGCGGCGGATGCGGTGGCGCTGTTGATCCGATCGCACGCCTGCACGTACGCCTCGGGCGAGATCGCCGACTCGGCCCGATACCGCTCCGCCAGCGCACGCGCGGCCTCGGGCGAGTTCGCCGCCACGAGCGCCAGAAGCTGCTCGGGCGACATCTTTGTCTGTTCCTGGAACTTCTTCAGCTCGACGAGCCGGTCGGCGCGGTCGTCGTCGAGGATGGCGATGAGCGCCTCGATCGTGGCCCGGCTGTAGATGTCGAGCCGGAGCTCGTCGGTCTCGATGCGGCGCAAGCGCTCACGGTGCCGCAGTTCGCGGATCTTCTCGAGCAGCTCGAGGCCGCGCTCGCGTTTGGCCCATCGGAGCTCGTCGAGCGCTTTGTGTTTCTCGAGTTCGGACTCGAAGGCGATCGCGCCCTGCTCGATCTCTCGCCTCGCTTTCTCGAGTGCAAGGCGCTCGCGGTACGCGCGCTTGAAGTCCTCGACCTCCTGCTCCCGCAGCAGGGCCTTGACGCCCGCGCGGTGCTCGGCCTCGTGCACGAACTGCTCAAACTCCTGCTCGGATTGGAAGCGCGCGATCCGCTCGACCGAGAGCTCGTCGTGAACTCGCCGGTAGACATCGAGCGCCCGAGTGAGCTGGAACGCCTCGCCGCGCTCGGCCCGGAGCGTCTCGTACGCGCTGCCGTAGAAGTCGAGGCAGCGGAGCTGCACGAGCTCGAGACCGCTTCGCGCGCAGGTCGCATCGAGCTCGGCGCGCAGCTCGCGTTCGACCGCCTCGCGCAGGCCGGGCGTCGCGCAGAGCGATTCGAGCGTCTCGCGCCGGACGATCTCGGCAACGACCGGCACCCCCTCGGCGCGCCACAGCGCGCGAACGTCGTCGAGCAACACGCGCCATCGCTCGCGGACCACCTCGCGGCGGAACACGTCGGGATCGACGAGCCGCACGCTGAGGAACACCTTGACCGAAACAGCCTGCTCGTCGGCCGTCCACACCTCCGGCAGGTCGAGCTCGACCGCCGTGTCGTCGGCCGAGACGAGGATGGCCAGCATCGGGGCGCCACGCCCGAGCGCGGCGATCCGACGCGGCAGGCTGTCGACCGTGTGCTCGCCCGGCTCGAGCACGCCAACGAGGCGGTCGGCACGGAACAGGAGCGCACGCGTGCCCGGCTCGACGACGAGCGACTTGCTCAGGACGCCGTTCAGATCGTCGATCTCGAGGACGACGGCGAACTCGTCGGCGGCGCGCGACCATCGGTTGTCCACGACGGTGGCCTTGCCGTGCCGCGCCAGCTCGGCGCCGCAGTGCGCGCAGAACTTGGCGCCGGGCCCGCTCGACCGGCGGCAGCGGCCGCACACGACCGCACGCCTCGGCGCCGGCTGGCCACACGACGGGCAGAAGTTGCTCGTCCGGCGCACGCGCGCGCCGCAGTGCGGACACTGTGTCGTCAAGAAACCCATTTGCTAGCGCCTCGAAAGCACCGCGCCCAGGTCGTCGAATCGGTCGACCACGTACTCGCCGTTCGCAGCGAGCCGGTCGAAGCATCGTTGGGCGATCTCGCGGTGGAAGCCGCCTTCGTCGGTCAATGCGTCGAGCCGGACGCTCGAGCGCACGGCGAGCTCGTTGCGGACAAACTGGGCACACTCGGCAAGCGTCGGCTCGTCGGCAAGCGGGTTGAGCAAGTACACAAGCTGGCCCGCGGCGCCGATGCAGCGGCCAGCCGGCCGATCGGCAAGGACGACCTGCTCGCCGCCGCCCAGACCGGCGGTCGCCTGGGCACCCGCCTGGTCGGTCCATCCGGTCGGTGACCACACGGCAACGACACACTGGCCGCTGCGCCTGCGGGGCTGCGCCGCGTCGTCGACGGCGCTGCGAAGGTCGCCGGCCGTGCAGGGCTGCACGTCGAAGCCGTGCCGCGCGTAGCTCGGCCGATGAACGGCCGGTACGAGCCGAAGCCGCAGCAGCGTCTTGCCGGCCCGGATCCGCGCGCGCTGTGCCACGCCCGCGTCGAACGGCGCCGGGCCCTCGCCGTCGAGGGCGAGCCACGCCTCGGCCGAAGGCTGCTGCCGGAGCGTCACGACGAGCTTCGCACGCGGAAGGACGGCGCCGTCATCGAGCCAGCCGGACAAATGCTCGAAGCGCGCGGCGACCTCGGACAGATAGGCGGCCGCCTCGATGGAGAGCTCGTCGCGCCCGACGACGAGGCAGCCGTCCGCGCGCAGTTGCTCGACCGTGTCGTTGCGATCAGCGGGCCGCGCATGCACCGGGCACCGGGTCAGCGCGCCCGAGCGGGCACATGTGCGACAAATCGTCGCTTCGCAGCCCGGCTCTTCGCATTTCGTGGCAACCGAGTAGTTGAGGACCAGCTCGCGTCCGCACCAGGAGCACCGGCGCTCGGTCGGCGCGTCGGATACGCCCTCCCGCGCGCGCTTGCCGTTCGTTCGGAACACGCGCATCGTGGCCGCTTTGCGCTGCTCGAAGTAGTGCTCGACGTCGTCTTGCGAGAGTCGGTAGACGCGCCCGATCTTGGCCGCCGGCAGATCGCCGCTCTGGATGAGGCGGTAGACGGTCTTGGTGTCCACGGCCAGAAGCTCGGCCGCGGCGTGGATGTCGATGATTCTGGCCACGCGAGGCTCCGGACAGTTCGCTCACCTGGATCGGATGCAATATCCGTACCATCCTTCTCGTGGCCGCTCTGTACGGGTGCTGGCCCCGACACGCCCCACATAGTGTGGGAAAGGCCCACATCCCCTGTCTCGCCCCCACCTACCCCGACGTCCTACCGGATCGGCGGCATCACCCGCTCCCCGTGGCATGTCTCTTGCATAATCCTCGGCGGGAAGACGTGTCCCCACGACAAACGAGCAGGCAAACCAGATGGGTCGACTGAGCCTGAGTGAACTTGAGCCCGGCATGATCCTGGCGCTGCCGGTGTTTGACGACAAGGGCGTCATGCTTTTACCGGGCAGGACTCGCCTGACCGAGCGGCACCTCGAGCGGCTCAAGCGCTGGGACGTGCACGAGGCCATCGTCGAAGCGGTCGGACGCGACGCATTGGCCGCGGACGCCGAGGCGCAGCTCGACCCGGCGCTGCTCGCCGCAATCGACGATGCCCTCGACGAGAAATTCGCCACGACCAACGGCGACGAGATCATGGACGAGGTGAAGCGCGTCGTGCGGAAAATGACGATCGACGAAGCGGCCGGCCGCAGGAACAAGGCGCGGCGCCGATGACGGCTCGAGCCGCCACGATACGCGCCGCCATCGTCGGCTGCGGCCGGATGGCCGGTTGGCTCGAGGAGGACTCGCGCCGCGGCCACCCCAGCACGCACGCCGGCGCCTACCAGGCGGTCGAGGCGACGCGCCTCGTCGCGTGCGCCAGCCGAACGATGGAGAGTGCGCAGCGGTTCGCCACCCGCTTCGATATCCCGGCCGCGTACGACGATTTCGAGCGGATGCTCGACGAGCAACGGCCCGACGTCGTGAGCATCTGCACCCCGGCGTCGGTCCGGCTCGACGTGGTCCGTGCGGCGGCCGCGTGCGGCGTGCGCGGCATCTTTTGTGAAAAGGCGTTGGCGACGAGCCTGGCCGAGGCCGACGAGCTCGTCGCGCTGTGCCGCACGCACGGCATTGCGGTGGCCGTCAATCACAGCCGGCGCTGGTGCTGGGACTTCCGCACGCTCAAGGGGCTCGTCGACGACGGCCGGCTCGGCGCGCTCCAGTCGGTCCGCGGCGCGTTCGGCGGCCGCGTGATCCACACCGGGACGCACTTCTTCGACGCGCTCCTGTGGCTCGCCGGCCCGGCTGAGTGGGTCTCGGCCGCGACCTGGCCGCACGCCGAGGCGGCGTGGGCGCGGGCGGATGCAGTGCCCGGCGACGAGAACGGTGACGGCGACAGCGTCGCGACGATCAAGATGGCGAGCGGCGCCTACGCGCACGTGGACGCCGTCGGCAAGGACTACTTCTTGTTCGAGCTCGACGTGCTCGGCTCGCAGGGTCGGGTCCGGATCGGCAACAACGGCGTGCTCGAGCTATTCGAGTCGGCCGAGAGCCCGCACTACGATGGCTTCTTCGAGCTGCGGCGCGCGGCGTTCCCCTCGCCGCCGCCCGGCGAGACCAACCCGTACGTGCTCGCGGTCGAGGAGCTCGTGGACGTGATCGAACACGGCGGCGACTCCTCGTCAACGCCCGAGGATGCGCGCGCCGCCCTCGAGCTCGCGCTCGCCATGTTCGAATCGGGCAGGCGCGGCGGCGACCGGGTGACGCTGCCGCTGGCGGACCGCGCGTTCTGCATCGTATCCAAGTAGGAGCTGTCTCACCATGGCGACCGACCTGAAAGACGATCTCGTCGCGAAGTTCGAGCAGCGCCTCGAGCTGCTCGATGAAGTCCTCGAGCTCGCCGGTCGCCAGCGCAAGGCCGTCGAGCAAGGCAAGACGGCGCGCCTCGACCGGCTCATCGACCGCCGCGAGCACGCGATGCGCCGCTGGCGCGAGCTCGAGAAGGCGATCGGCCACGAACTGGAAGCGGCCAGGGACGCGACACCGTCCGATGAGCAGCAAACGCGCCTGCGCGCCCTGATCGACAGCTCGGAGGAGCATGTGAACGCGATCCAACGTGAAGACAGCCTTCTTGCCAAGACGATCGACGCGCGGCACGAGGCGATCACGACCGAACTCGAGAGCCTCAGGCGGGGACGAGAGACGCTCCAGGCGTATGCCCGCGACGCCGGTCTGGGAACGAGGCGGGGTATTGACAAGAATGCTTGAGGCCCCGCGAGTGCGCTAGCCGGCATTCCTGACAGAGAGCGGGCACATCGCCGCCCGACATGGCGCGGGCGATTACCTGTTGACCAGTTCCAACGCTGCTGCGCGCGGCCTCATCCAAACAGGCTGTCGCACACAGCTCGTGCGATCGTGCCGGCCGGGCGCGCATCCGAATCGGCTCGGGTAGGGACCGGCGCACAAATCCAAGCCCCGTCAGGGGCGTCTGAGAGTAGCCTCGGGCGCAACGGCCTGTTGAAAAAGCCCGTAATCGCCGCGCCCTCCAGGGGCGCGACGTGAGTAGCTCCGGGTGAAACCCGGAGAAACGTGTGTGCAGTAATGCCAATTCAACCCTGGAGGGGTTGCACACTGAGAGCTTGTGCTTGACACGTTCGGCCCCTTCAGGGCCGGCATTCCGCGGTGTCGCCCGTGACCAGGGGTTTCACCTCTGGCTATTGACACCTGCGTAAGTAAGGTCCTATATTGGGGGTCGGAGGTGATGTGCCATGCGACCCCGAGGAAGTGGTCAACAACTCGAAGAGCGAAGGCGGCGCGCCGTGGCGTTGTTGGCCAAGGGCCTGCAGCCGGTCGAGGTGGCCCAACAGCTCGGCGTCGACCGACGCAGCGTGCGCCGCTGGAAGGCCGCCTACCGCAAGCGGGGCGAGGCGGCCCTTAGGGCCTGCCCCGCGCCGGGTCGCCCCTGCCGCCTCGATGCCAAGGCGCAAAAGCGCCTCGTGCGTCTGTTGCTCAAAGGCGCCCGCGCCGCCGGTTTCGCCACGGAGCTGTGGACCTGCCCGCGCGTGGCCCGGCTGATCGAAACGCAGTTTGGGGTGCATTACCACGTCGATCATGTCGGACGGCTCCTGCACGGGCTGGGGTTCTCGCCGCAAAAGCCCCAGCGCCGCGCGCTCGAGCGCGACGAGGCGGCCATCGCCCACTGGATCAAGCACGACTGGCCGCGCATCAAAAAAAAGCCTCGCGGCTGAAGGCGCATTTGGTCTTTGTCGACGAGAGCGGTTTCTTGATGGCGCCGCTGGTGCGTCGCACATGGGCGCCATGCGGCCAGACGCCGTTGCACTATCAGCGCACGCGCCACCACCGCAAGGTGTCGGCGATCGCCGCGCTGTTGGTCTCGCCCGGGCGCGAGCGGGTGCGGCTGTGCTTTCGTCTGCACCCCGACACCAACCTGCGCGCCGGCGAGCTGATAGCCTTTGTGCGCCAGTTGCTTGCTCACGTGCGCGGACCCGTCGTGCTCATCTGGGACCGCTGGCGGCGGCATCGGGCCCGCCTGCTGCAGACGTTTGTGGCGGGCAGGGCGGGGAGAGGGAGTGGGGCTGACCTGCTCTTTCGCACACCACCGGCTCAAAGCCAGTGGCAACGCAGCACCTGCGGCGCTGCGCATGCCGGCTGAAGCCCGGCATCCTTTATCCTGTGCGCGGCATTCCGTCGACAAGGCTGCTGGTCGCCCAGTTCGATCGAGTCCCAGCTTATCTTAGCGCTTATGGGCGTGAGCCCGTGGTACAGGGGTCGCTCGCACCCGCGCGAGCCCCCGTAGGGGGCGACATCTGTGGTCCCTCGTCGTCAGATGTCGCCCCCTGCGGGGGCTCGGCTCTCTACAAGCTCTACGCTTCTGCGAGGGAGGCGGCTCTTGCCACGGGCTGCTAGGCCAGCTCCTCGCGGATGAGGCGGAGGGCCTCGGCCGGATCGTCGTGCGCCGTGATCGGCCGGCCGATCACCAGATAGTCGGCGCCGGCGGCGCTCGCCTGGCGCGGCGTCATCGTGCGTTTCTGGTCGTCTCTTTGTGCCCATTCGGGCCGGACGCCGGGCGTGATGATCAGCACGTCGTCGCCGACCGCTTCCCGCACCGGCTTGAGCTCCTGGGCCGAGGCCACCACGCCCGCGCACCCGGCCTCGGCGGCCATCTGGGCCATGTGCTGGACTTGCTCGACGAGCGGACGGGTGCAGCCGAGGTCGTCGTGCAGCGTCTTCTCGTCGAGCGAGGTGAGCAGCGTGACGCCGAGCGTGATCGGGTCCTCGAGCCCGGCCTCCTGCGCGCCGACGTGCGCGCCCCGGATGGCCGCGCGCATCATGTCCCAACCGCCCGAGACGTGGACCGTGAACATCGCCACGCCCATCTGCGCGATCGCCTTCGCCGCCTTCTCGGCCGTGTTCGGGATGTCGTGCAGCTTCAGGTCGAGGAACAGCGTCGCGCCGTGGTCCGCGAGCTGCTTGACCACCTCCGGCCCGCGCCGCGCGTAGAGCTGGCTGCCGACCTTGTAGGCGTCGGCGCCCGCCTTTGTTGCGTCGATGAGCCGCGCCGCCTCGTCGAGCGTATCGACATCGAGCGCCACAATGATCTTCGCCGGCATAGCTGGTTATCTCCAGTTGGGGCCACAGGTTGCACGGATGCCCACTGATACGAGATCACACGATCAGTGTCAATCAGTGTGATCTGCGGCTTCCTCCTCATGTCGTTGTGATCACACGCGCCAACAGCGCCGCGACCCGGCCGGGGTGGGCGGCGACGATGCGGATAACCTCGTCGTGGATGAGGGGCTGGTCGCTCAGACCGACGGCGCGGTTGGCGATGACGGAGAGACCGAGGACGCGCATGCCGAGGCTTTGTGAGTAGATGACCTCGGGGACGGTGGACATGCCGACGGCGTCGGCGCCGAGTGTGCGGAAGGCGCGCACTTCGGCGGCGGTCTCATAGCTCGGGCCGGTCACGGCGAGGTAGACGCCCTGCTTGAGCTCGATGCCGAGATCGCGTGCCGCGTCGAGTGCAAGGTCACGCAGCTCGCGGTCGTATGCGTTCGACATGTCGGGGAAGCGTGGTCCGAGGGCGTCGTTGTTCGGGCCGATCAAGGGGTTCGTGCCCATCATGTTGATGTGGTCGGTGATGAGCATCAGGTCGCCGGGCGCGAAGTCCGCATTCACTCCACCGGCGGCGTTCGTCACGATGAGGGTTTGCACGCCGAGCTCGTGCATCACGCGCAGCGGCAGGAGGACTTGGTCGAAGCCGAGCCCCTCGTAAAGGTGAAGGCGTCCCTGCTGCACGATGACGCGCCTGCCGCCGACGAGACCCCCGACAAGCCGCCCCTTGTGCCCAGGCACGGTTGACGCGGCGAAGTGTGGGATCTCGGCGTAGGGGAAAGCGGCCGGCTTCTCGAGCCGGTCGGCGAACGTGCCGAGTCCGGTCCCGAGGATCACGCCGACGTCGGCGTCGCCTCCGAGGCGGGCGCGCACAGCGTCAGTCGCTTCAGCTACCTTGTGCTCGTCGAACAACATACAGCGATCGGAGTGTGCCTACGCTCTCGGTTCTCCGGCCAGGATCGCCCTGATCTCGTCGGGGTCTTTGAAGCGGTAATCGCCGTACTCGACGTCGTTGCCCAGGCTCGAGGCGACCAGTTCGATGTAGCGCCTGAGCCCGTGGTCCTTGATGCACTGGACCGAGCCGATGCAAAGGCCCTTCCATGCGTCGTCGGCGAAGAAGCCCTTGTCGCACGGGAACTCACCGCACTCCCAGCAGCCGTTGAGTCCGTTTTCCTCGCAGCACTCGCGCTGGTAGCAGTCCTCGGAGCCGCCGCCCTTCCGGCATCCGGTGCAGCCCTTGAGGACGTTGCGGCAGACGCTGCAAACGAGACCGCAGTAGCCGACGTTTCTTGCCAGTGCGTGGTCGGCAGTCTCGGGCATCCTGACCGTCCTCCTTTCGCTGCAGGCGCCGTTTCCCCGTCATGTGCCCCACTGCCGGCGGCTCTTGCGGAGAGGGGCGCTCCTCGTGCCATTCTCGCACCAAACTCCAACCAGCGGAACGTCTTTTTCAGGTGGCCGTGGGCTTTTCTGTTCAGGGAGCGCCCGAGGCGCTGATCCGGCGTTGAAGGCCGGCGCGAATTGTGCTATACTATTGGTGTTGATTTCCGATACCGGGAATGAAGCTGCCTCTTATTTCTTGCCTGATTCGAGTTTCTGGGGGAGGGCGGTCTCTGAGAAGCAGCATGCACAACGTGTGGCTCTGTGTCGTCTCGATCCTGGCGCTCGTGTGCACCGCGCTCGTGTGCGCCGGCGCGCTGGCGGTCGAGCCGCCTGCCGACCTGTACGCCACGACCGGCGACGCCCAGGCTGAGCTCTATTGGGACCCGGTGCCGGATGCGACCAGCTACAAGCTGTACCGCTCCGAGCAGTCGGGGAGCGGCTACGTGGAGGTGGGCGAGGCGACAGACCTCTTCCTCCTCGACTCCGGCCTCGCGAACGGCACGAGTTACTACTATGTCGTGACCGCGCTCGAGGGCGTGGACCAAAGCGCTTACTCGGCCGAGGTGGCGGTCACGCCGCTCAAGACGCTCAACGTCCTGACGTTTACGCGCATGAGCGACGAGTTCTATTACCTGAACCCGTGGCTCATCGACAGCACCTACGCGCTCAACGGCGCCGATCCCGAGCAGGAAGTCCTCTACGTCGAGGGCGAGAGCGCGATCGGCGAGAACTGCGCCGCGCCGAGGCTCACGGCCGACGGGCGGTACATGATCTTCATCGCGAACGGCATGATCCGCCGGCTCGACCGGTCGAGCCACGAGCTGGTCACCCTGCGCGCGCAGAACGTCTACGAGCGCGGGCTGGCGGTCTCGCCGACGACGGGCGAGGTCGCCTACGTGTACGAGAGCGGCGGCCGGCGCGATATCCATATCATGGACCTCGACGGCGGTAACGACCGCGCCGTCACCGACGACACGTACAACGACCGGTGGCCCGAGTTCGCGCGCGACGGCAGCCACCTGGTCTTCGTGACCAATCGCCCGGGCAAGGACGAGATCCACCGGGTCAACCCGGACGGCACGGGCCTGACGTGCCTGACGAGCAACACGCGCAACGAGCGCCGCCTGGCGTACGCGCCGGACGGGTCGCTGATCGCGTTCCATGCGTACACGTCGTCGACGCAAGGCACGGAGATCTATACGGTTGACTCGGCCGGGGGCAGTCTCACGCAGCAGAGCGCCGGCACGAGCCAGGACGAGATCGCCCCGGCGTTCTCGCCGCACGGCGAATGGCTCGCCTGGATCTGGATCGAGAAGGTGTGGAACGCGACGCACCACGTCTGGGAGTACCGCCACCACATCCGGCGCAAGCGGCTGTCGGACGGGGCGCTCGCGTTCATTACGAAGAGCAGCTACCACGTGCACCGCAAGTCGCTCGCCTGGCACGGCAAGACCGACGGGATGCCGCCGAAACGCGTCGCCGACCTCGCGGCGTCGAGCCCGACCGCCGAGTCGATCATGCTCGGCTGGACCGCACCCGGCGACGATGGCCGCACGGGCACGGCGGCTGCCTACGACGTCCGCTACAGCACGTCGCCGATCGACGAGACGAGCTGGGACACTGCATGGCGCGTCGACCAGTCGCTTGTGCCCCAGCCGACGGGTTCGACAGAGAGCCTGGCCGTGACTGGGCTCGAGGCCGACGCGACGTACTACTTCGCGCTCAAGGCGACCGACGAGGACGGCAACAGCGCCGACGTGTCGAACGTGGCAACGGCGACGACGCTGGCCTCGGCCGACTCGATAGCACCTGATCCGCCGCCAACGCTCACGGCGACGGCGACCGACTACCTCCGGAACGTGCTCACCTGGGATCCGAGCCCGTCGGGCGACGTCGCCTTTTACCGCGTGTTCGCCGACGGGGCACCGATCGGCGAGACGAACAAGACGACGTTTACGCACCAGCTCAACGAGGTTGATGCGGTCCAGTACGCGGTCCGCGCCTACGACGAGAACGCGAACGAGAGCAGCGCGTCGTCGCTGCAGTTCGCGATCTCGAAGGACGACACGGTGCCCGCGGCCCCGATGGTGCTACGCGCCTGGAACACGGAGACGAGCGTCTGCCTCAAGTGGGAACCGAACACGGAGCCGGATATCACCGGCTATGAGATTTGGCGTAAGCCCGACGGCGGCTCGTGGGGCCATCTGGACGACGTCGCGGGACAGGCCGACTACGAGGACGCAAGCGGCGTCCCGGAGCAGAAGTACTTCTACGCGGTCAAGGCGCTCGATGCAGCCGGCAACGTGAGCGAGCTGTCGGCCGAGGCTGAAGGCATCCCCGGCTGGCCGGACAACGAGCGCGTGCTTATCGTCATCAACTCGAACTCGGCCGACTCGGTCGAGATCGGCACGTACTACAAGCTCATGCGCAACGTGCCCGACGAGAACGTCGTGACGATCTCTGCGGGAACGGGCACGTTCATCTCGCGGGACCGCTACCTTTCGACGATTCGGGACCCTGTTCGCGACCATATCGCCGCACGGGGCCTTGAGGACAAGCTGCTCTATGTTGTCACAACGCGGGGCATCCCGTTGATGGCGAATCAGGACGATTACACCATTCGGTCTGTAGACAGCCTGCTCGCCGACCTGTACGGGACGGTCGACCCGGGCTGGGGAGGCAACTACGGCAGCGACAACCCGTACTACCTCGAAGACGGGCGCTTCTCGTCGTCCTACGGGACCTTGCTGGTCGCGCGTTTGAGCGGGCCGTCGGCCCAACTCGCCAAGGGCCTTGTGGATCGCGCGCTGTACGCCGAACACCATCTCGACGCGACGACGGGCAAAGCCTGGATCGACCTCCGCGCTCGGGTGCCCAACCTGACAAGCGGCTACTACTACCACGCCGAGCGTTTCATCGAGACCGCTGGGGGGCGGATCGCGTGGGAAGGCGTCGAGACGATCATTGACAGGAACAGCGCGATGTTCCCGAACGGCACGTGCGACAACACGCTTTTCTATTACGGGTGGTACTCGTACCACAACTTCCAGCCGATCTTCGACGGGTACCTGAAGGTGGGCTCCGTCGCCTGGCATCTCGACTCCGCGAGCGCCTATATCCTCACCAACCCCGACGACCCGAACTGGACGGTCCAGATGCTGATGCGGGGCGCGACGATCTCGGCCGGCGCCGTCCGGGAGCCGTACACGTTCGCCATGCAGGCAGGCGGCATCTTCTACGACCGGTTCTTCCGCGGCTACACGGCCGCCGAGGCGTGGTGGGCGTCGATCGCCAACACACATTGGCGGATGGTGCTGGTGGGCGACCCGCTTTACTCGCCGTTTCGCGAGCCGCCGATCGCCGACACCGACGCCCCCACGATCTCGTCCATTGCCGCCGACCCGTACGTGGCACACCGGGTGCGCATCACCTGGGAGACCGACGAGGTCGCCGAGCATCGGGTCGAGTACAGGCCCGGCTACGTCTTCTCGACCGACTACGACGGCCGGTACACGCGGTGGGCGTCGGTCCCGGTCGATTCGCTCGAGCGCAACGTGACCTATCCCAACCGCGTGCTCTCGCGCGACCCGGCCGGAACCGACGAGCTTGCCGAGCACCGGGTCGAGTACGGGCCCGGCTACGTCTTCTCGACCGACTACGAGGGCTGGTACACGCGGTGGGCGTCGGTCGTGGTCGATTCGCTCGAGCACAACGTGACCTATTCCTACCGCGTGCTCTCGCGCGACCCGGCCGGGAACGAAAGGGTCCAGGAGGCCGGCACCTTCGAGATCCCCGACGACGACAGCGACGGCCTGCCGAACGCGGTCGAGACCGGCACCGGCGTGTACGTGAGCGAAGAAGACACCGGCACATACCCCGACGACGACGATAGCGACGATGACGGCTTGATCGACGGGGAGGAGGTCTATACGCACGGGACCGACCCGACCGATCCGGACAGCGACGACGACCAACTGCTCGACGGCGTCGAGACGAACACGGGCCTCTACGTGAGCGAGGACGATACGGGCACCGATCCGCTTGACCCCGATACCGACGACGACGGCCTGACCGATGGCGACGAGGTGCTCGTGTACCGAACCAACCCCAACAAGCCGGACGACATCACGGACCTCTATTGGGACCAGGCGACGACGTCGGTGGTCATGACGTTCGCTTCGGCCGACGGCGTCGAATACGTCCTCGAGCGCGCCGAGGCCGACGCCTACGCGGACGACCTGACGTGGGACTCGCTGCCGGGCGATGTGCTCGTCGGCACGGCCGGGCAGGACAGCTTCACGGACGACCTCTCGACGAACCCGCTGACGCACGACTTCCGCTTCTACCGCGTCAAGCGCAGCGACGGATCGAACACGAGCTGGCAGACCGCCAGCGTGTTTGATCTCGACTTGGAGATCACCTGGACGATGCAGGACTTCTTCATCTCGACGCCGCTGGTGCCGGATGCCGACCACGCGAGCGTGCAAGATGTGTTCTC
>CAZCQN010000040.1:0-21539 GCA_964500825.1 uncultured Verrucomicrobiota bacterium | reverse complement strand
ACGTGGTGGATCCGCCAGGCGATCACCCGCTCGATCGCCGACCAGGCGCGCACCATCCGCATCCCGGTCCACATGATCGAGACGATCAACAAGCTCGTGCGCGCCAGCAAGAAGCTCGTCCAGGAACGCGGCCGCGAGCCGACCGCCGAAGACCTGGCCGAGGAGATGGAGCTGCCACCCGAGAAGGTGCGCGGCATCCTCAAAATCGCCCAGCACCCGATCTCGCTCCAGACCCCGATCGGCGAGGGCGACGACAGCCACTTCGGCGACTTCATCGAGGACAAGGGCGCCGAATCGCCCGCCGACGCCACAAGCTATACGCTGCTCAAGGAGAAGGTCATCGACGTGCTCCAGACGCTGACCGCTCGCGAGCGCCGGGTGCTCTCGCTCCGGTTCGGCCTGCACGACGGCTCGCAGCGCACGCTCGAAGAGGTCGGCAACGAGTTCAACGTCACCCGCGAGCGCGTCCGCCAGATCGAGGCGAAAGCGCTCCGCAAGATGCGCCACCCGACGCGCAGCAACAAGCTCAAGGGCTTCCTCGAAGCGCTCGACGCGCGCGAGTAAGCCCTCGACCACGCAACCTCAAAGGCGGGGCTGGTACTCCCAAGCACCAGCCCCGCCCGCGTGTCTTGCGCACCACCGGGGGAAAACCACGGGGGACACGGGGAGTAGCTTCGGGGCGGGACGTAGAACCTCGCTGTCGGGGGAGACCGGTTCCCTGCTGTCGTCGTGCAGCTCTCAGGAACCGGGATCCGGGATAGGATCGCCCGTGAACCCACGGCCTCCGCAGTCCGGGCACGGTACGTATCCCTTGCCGCGGCAGACCTCGCACGCCTTCTGGATCCATCCGAAATGGCAGTGGGTGCACTGGATCGTCTTCGGGACGGAGATCGTACCACACCCTCTGCACCTGGGGCACCGGACGGTGATCTTCCCCTCGCCGCGACATCGCCTACATGTCACATGGCCCGTGCCGCCGCATGCCTCGCACGGGGCGTCGACACGTCCCGTGCCTCCACACTCAGTGCACTCGACCTTCTCATACCCATCAAGGGTATTGCCATGTCCGTCACGGACCTTGATCTTTCTCTTGATGTAGCCCTTCCCGTCACAGGCCTTGCACTTCTCCCGAGTTGTCCCCTTGCCCCGACACTTCGCGCAGCCAACCTGACCGCTGCCCCGGCACGACGGGCACACGGCTCGAACGTGACCGCTCCCAGCGCAGTCCGGGCACACGGCGGTCCCCGTGCCGTTGCCGACAGGGTTCGGCCGGAGGCCTCCCGTGCAGTATGGGCAATCGACCTGGACTCTGCCCGTCCCCGAACACGCCGCGCATACGATCCATCGCTTCCCTTGGCACCGGCCGCAAACCTGCGAAGGCTCGACCCACGTCGCCTTGCCGACGAGCACGTGCCCGTTGCCCAAGTGGAAGTCGAGAGCAGACTTCTCGAAAACCTGCATCTTGTACGCGGCGAGACCGCGCTCGGCCAGGCTGTTCTCGATCTCCTCAGCTCGTGCCTCGATCTCCTCGGCGAGGCTCTGTGCCGACGCGAACTGCTCCGTCGCGTCGCTCGACACCGCATCGAGCCGATCGACGGCCAAGCGGTAGTAGTACACGGCTGCCCCAAGATCGTCAGCCGTCTGCGCTTCCTCCCCCTTCGCCCTAGCCTTCCGTCCGTCCCAGATAAGCCCGTACGCGATCGCCTCCTCCGGCGACACGTCCAGGAGCTCAGACTTGCTGAGACTGACGGTTCCGCGCGCAGTCCGCACCGCGATTGCGTTCTCGCCCTCCATGACTACTTCGCCGACGATCACCTGGCCGTCTTCCGTGACGAACGTCTGCGCTTGGGCACACCAGCCCCGCGAGCTCAGCAGAAACAGACAGACGAAAACCAGCAACCAGCCGACCTGAACCCGAAGCCGCCTCACCGCAAAGACATCGCCCCAGTTCATCCTTTCATCCCCTCAGCGCTGCATCTGAACATGCGCATATGATACCATGAATCGCGCCCGCGTCAAAGCAGCGGTCACAGATGCGGCCCGCCTATCCATCGCGGTCCGGCGAATGCATCCGGCCCTCCGGGAACCAGCGATCCGAGCACGCCGCCCCAAGTCACCCCCCGTCGTGCGACGCCCTCACGCGGCCCCCACGCCAAGACGATTGCGTCTCGTATCCCCCGATTCGTGATCATGTGACTTAACCCAAACGAAAATGCTGCTCCATTTCACGAAACGTCTCTTGTGTACTTCTCTTGTCATCACGGACAAGACACCTAAACCCGCTCTTATGAAACGCTTCAAGTGGGATTGCACACTTCCTCAGGGCCTTCTTGACATTGGCCATGGTCTCTTGTGGGTCAGGCATTGAGAGAATACACTCATACATTTCTCGTTTATCTTCCCGGCCAAAATACCCTTCGACAAGCATCTCCAGCGGCGCAACCAACAAGATCACTTGATGGTAATCGGCAATGTGTTTGAGACGCTCCAACGGAATGAGCACATCGGCGACGACCCTCTGATCTTGAGAGAGTTTGATCAAGTCAATAATCTCCATTTCCGCTCCTTCAGCAAGGCTCGCGTGTAGCCACTGCGCATATTCATCAGCATGCCGATCAAGGAAACTCTCTAAATCTCGTCGGCCATAACACATCGCCGGCTGATCGTCTGAATTAGCATAGGCCCGATGCTCGTCCCAGCGTCCGTCGGCACTGTACCGAAGAAATCCATACTTTTCCTCAAGCAGCGTGGTCATGGTCGTTTTTCCGCCATAAGCCGTTCCGCTGACAAACAGCACATTCCGTAGATGGTGCTTCACAATGTTATTGGCGATATGCATCGTCTGCTTCTTTCTGATCCCGCATGTGTTCTGTATTGTATGTTATATTTCTGCAGTAGTCACGTACCGTGTCGATAAGACATGGTATCTGATTGTACGGCGACTATGGGTGTCTGGCCCTGCCAATAATGATTATATGGTTTCCGGAGAAAGCCGCCTCCAAGTCTTGCTTCCAGATATCATGCCGCAGCCATGTTGCTATACGCCCTGTATGTTCAAAGGCGTGGGGCTGCCATCACCGGAACTCGACGTCTTGGCTGGCTGCATTCCTGGTCGGTCGAAGTATGTTCGCGCCGTGGCAGTTGTCAAGCACAGGTTCCTTCGTGATGTCGTTTCGTCTCACTGCACTTCATCCGCGAGAAGCCAGTGTCTCGTCGAGAAATGCGCCAAGCCGGAGAAAGGCGACCACTTGGGTTGTGACCGCCCTGTTGGACTCATGGTTCGTTGGTCTGAGATTCGAAAGCCGCCCAGAACGCAACACGGCGGGACCGAGGTCCCGCCGTATCACGATTCGATCAACTGCGACAGATATCGAGCCAGCCGAAGCCGGCGCGCCCGTCGCGATTATGCTGGTTGTGCCACCGCCCGCTGCGATGCGCTATAAACGGGCAGTTGCTCTCTCAGCAGTACGTGTATCTCCTTGCCTGCCTTGATCGCCTCGTCGGCCCGTGCCAGAAACAGGGTCTTCAACTCCTCGAAGCCCGTCTCCTTGAGAGCGGCGGCATCCTTGCCACCGGTCTCTCCACCGCTGGCAGCAACAAACCCGGCCATGGTGTCCGAGGCCATCTCGCGAATGAGCTGCCAAAGCTCCTTGCCGTCTCTGGCTGCAATGGCCCGGCCCAGCGCGAGCGAGAGCGACAGGATCGCGTTCATGCCTAGAACGCCCTTCCGCTGCATCGCGTGTATCTGCTCGTCGACGGGAGCGGTCTCCGAAAGCCTTCCTACGGCGATCGCCTGCTGCCTCTCAAGGGCCAGCAACTCCTGGTCGACCTCGAGCAAGCTGCCAAGCTCGCCGAGTCTCCTGCCCTTGAAGGCCTCTGCCAGCACTGTCTCGATGTGTTTGACCGCGTCCATGCAGCCCTTTCCCTCATAGCGCTGGGCCTTGTTCCAGAGGGCTTGCAGCTCGCCGTCGTTCGTCGCCTTGATCGCCGAGAAGTCCAAGCCAGGCTTGAAGCGATACGTCCCGTCGCCGGCGTCCTTGAACAGCTCCGGATGCTTCCGGGTGATCTCGCTCGGCGTGATGATGCTGTCCACGTAGTGAATCGCCTCGTCCACACCGGCCGAGGTGCCAAGCGGCGTCGATCCCTTGAAACGGATGATCCCCGTCCGGCCCAGGAATAACGTTGCTGCGGCCGACGGGATCCCCGCATTGGTCGCCTCTTCCGTTCCGCTGACGGCCTCGATCGCCAACATGCGCATCAACAGCGCCGTGATATCAACGTCGGCGGCGTTCGGGGCAAGCTCGACGTCGTCCTTGCCCGTCAACGTGGAGATCAACTCCTTGAGCACCGCTTCGATCTCTTGTCTTTCCTCGTCGGAGGTGTCTTTCTGCACCGCCCTGGCCAAGGCCATGATCTCCATGACCCGGCCGTACTTCTGCAGCCGCTCAGTATTGGCGCCGCCGCCGGCTTTCATCCCCAACGCGTTCATCGCGGTCGCGATCTCCGCCTCGAAAGGATCATTCGGCGACTTGGAGCGGTGCGAAACCACCAGCTCCGCCCCGTAGGCCAGCGAGGTCAACATCGCCAGCACGGTTTCCGAAAGGGTTCCAATCTGATTCGCCTTGATCAGCGTCGCGTTGATCTCGCCGTTCTTAGCGCATTGCTCAATCGTCGAGTCCTTGGTCGTCACGAGGTCATCGCCGATCACGAAGATCCTGTCCCCCAGCCCCTCGATCCCTTTCGACTCGTCGCCGTGCATCAAGAGCTTCCAGCCGGCGTGGTCCAACTCACCGAATGCGTCCTCGAGCGACAGGATCGGCACCCCGTCTCTCTCCATCGCTTCCCGGTACAGCTCCAGGATTTCGTCGCGGCTCATGTCGAGCTTGCTCTTGTCGCGCCAGAACCGGTACATCCCGACCGATTCGGGCTGGCCCGTCTCCTCGCGAAAGGCGTTTTCCAGCTCGGAAGCCGCGGGGTCCAGCGCGAGCGCCACGTCCACCCCGGGCGTGTAGCCGCAGTCAAGAATCGTCTGCTTCATCATCCGCCAAAGCCGTTGCTCAGGCACCTTGTCCTGCGGCTCCTTGTCAACGTAAGGAGCCAGGCCACCTTCGAGGCCGATCCCCATGACCTTTGCCTGGGGCGCCGACTCGATGACCTCCTTCAGACGGTACTGGAGCTTCACCGTCATCTCCTGGGCGTCCTCGTAGGTCTTGGCGGAAAGCGGCATGAACATGCCCTCCTGCATGCTGATGTTGCTTTCCGGGTACTCCCGCTCGGTGTGGCACCCGCCCATGGCGCAGTTCCTGAACTGCCACGGCGCATTGACCGTTGTCCCATCCTTGAGGGCCACGGTCTGCATCCGGCTGTTCAGCATCATCTTCTTCACTTCGCCGACCCTCGCCAGCCAGCTCTCGGCCGAGATCGCTTCGGCGCCCCTCGCAGCCTTCTCCGCCGCAAGCCTCTCCCTGACGGTGTACTCCTTGAGCTTGCCGCGGTCGGCCAGGAAGCGGTCGAGCAACCCAACGACACCCGGAGCAAGGAAGAACCGCCCGATGTAAATGGCCGCCTCAACGCGCAGGAGCAAGCCCAACGTGATGCCGACCGCCGCGACCGGCAACGTCGCCATCGCCAAGTATGCGCTCCAGCGGGGCGCCGAGGCCGCCACGGCCAGGTTGTACGGCGCGTCAGGGGCGTAGTTCCCTTGTTCCTTCTTGACGCCCTCGAACTTGCCCCACGGTATGGCAAGGAACATCTTCGCGTACCACCCGAGCTTGGCCCCGAGCCCCTTACCGGCCATCGCGTCCGCGGATCGTTGCGACGACGGGTTCAATGCTGTCAATCGCGCCGCGGTCAGATAGTGCCCCATCTCATGGATCGCAATCGCCACGTGCCACGAGAGATAAAGCACGGCGAGGGAGACAAGCGTCTCCCAGCTCAGAAACATGAACTTCAACGTTGCCAGCTTCCCCGTGACAACAGCAGGGAGGCTCAACACCGACGAGATGAAAGCGGCGTGGAACGAAACCAACTTGTGGTTCGCAATAACCCAGCCTCTCTCAAGGTACGCGCCACTCATGCCCACAACCGGCCGCAGCACGACCGCCCTGTCCCGGTGGCCGTGGGAATCGGCAAGCTTCCGCCTGCCTCTATCACCGTGTGCTTTTTCAGCCGCCATCGCTTGCTCCATCTCGAGGTTCCCTTCTGCTTTGCGTTGAGTCCTTCCCGGCGGTCCGCCACAACGACGTCCCCAAAGACCCACCTCTATATCCCCTCAGGCCGTTCCTCTCACACTACATCCTTATCTCGAGAGCTTGCCTTGCGCGTTCACCACTCCGGTGTAAGCCCGAGCCAGCTCCTCGCCACTCAGACCCTTGTGCTTCTCGACGAACTCATTGAGCCACCCCGCGTTCAGCTCAAGCCTCCCGCACCCAACAATGAATTCCAGGAACCTTACACCGGGTCCCCTCCGGAGCGAGCGACCCAGAGCTCTCGTCTGATCACGCACAAATCCGCCGTAGGCTTCCGCCAAGGCGCCACGTCCCAGCTCCTCGGGGAAATCCCCGGCGAGCGAATCCGCGAACGTCCTCCAAATCGCTGGCTCAGAGAAACTCAAGTACTCATAGAACCAGAAGAGCTGGAGTGTGCCCCATTCCGGGAACCTGTCGAAAGGCCAAACGCGGGCACGTCCCCAGTCAATGAGTCTAACCTGAATCCCTTCCCCTTCTCCAATAATGAAGACGTGCTCTGGACGCGGGTCCTTGTGGCAAAGAAGCTCCTCTTCAGCAACACGGATGAACGCAACGAAAAAACCGCTCAGATGCCTACCGTAATGGCAGAACTCACTCGACGCCGGCCTGCGATGTCGGATGTTGAGGTGCTCCGGGAAAAACTCCTCTAATATGACCCCGTCCGGGGAAACATCGAGGACCGCCGGGCCGAGTCCCAGATCCGAGGCCTTCTCGGCGCTCCACGGTTCCGAGCCATGACGCGTTTTTGCCCCGTACATCGCCAAAAAGCCCTTCGCCCCAGGCTCGCGTATCTCGACAACTTCAATCGACCTTCTCCCGCCCGCGACAGCGCTGATGGCAACCCGAAGCTGTCCCAGGCGTGTATCGTCTTGCTTGATCCCGAGGCGCCGGCAGACATCCTTCTCAATAACGGCAGCCCTCCGGCCGTCAACAGCAACTGCTCTCTTTGACCGGCAGATTGCCTCAGCTAGTAACCCCACCCGTCTCGTCCTCGTCCGTCGAGGCATCGCCAGGACGCCCCGCGCAGCCCTCGCACCGCAGAGCAGCCCCCGACAAGGCTGGACAACGCCTCGCCGACCCTGGTACCCCCTGACGCAAGGAACAATTTTCGTACCACAACGGGCAAGGGACTGCAAGGGACAAGCGGTCCGACCGCGGCGTCGGGGCGCGGATCCTGGCCGCATCAGCCCCTGGCGGAGCACGCTCAGGAGCATCCGACACCGGGAACGCCCCCGATACAGGCCGATCGCCGCCGCCGGTCACCTAGGCCCGCCGCGGTGCGCATGTTCCCGTGCCCAGGCGCCACCAACGAACACGGCCCTTGAGCCACACCACGAGAGGCGCTACCATAACAGCGCAGTCCCCCGGGGCCAGTAGCTCAGTGGTTAGAGCCGCGGACTCATAATCCGTTGGTCGGAGGTTCGAATCCTCCCTGGCCCACTACCCTATCTCTCGCTCAGGTGCACGCCACAAAAATGGGCGGCGCCGACAACGCTGACGATGCCGACACCGCCGATCACTCAGAGATCAGGAAGCAGAAGAACCTGGTGCCCGTCCCTATTCGTCCTCGCTCGGCGTCTGAAAGATGACCTTGGACTCCTCCAGGAAGGCCTCGGCTCTCTCCAGGGACTCCTTGGCCTTCTTTGCGATCTCGGGGTCGGCGTCCTGGGCGGCCAGCTCGAGGAAGCGCATCAGTGCCTTGAGCTTCGCGTCGGACTCAGGTTCCCCATGGATGTGCGTGAGGCTGCGGGAGTGCGAAGCCACATGGTCGACGCACACCGCCCGAGTGGAGGCGTCCTGTTCTTCCTGATACCAGGCGAGCATCTCATCGACCGAGGCGTCCGCGGGAAAGCGACAGATCAGCTTCATGATACGCTCTCGATCGTCCCTCGTTTCGTCGGATACCATGGCAAGGAGTCTGCGCACCATGATCGGCTGATTCTCCGCCTTGACCAGTGCCACACAACTCCTTCGAAAGGTCATGGCAAAGGCCAAGACGTCAAAGTGAGGCGGTGTCGCGGGACTCTCTGCGATATCGTTCAGTGTTTCTGTCCACGCGGCCTCCATGTCGGCCGGCCAATCCTTTGGGTACCTCTCTCCGGTGCCCAAGAAGCCATAGAGCGAGTGCGCCAGCGCGACAACACGCACGTTGAGCGGGTAGTCTCGCGACAGGTACTTCGTGAAGGCCGATGACCGGATGTGACGTCTCACCTCCAGCAACTGCGCCAGGATGTCGACCGCAGCGTCGCGCAGTTCTGCATCCTCAGAATCCAGGTGCGGCACGATGAACAGCAGGTGTTCGTCGAACTGCGGCATCTTTCTGGCCTGCGGATCGATCGGCTTGAGGTACGGCTCGCACGCCTCTCGCAGCTCGTCGGCCGTCGTGTAGGTGGGACGCTCCCGCACCAGGTCCTCCAATGTCGGCGTCTGGGCCAGCGCTTCCGCTCGGAGCGCCGCCAAGATCATCACGCAAACTGAGAACAACGCCAGAACCGCCGGCCTTTGCACGGTTTCCCTCGAAGAAGGAGTGCCTGTCTATAGCCGCCAGCGCCTGGGGTGGCACTCGTTGGTTCCCAATGCGGGCGCATCACACGCTGCAGCAGGGGCTCATACTTCGCCCGTCTACTCCGTGTCTTCTGTCAGTTCGTCTTCCTCACCGGCATCGAGGAGTCTCAGGGCGGCTTGCGCCATCTCCCCGGCATGGCTTCGCTCTTCACTGTACTTGCGGAGAATGGGCTCGGCCTCCGGCTCCCGCTGAATCGCCATGAGATACATGGCAACTCCGGACGGTTCCGGGGCCTCTTCCACGTGCAGTCGCAGAAAGGCGAAAGGGTACCTCCCTCTCTTCGCCAGCCGCCTCGCCGTGCGTATGTCGGCGAGGATCAGGCTACGGCTCATGTCGGGGTTGAACACGATGTCCGCGAAGTCTCGCGCCCAGGCTCGCCATTCCTGCCTCTCCCCTTCGGTCATTGAGGAGTCAAGCTCGTGCTGGAGGAGCTTGATCGTGAATTCCATCATCGCCCGGTTCACAGCGGAGACCTCGGACTCGGCGATCTCACGCAGCCTCGACACCGTCGCCTCATCGCCCTGCCCCTGCAAGGCCACCAGCGCCAGCCAGCGTGTGCTCGCGTCATCCGCCTCGCTGGCGAGGTTCTCAAGGGCAGGTCTCGCACGATCAACCGACATGCCCTTGAGCGCTCTCATGGCGAGCCGACGCACCGTCGCCGCGCCCTGCGCTTGGCAGAGCTCTGCGAGAGCCCGTGCGGCGTCTTCCGACTCCAGATGCTGCAGTGTCAGTACAGCAATCTGAGCCGACTGCGGCTCGTCGTCGAGCAACACCTGCTGTTTGAGAAACGGGATCGCCTCGTCCCCCAGCCGCTCAGCCAGGTCAGCGGAGACCTGCTCAGCCGGGACATCTGGAAGCCTTTGCAGGGCTTCCTCGAATGCCTGCTCGTATTCAGCGCCAGTCTCGTCTCCGGGGCACGCTGCAACCCACAAAGCCAGACCAAACGAGAGAAGGACGGTCCTAAACCTCTTGCCCATGGCTACCACTCCCACCAGTTGGGCGACGATACGCTGCGCCGCACGTTCGTGCCGCAGTGGATCGAGCCTGCGTTGTTGTGGTAAACTCGTTCTTCGCAGAAGTGCACGTCAGTATACCCGGCACGGCCAAGCATCCTGTCAACGTAGTCCTCGAGAATGTCCACTGCCGCACCTCCTCCGATATCCACATGTGGCCCGTAGGTCTGGGCAACGAAGACATCGTTGCCGTCCACAAGGCAGTTGGTTACGTTGTTCGTGAACGCCAGGGCGCTGCCCCCCTCCGACCGAAAGAGAACGGGAAGCTCAAGCGTCGCGCCAGTGGGGTCCGTCGAGAACGTGAAGATGTCGCCCGCAACAGGTGCTCCTCCGCCCCACCAATGGCGGAGGACAAACGCCAGCCTGCTGTCGGATACGGAGTCCTGAAGTCGGTCGCCCGTGCCATCCGCTGTCCATGCTCCGCCCGCGACCTGGTGCTCAATGGCGTACTCGTGGTCGTTCGTGAAGGTCAGACGCCAGTCTCGGGTGTTGTTATCCGGGAAGTAGCCGACAAGGGCACCGGCATCTTCAAGGACCGCCGTGCCCGTGTTGCCCGGCGCGGCGACCGGCGACGTTGTCGGAGAACCCAAGCCAAGATCCGAGCGGACCGTTGGGAGGTTCGCCGGGTCCATGACCGTGTTGAAGTTGAAGGTCCTCAGCCCGCTGTGGTTCACGACGTTATGGACCGGCATGCCGCGGGAGGAAAGCCGTGTCCCAGACGGATCATCCATTCTCTGGAGCATGCTGGCGGTTGGGTTGATCGAGTCCGCGATGACCAGAAGGGCCCAGCACAGCTCGGGATCGGCTACGAGTGTTGTCACGCCGTCAGGTGCGAAGCTGACAACCTCATCGATGTGCCCGACCAGAAGCCATCCGACGTTTGTGCTAGTGCCCGTCTGCACCTCCTGCGCCTCCAGGAAGTCAACCATATCGGTGTCAAGCCCGCTCCCGTAAAGGAACGACCCTGGAGCACCGGGGATAGCCTCGAGGTTCCCTCCCATGTCGTGCGTAGTGTAGGCTCCTTGCTGGAAGTCGTGAATCAGGCCTACATCGGACCTCAGAAGCGTCTGACGCGTGTAGACATTCAGAGCTTCTTGTCCACCATAGGTACGCTGGCCTCGCGGGAACCCGAGGATCACGCTGATTGTCTTGTAGGGTGCGCTGCTGTAGCCAATCTCATAGCCGTCTTGATGCCAGATATCGACTATGCTGGTCTGATCAAGGCAGGCTCCGTACTCGCCCCCGAGCGCTCCGCGTAAAGCCGCGTTGTCGGCGCCCATATCCTCAATGTAGACTGTCTCTTGCGCGGGAGCCGGCTGACTCACGGCGTCTGTATGGCTCAGCACAACGAACGGGGCCACCTTGAACCGGACGCGATCATTGTAGAGCAGGTTCGTGCCTTTGTACACTTCCAGGACGGCGTCGACCATCGCCCCGAACTGAATGCCTTCGAGACCCATCTCGACAATGCCACCCCCCTCGAAGATCGAGTAGTCGCGCTGGGGCGGGGTCGGCGACTCCACGAACTCGACTTCGAAGCCAGCCTCGGGACCAAGGAGATCTGCGTCGCCCGGTTGGACGACAAGGTCGTTCCCGACCACAAGCGTCGGCAGGAACACGCGCGCTCGTTGCTCCGCAGTGTACCTCGACGAGAAGTAAGCTGGGTCGCCCGTGGGATTGACCACGCGCAGCACCACGCGAAGGTCCGGGGGTAGTCCGCTGACACCGAGCCTGTGCACGACGAGCTGAGACAGGTCGTCGCGATCGGGATCGGGGTTCACGACCGTGTCAGGCGCCTCATCGGTGCCATCGTAGTCGAAGTCGCTGCCCCCGATCCAGTTGTCGGGCAGATGGTTGCTGTCGTCATCGTCGCAGTTCGGCAACACGATGGCCCCTCTTGAGTCAGGCCCGGAGGACCAGAGCTCCTCCTCACGTTCGTCGTCGTCTTCGACGTCACCGTTCCGGTTGGTGTCGCAGTCGATGTCGACCCGTATGGCCGTCGTTCTGACCGCATCGACGACCATGAACCCGGCAGCCCTGTCGCCGTCGGGGTCGATCTCGATCAGTATCTGACTGCCGCTAACGCTGTCGCTGGGCGCGATGCCCTCGATGTACAGGGTCACCTGACGGGTGGTTTCCCCAAGGCCGAAGTCGGACGCATCGTACTCGCCGTTCGGCACGTAGTGGCCTGGTTCCTCGGCGCCGATGCTGGCTGGGTTCCGCTCCGTGGCGCCGGCCTCCGTCCATACCCTCAGTCGACCCGAGTCGGGCACGTACTCCTCGTCTGGCGGCACACCGGTGAGTGTGACTTCCGTCGGGTCAGAGGCCTCGTAGGTGACCCTTACCTTCACTTGCGTCAGGTCCAGCGGGGCAAGCACTTCGAATACGAGCGGCACGAACTCCTCCCCCGTGGTGACGTCATCGTCGTTGCCCTCCGTACCGTCCCAGTTGTAGCCGTCCGCGAAGTCAGGGACACCGTCATTGTCGTCATCGTCGTAGTCCATGGCGATGAACTTCCCCGGCCGCTCCGGATTGCCACTCACGTCCTCAACGTGATCCTCAACGGCATCGCGTTCCGGGTCGCTCATGGCATTGTCGTTGTCGGTGTCAACGTCCAAGTCCACCTGCACGCAGCTTATTCTCACGGCATCGGGCACCATGAACCCGGCATGTCCGTCCCCGTCCGGATCGACTTCGATCAGCACCTGATTGCTGCTCAGCTCGGCGCTGGCTGCAACACCCTCGATATACAGGGTCACCTCACGTGTCGTTCCGTCGAGACCGAAATCGGCAGCGGCATACTCGCCGTTCGGCACGTAGTGGCCTGGTTCCTCGGCATCGATACTGGCTGGGTCTCGTGCCGTGGTACCGGCCTCCGTCCATACCCGCAACCTGCCACCGCCAGCGGCCGGTGCGTAGACGTAGTCTGGCGCCGTACCGGTGCGGGTTACGGCGGCCGGGTCGGAGGCCTCATAGGTAACCCGCACGCGAACCTCCGCCGGATCCAGCGGGGCGGGTATGTGGAGCACGACCGGCGTGAACACCTCGTCGGTCACCAGATCATCGTCGTTGCCCTCCGTATCGTCCCAGTCATAGCCATCGGCGAAGTCAGGGATGCCGTCGTTGTCGCTGTCATCCTGGTTCACGGCGACGAACTTCCCGGCTCTGTTCGCCTGTTCCCTGACATCCTCGATCTGATCCTCGGTAGCATCGCGCTCCGGGGAGTCGGCTCCATTGTCATTGTCCGAATCAACATCCAAGTCCACTCTGACGCAGGTCATCCTGACCGCGTCCGGCGCGATGAACCCGGCAGGCCCGTCTCCGTCAGGGTCAAGTTCGACCGACACCTGACTACTGCTCACGCCTGAGCTCAGCGCGATGGCCTCAACGTACAGAGTCACTACACGTGTTCCGCCCTGAAGGCCGAGGTCGGCGGCGTCGTACTCACCGTCGGGCACGTAGTCGCCCGGCGTCTCGGCGTCGATGCTGGCTGAATCCCGTGCCACGGCACCGGGCTTCGTCCATATCCTCAACCTGCCCGAGCCCGGTGCGTATATCCAGTAATCAGGGGAATAGAAGAAGAGCTGGACGTCGGCCGGATCGGAGGCGTCGTAGGTGATCCTCACCTTGGCCTTCGTCAGATCCACGGAGGCAGGCAGTTCGAGCACAAGCGGCGTGAACGCCTCTCCGGCTGTGGCATCATCGGCGTTGTCTTCAAACTCGTCCCAGTCGAACCCGTCGGCGAAGTCGGGGATGCCGTCGTTGTCGTTGTCGTCATGGTTCAGGGCGACGAACTTGCTGGGCGTGTCCGGGTCTCCGCTGATGTCCTCGATCCGATCCTCACCGGCGTCTCGATCCGGGGCCCCGAACCCATTGTCGTTGTCCGAGTCGATATCCAGGTCCACGTCCACGCACGTGACCTTCACGGTGTCCGAATGCAAGCCGACGGCGCCGTCTGCAGTGAATGTGCCCGTAATGGAGATATCACGCTCGGCCGCACTCGGCGTGATCCCCTCGACTTTGAAGGTGTGTTCCAGGAGGCGGCCCCTGCCAGCATAGAAGTCAGTGGCAGTCCACGTGCCATCAACGTCGTATGCCTGTCCCGACACAACTTCGACGTATCTGGGCGGAGTCTGAGTATCGTCCCATTTCCATATCTTGATCTTGTCAGGGAAGGTGAGTCGCCAATGAAGGTCGCCGGCGAAAAGCCTGGAGTTGGTGACCTGAACGGTGATGCTCTCCACCTCGCCGTCCGTGCCCACTATTCCATGGCCCTGAGCGTGGTCTGGCTGGTTGTCCGGGATGAGTGCGCCCTGGCTGTCGTGGTTCTGCTCGTCGAAGTCGTTGTTCACGGCAAGCCAGCCGCCTTCGGTTTCCTCCTCGGTTTCACCAAGCCCCTGGAAATGCAGGTCGATCCCGAGAGTCTCGAAGAAGTAGATGTCGTACCCGCTTTCTGTGTCGTTGGATGGCGTGAATATCACGTCGATCCAGCTATTGGGGCACGGTCGTTTTCCCCCGATCGTCACGACTTTGTCGTACTGCCCCATCACGAGCTGAACGCAGTGTTCGTTGACGGTCCATTCGTATGAACCTGGATTCCAGGGGGCAAGCAAACAACGGAACTTATACTCGGAGCCCATCCAGATGTATCCTGGCGGGTCTGAGCCATCGAGCTTGGTGATCTCCACCTCGGAGTCCTCGGGCGGGTCGTCCGGGGGGTCGGGCTCGTCCGGCGCCTTGATATAGACGGCCGCGCTGTCAGAGTAACCAGTCTCTGTTTCGATAGCGACGACCCAGCACCAACCCTTCTGTTGACCGGCAGTGAATGTCGTCGAGGAACCCGTCGCCGGGTTGACCGTGCCAAGGGAGGGGTATCACCCTCCAGACGAAGTCGGCGTCCTGCATCCACGTGTCGTCGTCTGTGCGCTGTAGGTCGGGAGCATCGCAGTAGGCTTTCGCCGTGAAGCCAGCGGTGTGCTCCTTTTCGACTATCTTCTTGGACAGGGTGACGACCACGTAGTCCACGCAGCGGACCTTGATGAGCTGGGAAGGGCCCGAGACTTTGAACGGATCGTTGTAGTACATACCAGCGTCGTTTGCACCGGCGCGTATCACGTAATCGCCGTGAAACCCGAACGAGGTTTCCACGGAGTCCTGGCTGAAATCATAGCCCGTGTGCTGTGCCACGTATCCCCAGCCGCTGTTGGTCGATACGCAGCGGAACTGCCACTGCACAAGCGTGATCCGGTCCCGCATCATCATGGGCTCATCGTCCAGTACATCGAAGTCGCACATCGACGCGGTGAAGGTGATATGCTCACCTGGTTTGAAGTATTGGCCCGCCGGCACAGTATTGCATATGGGGTTACTGATGATGATCGGCGGGTCGCCGGTGTCCATGGTCGCAGGGGCGGTCGCGGGATAGCCAACAACAATGAGCAGAGCGACACACGCGATCACGGCTGATCGATGGGCTCGAATGGGGCTATTCATCGCTCGGCCCTCCCTCCACAGGTGTGTCTTGTCGCTCGTCGGTTGACTCCTCCGTCGACTCCTCCGGCGGTATGCAGAGCGGTTCCGGGATCTGGCCCTGCATGAGCAGCCAGCCGGCGTAGGCCCAGCCGTCTTCGGGATGGTCCTCGACGAGCCGAGTGAACGCGGCCTTGGCCATCTCGTGCTCACCCGCCTCCAACCACGAGAGCCCCACATAGAACGTCCAGAACGGATGCCACTTGTCCTTTTCCGCGTACTGCACGAGCAGACGGGCAAACTCGTCGGCGGCTGTCACGTACTGCTCGTCCATAAAGAAGCTGTAGGCCACTTGCGTCTCGGCCCGAGGCAGCAGCCAGTCGGCCCAATAGTCGGTTCCGGCGTGCTCCTGCGTCGTGAACACGACGGTCCAGGCGACGTCGCGACCCTCGAGGCACCGGCCCTCCCTGACAAGGACGCGGCTGCGCGACCACATGAGCTTCGCTTCCAGGCTAAGGTCGCCATTGTCGCGCGCCCACACGAGCGCCTCGTCGAGAAGGCGATGCGCCGTCTCGAAGTCGCCTCGCAACTCGACGACAAGCTCAGCGAGCTCACGCCGGCCCTTCATCCCGTCGACCGTGTCCGGGAAGAGATTGATGATCCGCCGCGCGATCGGCTCAGCTTCCTCGTGCTCGAACCGGTGGAGGTGAAAGTAGAGCAGGGCGTCCTGCATGACGGCGGTCTCGGGCGCCTGCGGGTACTTCCGAGTCAGCAGGTCGATGGTCGCCTTCGCTTTGGCGAGATAGATGCCGGGACACTCGTCGGTGGCGTGCATCCAGGGCCACAGCCAGTAGGCGGCCGCGCTCGCGAGCGCCTGGGGCTCGAGCGGCTTGTCCGTGTACTCCTGGATGAGGGACTCGGCGATTGCATCGCCGCGGTCGAGCTCGTTGTCGGCCGCGCGTTGCCAGGCCAGCGTGCCGATCGACGCAGGCCGGCCCGGGAAGTCGGGGTACTCACGGATGGTGCGCTCCAGGGCTGCCAGACCGACGGGCCGGTCACCGTAGTCGATCTCGGTCTGGGAGGCGTCGTAGAGCGCGCTGTCGGCCACGCCCGGCTCGACGCCGGAAAACAGCACGAGAATCTGGCGGGCGACCAATGCGGCGTCCTCGCCCTCGTTGTGGTTGAGGTGGTGCCACATCATCTGCTCGAGGCCCATCGCCGTTTCGCGTTCGCCCGGATGCATGGCCACCAGGACGTCCAGGTCCGTCTTGGCCAGCGAAACGTTCTGGGCGCGGTCCTCGTCGGTGGCGCCCGCCTCCGGCGCATTCGCTTCCGGGCCGAGCAGGTAACAGATGGCCCAGTGCAGGGCCGGCGCGTCCAAGGCGGTGCCGTTGTACTCGGTCGCCAACGCCTGGGCGAGGGCGTGGCCCTCGTTCAGACGGCCGTCCAACGCACGCTCGCAGGCGAGCGTGTACATTGCCCTGGGCCGCCGTTCCGAGCCGGGGTAGTCGGCGATCAGTTGCTCGAGCGCGTCGAGACCGGCGGCCCGGTCACCGCCGCCGATCTCCAGAAGACCGATGAAGAAAAGCGCGTCGTCGACCTTGAAGTCCGCCGGCGTCGTGTCCATGTTGAGGAGAGACGTTTCTCGTCGAGAAATGTGACAAGATGAAGCAGGGCGGCCACTTGGGTCATGGCCGCCCTTGTGCCCTCATAATCCGTTGGTCGGAGGTTCGAATCCTCCCTGGCCCACCACCACTCCTGTTCCCCGCCAACGGTGGGCGTTCGGGACGGTTCGTGTGGCACAGCAGGTGGGACGACGTCAGTCCGCCGCGATCGGTACGAGCTCCTCTGCAGGGCGGACATTGTGGGCGCCTTCACACATCGTGCGCCCGCCCAACTCCTCGCCGTGCTCCTTGATGTGCGCAAGTCTTCTCTGTGTGTTCTCGACGATGAACTTGCACTGCTTCTCGAAGTGAATGAACATCGCGGCGAGGTTCACGGCCGATTCGACCGCCCGTGGGTTTCGGAACAGCACCGTGAAGACCAGCTTCCAGAACAGCCGCCCCGTTCTCCTGTTGAAACCCGTTTTGCCGCAAAGGCGCAGAAAGGCCCTCGCCGAATTGAGCATCCGCCCAAAGGAGGGCCTGTATTTGTCTACCCGCTTCAAGTTGAGGGCGGTGTACGTAATCCGTTCGTAATAGCGCTTCGGGTTGTAAATATGATCGAGCACGCGCACGTAGTCTTCCAAGACCTTGGACCTAGGCCGGGCGGTCACGAAATTCAGGCCGCTCGTCATCTGGTCAATTTCGGTGCCATTGTCCCGCTGCTTCGATCCATCCTCGAACAGCCGGCCTTCTCGTCTCAACCGCCTCGTGAGCTGCGTATTCGGCAGCGCATACAGCGTGCCGAGCATCGCCATGCATATCCCGGAGTCCTGAATGCACCGGATCATCTTGTCGGCCGTTCGGTCCGTTTCACTATCAAAGCCAAGAATGAAGCCCCCGTTGACGATCATGCCGTGGGCGTAGATCTTCCGCATGTTCTCGGTGAGAGGCCTGTTGACGTTCTGCGTCTTCTGCGCCTGCTTCAATGCCTCGTCTTCCGGTGTCTCAACACCGACAAAAACATATCGGAAATCAACGTCCTGCATCATCCGCAGGAGTTCATCATCATCGGTGAAATCGATCGAGGCTTCCGTGGAGAAGTAGAACGGGTGCCCGTGCGCTTCGGACCACTCGCGGATGACGGGCAGGAGCTGCTTGACCTTCCGCTTGTTGCCAACGAAGTTGTCGTCAACGAAATCAATGTGCCCCCGATACCCCAGGTCGTAGAGAACCTGAAGCTCCCTGACGACCTGTTCGATGCTCTTCGTTCGCTGCTTCCTGCCGTAGAGCTCGATGATGTCACAGAACTCGCAGTTGAAGGGACAGCCACGTGAATACTGCACCCCGACCTGAATGTAGTCCTTGAATCGGATGAGGTCGTACCGTGGAACGACCGCGTGGGCCATATCCGGCCTGTCAGGGGACTGGTACGCACCGCTCGTGGAGCCGCCCAACAGATCTTCGATGAGCATTGGGATGGTGAGCTCACCCTCACCTTGGACAAGGTAATCGGCGGATTCGTACAGACCCGGCTGCGATGTGGGATCGGGGCCGCCGACAACAACGCGGCAGCCGTGGGCATGGGCTCTGTCGATGACGGAAAGCACGCCCTGCTGCTGAGACAGCATGCCGCCCGTACAGACAACGTCCGCCCACTCGAAGTGCTCGTCGACCAGGGGCTCGACGTTTTCGTCGACCAGCTTCAGCGCCCAGTGCTGTGGCAGCAAAGCCGCCACGGTCATGAGGCCCAGAGGCGCCGCGGGATACTTGGCGCCTACTATCTTGCAGACGTCGACATAATTCCAGAAACTGAACACTGAGAACCGCGGTTGGACTAAAAGGCACTTAGTCCCGTTATCGAGTAAGGCTTTCACATACTGTCCTTCGCGTTGCGTCGTGCATCCGATGGGACGTGAGACGATCAGGTCGCCACGAGCACCTTCCCCAAGCCCTGCTTGCTCAAGGGGGACATCGCAGAAGCGCCGTCTGTCGGCTCTGCGATCATGTCTCCGGGGCTTCCCGCCTCGGGCAGGGTTCCCTTCCGGCTGGCGGTCACGGAATCGAGCCTGTTCGCAGCCTAGCAGACACGTGGCGCTTCGCGCAAGGCGTTCCTGCCTGCCTGTCGAACTTGCCGACCGAAGGTCAGCGGTGAGAGCCGCGGACTCATAATCCGTTCGTCGGAGGTTCGAATCCTCCCCGGCCCACCATGCCACACCGCCTGTTCAGCTCGAAGGCGATCCTGCGGACGAAGTTCTGGATACCGTCCTCGACCAACAGCACGGAGACGGCTCTCACCACCGTCCCTCCATTCCAGGGGCGGCCAGCGATAGCTTCGCGCTGCCGCGATAGATGGTGCCGCGTCAGTTGTTCGACTCGGAGTCCCTCTCCTGCCGTTCGCGCTCTTTCTCCTCGAGATACGCCTTCACGTCGTAGACGAGCCGGTCCATCTCGATCCCGCTCCGGATGATCGGCTCGGCCACCTCTCTGAACTCGCGTTCATCGAAGGGAAGCGTATCGTACAGCGTCACGATCTACCGCACAAGCGTGTCCCGGTAGCGGATCATGTCGCGCTCGAACTTCGCCTGCGCGGCTCCTTTCACCTGCTCGGCGTGCTCCTCGCGCGCGGCCTTGGCAGCGGGGTCGTTCGGGCCCTGCCCACGCCGATCGACCTTCCCGACACCGGGGACCTCCGGAGGCGCGTCGGGAAGGTCCAGCTCCAAACAGAAGGCAAGTCCCTTCAAGTAGTGCTCGAGGGCCTTGCCGTACTCCTTCATGATCCGCCACGAATCCCCGCACAGGGTCCGGGCGAGAGCCACCGCACGAGGCGGCAGGTTGTGCGCCAGCACATCCTCGAAGTACACGACGGCCTTCTCGTGACACACCATGCCCGTGCGCTGGTTGTACAGGATGGCGAGCTTGTACTTGATCTCCAGTTGCTCGTGCGGCTGCTTGAACTCGTCGAGCATGGCCAGGAGCGCCGCCTCCTCCTTCGCGCCGTCCATTCGATGAACCTCGCTGAGTGCCGTACGAAACGCCTCCGAAAAAGGCTCGTCTGCGTCCGGTTCGACCGTCCAGACCGCCACCGCATGCCCAGGCAGGACGATGCACAGCCAGGCAAGACAGAACGCCCAGACCCTCATGATCCTCTCCTTCCCGCCATGCTGCCGCGTGCCGGCACTCGACCTATTCATAACGAAAGGATTCCCTCGTCTAGGTAAGTGACACCTGGTTGTCCGCATGTGTTTCAGACAGAATGACCCTGGCGCCCGGTCCCCTGCTCATTGACCGCACTGCATGCTGCCGCCACAAGCAGCAGGCCCCAGCGCCCTGCCAGGGTAGCACACAGCGGCGCGGCTTCTCGATGCTGCGTCTGGCTGCCGGATCGCGTCCAGCCATTCCTGCCGGGCAGCCGAGACGGTGATCACGCGCAGCCATGGCCGCCAGGCGGATGAATGGACGGCTTGCGGATCGTCGAACAGGGCAGAAACGCGCTATAATGACCGCGTACGGTGCCGCGCGTCTCATCGGCACACGGCTGGGCAGGCCCGCCATGCGCAAGGCAACAGCAGACAGGCTCGTGACCATTGCCAGATACTGGGACGTCGCCGATGCCGACCTCGCGAGGGCAATCCTTGCGATGGAAGGCGTCGAGGCCGTCCTCGCCGACGTCCATTCGCGCATGATGACCCCGCGCGTCGTGCGCGAGGTAAGGCTTCAGGTGCTGCAGGCCGACGCCCTCAAGGCGCTCGAGATCCTGCGCGCAAGCTCCGAGGAGCACACCGGGCTCCAGAACGGTCTCGCACGACTGCCCCAGTGCCCCAACTGCGCCTCGTACAACCTTACCCGGAGCGCGCTGCCGCTTCTCGCAGCAGTCGTGTCGTGGCTTCTCCTCGGCATCCCACTACTGTTCATGACGAGGCGCTGGCGATGCAGGAGCTGTGGGTACCAATGGAAAGCGTAGGCAGTACTATCTCACACGAGCCTGTTACGGTCGCCACCTTCTGGGACGTCTTCGACGCGGACTTCACGAGGACGATGCTCGATCTCGAGGGCATCCCGTCGGTCCTCGACAACCGGCACCTCGTCCAGCTCGCCTGGCACTACGCGAACGCGATCGGGGGTATCAGACTCCGCGTCAGGGCGTCGGATGCGGCACGTGCTCGGCAGCTCCTGCGCGACACGCCGATCCGCCCGGACTCGACGAAACACGCGATGACCGACGCCGAGCACGACCTGGCGTGCCCCATGTGCGGCTCGCTCGAGGTGCGCAGCGAGAAGTTCTCCCGCTTCGCCTTCTTCCTCACGTGGCTCGTCCTGGGCCTGCCGATACCGATCCCCCGCCGCCGAATCACGTGCCGCGCCTGCAAACACACCTGGCGGCGATAGCCCTCCACCAAGTCCGACAGCGCCGGCCAACGAGAGCGCAGCCCTCCCTGCTGCACAAGCGCAGCTTGGTTCAATCCAAGCCGAGGACTGCGCCGGTCGCTGGGCTGTGGGCACAAAGCAACGGCGGGCGTGACCACCCAGGCCACGCCCGCCGCCGTGTCTGTTCGGTGTTTTGCCGCCTACCACACGTTCGGCGGATGGGCATACCAGGTGGGCATATCGAGGTAGTCGTCCTCGTTGGTGACGCCCTGGC
>CAZCQN010000039.1:0-21684 GCA_964500825.1 uncultured Verrucomicrobiota bacterium | reverse complement strand
AAGTACTTGTTCGCCGCTTCGTTCACGAGCCGGATCGCCTCGGCCTCGCCCTCGGCGGCGAGGATCTTCGCTTGCTTGATCCCCTCAGCTTTCTTGATCTCCGCCCGTTTCGTGCCGTCGGCCTGTCTTTCCAGCGCGGTCGCGTAGTCGAGCGCCGCGATCTTCTCGTTCTCGGCCTTCACGACCTTGTTCATCGTCTCCTGGACGTCCTTGGGCGGGTCGATCTCCTTGAGCTCGGTCCTGACGATCTCCATGCCCCAGCTCTTCGTCTCCTTGCTCAGCGTCGTCAACAGCTCGTTGTTGATCTTGTCCCGTTCGCTGTTTGCCGACTTGAGCGTGAGCGTGCCGATGATGTTCCTCAGCGTCGTGCGCGCCAGGTTGACAATCTGAAACACGTAGTCGTTGACGTTGTACTGCGAGCTCTTGACGCTCTCCTCGTCGGCCTTGACCTTGAAGTAGACCTGCGCGTCCACCCTCGCGTTCAGATTGTCGTTCGTGATGATCTCCTGCGGCTGGGCATCGACCATCTGCTCCGTGACGTTGACCTGAGTCATTCGATCAATGACCGGAATGATCCAGTTGAAGCCGGCCCGGGCAAACCGTCTGTACTTGCCAAGCCGCTCGACGAGACCCCGATGCGTCGGCCGCACGATCCTGATCCCGAAAAGAAACTCGAACACACCAAACACGATCAGAATGATTACCAGCGCCATCGTCCTATCCTCCTCCTATGGCAATTGACTGACGACCTGCATCCTGCTCTGCGCGGTCAGATGACCGCCCGGTATTCCTTCACATGACAGCAGCTGCTAGATAGAGGCCAAGCAGCCCGAACGGGAGACTGACGATCCCAACCCATCGAGGTTTTCTGAGAAGTGCGACCGCGGAGCAGATGGCGGCAGCAACCCCGGTCACGTGATAGATCTCCAGGTAGAACAGGACGGTCCCACTTGGAGAATCGGACCGCTTGAGCAACTGCTCTAGGCGCTCAATCGCGTCGGACGGAAGCTGCACCTCGCTGCCATCGGTTCTGCTCTCCGCAATCAGGTCTTCGATCTCCAGTCGCAACCGTATTTCCTGCGAGATTATCTGCCAATGGACTATCGCGTAAACATGGACAAGATAGACGGTCAGCGCAACCAACAGCAGCGAAGCGACGGCAAACGGCCACGGTGACAGGGTACGAAAGGTGCCTGTGCCTTCGTGCTTCATTCAACTCATCCAAGGATGACCAAGTCGACAGCCGCAAGACGCCGAAGCGGCCTGCCTCATGGGCAGATCTCACCACTCGCTCGGAGAGGGTCCAGTGGGCAGACCGGCTGCCGGGCATTCCATCATTCAGGAGGCGGGTTCTGATGGTGTGTGTCCGGTCGGTGTGTCGTGCCGCCTCGTGGGACACTGAGAGGTCAGGCGGAATGCGTCTGGCCCCCCGTTCCCCAGACACGCGAAGGTTACCACAGGGGACTCGGGCGGGCAAGCGGCTTGTGGCGGCATAGGCTGGCGGGTGCGTTCTCTAGCGGCAGCGTGCGAAGGGGTTGACACTGCCCGTGCGGCGCGGATAGTGTGCGGCCGAGGCAATGAGCCACCGTCGGCCGGGTCCGGCCAGGAGGGAAGCCATGATGCGCCGATTCGTTCTCCTGTTTGTCGTCTTGGTGGTGGTCGCGGCGACGGCGCCGCGCGCGTGGGGCCAGTTCCTCTCGCACGAGGAGCGCAAGGGGATGTTCACCGTGTCGCTCGGCTACACCATGCGCGACTACAACCTGGACTTCCGCGGCTCGTCGGTGCCGCTCGACGACATCGACGCGATCTTCGAGTCGTTCTCGTCCGGCGAAGAGCTCAACTCGTTCGAATTGAGCGTCGCGTGGGTTTCGTTCGGCTACGTCGAGCTGCGCGGCACGCTCGGGCTCGCTGACTACGACCTGACGAACACCCACAGCACGGACTCGGGGCTCGACACGCCGTTCGCGAGCTCGGACAACCTCATCTACGGCATGTCGGCCGTCCTGCGTTATCCGCTCAACGACTGGCTGCTCGTCGCCGTGAAAGTCGGGTTCATGGCGGGCCAATTCGACGAAGTCGAGGGCGAGACGAGCCAGCTCGACGTGCTCCCCAATTTCACCACGACCGTCGAAAACATCGACTGGCGCGAGCTGACGATCACGCCCATGGTCCAGTTCCGCTACGGCGACTTCCTTCCCTACGTCGGCGCGCGGTTCACCGACGTCACGACCGAAGTCAACACCCTCCTGACGCTCACGCCGACGGGCGAGTCGATCGACCGGACCATCGAGTACGAAACCAAGAACGATCTCGGCGCGGTTGTCGGGCTCACGTGGCGGGCCAGCTCGCTGATCATGGTCGATGCCCAGGCCCAGCTCTTCAACAACGAGCACTACTCGATCGCCGTGCGGCTGACGTTCTAACAACCGGCCCGCGCACACGCCACCGAGGCGGTTGACGGGCGTCGGTTGGCCGCATCGCGCACGGTGAGACCTGCGACGGCCGCGACGCGCTGATTGACCAGGCCTGGCTCAAGGCCGCCCTCTGTCGCCGTAAGTGCCACGCCGCTCGTCACGAGCACCTCCCTGCAGGACGAATTTCTCTTCAGGTCCGCGCCTCATTCGACCGAAAACACTTCTGGAGTGCCGTCCCTTGGGCACTCGAACCAGAACAACATCACGTGCGGCCAACCGGGAGCGGGGGGTCGAGGTACCCCGCCGTGCCAAGCCCGCGTCGTCGGCTGCCGGGAGAAGATGAGTGGAGACAGGCCAGGAGCACGTCGCTGACAGGCGTGCGACGGCACAACCCAGCTCACCGAAGACCAACGACCCGACCGCAACAGCGCTCGACGGCGTCGAGGCGATCTTCGATCAGGCGCCTGAAGCGATGGTGGTCGCCGCGGGCCGCCAGTGGCGTCTTGTCGCCGCCAACCGCATGGCCCAGGAGCTGTTCCTCTTCGGCAGCAACGCCCAGGTGCTGTCCGACCTGACCCTGGCCGACCTGTTTGTGGACGGCGCCGCCAGCGTGCAGAAGCTGCTCGACGCGCTCGACGGCACCGAGCACGCCGTCAAGCACGAGGCCGAGATGCGCGACCGGTTCAGCCTGACGTTCCCTGCGGCGGTCTCGGCCAGACGGGTCGAGGCGGACGGCAAGCCGGTGGTGGTGGTCAGCGTTCGCGACGTCTCCGAGCTGAAACGCGCCGAGGCGCGCACCCGGTTCTTCTACGCCATGGCCAACACGTCGGTCGACGCCATCGTCGCCTGGAGCGGCGGCGACGCCCTCGTCTACGCCAACCCGGCCGCCCACGAGCTGTTCGGCGTCGGACCCGACCAACTGCTCGGCCGGCCGATCCGGGACCTGTTTGAGGACGGCGCGACCACTGAAGCCATTCTGCGCGAGGCCGAGGCCCGCGGCACCTGGCAGGGCTCCCTGCGGATGTGCCGCGCCGACGGCAGCCCGTTCGACGCCTCGCTCACCGCCTGGAGTCAGGCCGACAGTGGGGGCCTGCCGGTGACCGTGTGCTTCCTGCGCGACGTCACAGAACACCGGCGCGCCCAGGAGGCCCTCCACGCCAGCAAGGAGCGCTTCCGCACGCTCATCGAGGCGGTGCCCGACATCATCGCCGAGATCGACGCCGCCGGCCACTACGTCTGGCTCAACAAGCCAGGCCACCAGTTCTTCGGCCCCGACGCGCTCGGGCGCAACATGGCCGAGTTCGCCGCAGACGAAGGCGCCCGCGCCGAAGCGATCGAGACGATCCAACGCCTGCTCGACGGTGCCGTCGACACGATCGAGCTCGAATCCCGTCAGCGCCGGCACGATGGGGCCGAGCGCCTGCTGGCATGGACCGGCAAGCCGCTGCGCGACGTTGCCAACAGCGTCACGCGTGCGCTGTTGACGGCGCGCGACATCACCGAGACACAGCAGATGCACGCCAAGCTCGAGCGCTACAGCCAAGATCTCGAGAGCTTGGTCGCCGAGCGCACGCACGAGGTGCACCTGCTGTCGCGCATCACCACCTCGACTGTGACCGCCTGGGTCATCTCCGACCCCGCGGGCCGGCTTGTCCGCTGGAATCGCGCGTTCGAGAAGCTCGTCGGCCACCGCATGGAGGAGCTGGTCACGATGCGGTGGACCGACCTGATCCCGGTCGACCAACACCGACTCGAGCAGCGGCTCGTCGAGCTCGCCATGGCCGGCGAGGGGCACCAGGTCATCGAGCAGGACCTGTGCCGCGGCAACGGCGAGCGCATCGCAGTCGAGTGCCGGTTCGACGCACTCGACGTGGGCGAGCCCGAGCCGGTCGTGTTCCGGATCGTCACCGACATCTCCTCGCGCCGCGAGACCGAGCGGCGCCTGATCGAGGCGCGGCGCGACGCCGAGGATTCGAGCCGCCTGAAGTCCGAGTTCCTTGCCTCGATCAGCCACGAGCTCCGCACGCCGCTCAACGGGATCGTCGGGCTCGCCAACACGCTCGTGCGTCTGCGCATACAGGACAAGGACGAGCAAACAGACGACTTCCTGGCACGCATCGTCAAGTCGAGCCGGCATCTGCAAGACCTCATTACCCAGGTGCTCGACATCTCGCGCATTGAGGCCGGCCAGCTCACGCTCTCATTGAAGGCGGTCTGCCCCACCGAAGTGCTCCAGGCCGTGGAGAGCCACTTCCTGGCCGCGTTCGAAGAACGCTCGCTCACGTTCACCTCCACCGTGGCGGACGAAACACCGGCGGTGCTGGCTGACCGGACTCGGCTCGTCCAGATCCTGGTGAACCTGCTCAGCAACGCGGTCAAGTTCACCGACCCCGGAGGGTCCATCACCGCGAGCGCCGCGCCGACCCAGCACGGCACGTTCGTCGAGTTCTGTGTCAGCGACACCGGACGCGGCATCCCGGCCGACAAGCTCGAGCAGGTCTTCGAGCGCTTTGAGCAGCTCGACCGGTCCGGGTCGCGTCTCGGTGTTGGCCTCGGCCTCGCGATCTGCCGACAGCTCGTCGTGGCCCAGGGCGGCCACATCTGCGCCGAGAGCAAGCTCGGCGCCGGCAGCCGTTTCCGCTTCACGCTGCCGGCCCAGACCGAGCCGCTGTCGAAAGAACTCATCATTGAACCACCTCGCGAGACGCCATGAAGGGCACGCTCAGACAAAGCGGGACGATCCTCGTCGTCGACGACAACGAGGACAACCGACTGATCGCCGCCACGAACCTCGAGATGGCCGGCTACACCGTGCTCACGGCCGAAGCGGGCGCGCCCGCGCTCGAGACCCTGGCGGTCAGGCCGGTCGACCTCGTGCTGCTCGACATTATGATGCCCGGCATCGACGGCTACGAGGTGTGCCGCCGGATCCGCGCCGACACGGCGCTGCACACCATCAAGGTGCTCATGCTCACCGCGAAGGCGGGCACCCGCGATGTCGTTGACGGCTTCGAGGCCGGCGCCGACGATTACGTGACCAAGCCGTTCGAGATCGACGAGCTGTTGGCCCGCGTGCGCAACCTCGTCGGGCTCAAGCGAGCCGAGGACGAGCTGCGGCGCATCAACGCCGACCTGGAGGGCGAGGTCGAGCGCCGCGCGCTCGAGCTGGCGCACTCGGAGGCGCGCTACCGCACGATCGTCAACACGGTGCCCACCTCGATCATGCTGCTCGACGCTCAGGGCCGGATTGAGGCGATCAACGCCTGGCACGCCGATCACCCCCTCTTTGCCAGGCTGTACCGGCCGCCGCTCGCCGGCGCGCTTCTGGCCGAGAACCCAGGCGCTGCCGCGTTCGGGATCGGGCCGCACGTGACGCGGCTGCTCGCGGGCACCTCGTTCGAATACGAAGCGCAACTGGACGCCGCCGCCACGGGCGGCGAGCCGGCCGTTGTGCGCGTGCGCGGGGTGCCGATCACGGACGAGGACAGCACCGTCCAGGGAGCGCTTGTCCTGCACGAAGACCTAACCGAAGAGCGACAGCTCCAGGAGCGCGTACTCGAGGCGCAGAAGCTCGCCTCGATCGGCACCCTGGCGCAGGGTGTGGCGCACAACTTCAACAACCTGCTGTTCGTCGTCTCGGGAAACATCGAGATGTTGCGCGCCGCCCTTGGGCCGGCGCAGTGCCAGAAGTCATTCGAACAGGCGCGCACGGCCCTCGGGCGCATGGCGACGCTGACCCGCCAGCTCGCCACGTTCTCACGGCTCGGCGAGGAAGGCAGCCAGCCGGTCAACATCGTCCAGCTCCTCAAGGACGTGGTGGCCTCGTTCAGGCCGGAGCTGCCCGGGAACGTCCGGTTCGAACTGGATGCGCCCGACGAGCTGCCGCCAGCGGCTGGATGCCCGGGCGAGCTCTACAAGGCGTTCCACGGGCTCGCGCAAAACGCGGCCGAGGCGCTCCCGGAAGGCGGCGAGGTCCGCATCTCGGCCCGGCTCGAGCCGCGACCACTCGCCGACGCCGACACCTCGGGCGCCCACGAGCACCCCTCCCTGATCTGCTGCGTGGCCGACAACGGTGTCGGCATGGACGAGGAAACGCAGCGGCGCGCCTTCGAGCCGTTCTTCACGAACAAGCAGACCGTGGGCGTCGGCCTCGGGCTGTCGGCCGTTCATGGCATCGTGCGCAGCCACGGCGGCGCCGTCGAACTCGAGAGCGCCCCGGGCAAAGGCACCACTGTAACCGTCGTGCTGCCGGCCTGGGATGAGTCCATAGCCAGAGGCGAGCGGCCTCTCGCCGGAGGCGAGCGGCCAGCCAAACAGCAGTACATCACCTCGTGAATTGGGCAGCAGCCATGGAGCCTGAACCGGCCATCCGTGACAAGCCGCCGGAAGCGCCCGCGTCGCCGTCCGACCCACCCGCGCCACACGATGGCTGGATGGCTGCGCTACTGCAGCCGGGCTCCCAAGTCGGCGGCGACGTCCGCTTCGTGCACGTCGCCCGCCTCGCTGCGCTGGGCGAAATCGCCACGGGCATCGCCCACGAGATGAACCAGCCGCTGGCCGCGATCCAGATGATGGTCACCAGCATGCTGGCCGAGATCGATCGCGGCGCGCTCCCGATCGAGCGTGCGCGACGCTGGCTCGGCACCATGAACGAGCAGATCGAGCGCATCGCCTGGATCATCGGCCACCTGCGCTCGTTCAGCCGCAACGAGGAGCCCTCACCGCTCAGCAGCGCCCCGATCGGGGCGATCATCGACGACACCCTCGGGCTGCTTCGGACGCAGTTGCACAGCCGCGGCATCGCCATCGAGCTCGATCTGGCCGAGTCGCTTCCCGCTGTCCGAGGCGACCCACGGCGCCTCGAGCAGGTGCTCGTCAACCTGCTGAGCAACGCGCGCGACGCGCTCGACACGCTCCCGAGCAACGCGCCGAGGACGATCCAGATCCGCGCCGCCACGGCGCCCGAGCGCCAGGCCGTCGTCGTCGAGGTGAGCGACAACGGCCCGGGGATGCCGCCGCACGTGCGGGAGCGGCTCTTCGAGCCGTTTTTCACCACGAAGCGCGCCGGCGAAGGCACCGGGCTCGGCCTGTCGATCGTGCGCACCATCGTCGACGAGTGCGGCGGCCGGATCCGGGTCGACAGCGAGCCGGGCGCCGGCACCACCTTCCAGATCGAGCTGCCGACGGCGCAGCCCGCCCAAGAGCGAAACAAGCAGGAGCGGACGCCATGAACGTGATCATCGTCGATGATGAGGGGATTGTCCGCGACGTGCTCGCCACGATCCTGGTCGACAACGGGTTCGAGGTCCGCACGGCCGAATCCGGCCGGCAGGGCCTCAGGATGCTCGCCGAGACGCCCGCCGATTTCATCATCACCGACTTCCTCATGCCGCACATGAACGGCACCGAGCTGCTCGAGGAAGCGAAACGCATCAACCCCGACGTGAAGGTCATCCTGATGTCGGGCCACGTCGATTTCGACGGCTCGATGGCGCACTCGGAACGCGATGCCTACGCCACGCTCACCAAGCCGTTCGACTGCCGCACGCTCATTAACCTCCTCAACGGCGCCGCCGAAGCCTAGCACGCTGCTGAAAAACCCTGCCGGCGCCAGAGAATCTCCATCGGTTGCGGAATGCTTCTGTCGCCCCTCCGGGGCTCAAGGGTCTCTTTTCTCGTCGAGAACCTGGGGCTTACCCGCCTTCGCCAAGGCTTCAGCGGGCAGGCGCCCCGGGCTAGGCTCTGCCGGGCCTCCGGCCCTTGACCTACACAAGTCGGGTGGAACGCCTTTTCAGCACCCTGCCAGCGTCGCGTCAACGCGATAGTGATGGTTCCTTGAGGCCGGGCTTTAGCCGGCCTGCCCTGCGTAGCGCCAGCGGAGCAGGGTTGCCACCAGCTTGAGCTGGTGGTAGCGGGGCTGGTGAGAGACTCCAGAAGCCGGCTTCAGCCGGGCTTCTCGAATAGAAAGGCATCTTGACCCACCCAAATGAGGTTGACGGTGCACGAGCGCCGGTCCGCACCCCCATATTTGCGCCCCACACGGCGCTCGCGGTCGCAGCTCGGTCTTGACACGGCAATCGGCTCGTGTGTATTATCCGGGGTGATCGGTGCGCCTGTAGCTCAGTCAGGATAGAGCGTCGGACTCCGGATCCGTGTGCACAGGTTCGAATCCTGTCAGGCGCACCACTTCCGTATCCGGGAATGAAACCCCGCCGCAGCCCGTCCTCACGAATCCCGAGCCAGACGGCGCAGCGCGTCTCGCCCCTGCTCGAGCGCCCCCGCCAGCTCGCGGCCACCTCGGGAGAGCAGCGCCTCGATCCGGGCCTCCCTGGCGCTTTCGGCCCTCACGTTCACGGTGCCGATCCGCCACAGCTCGCGCTTGAGGCCGCGGAGCACGCGCCGCAGCTCGGACTCCGCCGGCATCCGGGCACCGGCGAACGGCGTATGGCGTTTCGGCACAAACGGCGTGAGCGCCACCTTGGTCGGCACGATCTTGGCCGTCCGCTTCACCAGCGCGACGACGGCCGCCAGATCCTCCTCGGTCTCGCCCGGCAGGCCGACCATGAAGTACAGCTTCAGGAACCGAATGCCGTGCCGCGCGCTCATCTCGGCGCACCGGATCACGTCGTCGTCGGTGAACCCCTTGCCGAGCGCGCGCCGCAGCCGCTCGCTGCCCGTCTCGGGCGCGACCGTCACGGTCCGCTGCCCGCTCGCGGCGAGAAGCCGCAGCAACGCGTCCGAGACCCGGTCGACCTGGAAGCTCGAGACCGAGAGCTTCACCCCGAGCTCAGCGAGCTGCGCGTAGAGCCGCTCCACGTCGGGATGATCGACGATCGTCGCGCCGACGAGGCCGATCCGATCGGTCAGCCCCATCCCGCGCCGCACCTGCTCGAGGATCGCCTCGGCGCTGCGCACGCGCGCATGGCCGTACAGCCCGCGCGTGGCGCAGAACCGGCACGCCCGCGTACAACCCCGGCTGATCTCGACGAGGAAACGATCGGCGAACTCGGTGTACGGCGTCACGATCGCCGACGCCGTCGGGTGCGCGTCGAGGTCCTGGACCCGCGCCGGTTCGGGCGCGGCGCTGTGGCGCGACGGGATGTAGCAGCCGGCCACGCCGCTGGCCGCGTCGAACAGCGCGGCCCGATCACCCGCTCCCGCCACCGCGTCGAGCAACGCCGGCAGCGTCTCCTCGACCTCGCCGAGCAGGAACAGGTCGACGAACGGCGCCATCGGCTCCGGGTTCAGCGTCGCGGCCACCCCACCGCAGATCACCAGCGGGTGGCGCGCGTCGCGATCGGCCGCGCGCGGCGGCAGGCCGGCGCGCGTGAGCAGCTCGACGGCGGCCGGCTCGTCGAGCTCGTAGGAGAGCGACACGGCCACGACGTCGAAATCACCGAGCGATCGGCCCGTCTCGATCGTGACCGGCTTGCCGTCCGGCCACACGAACGCGCGGTCGCACCAGAACTCCGGGTGCGCGTTGACGGCGCGGTAGAGGGCGTGCACGGCAAGGTTGCTCATGCCGACGTAGTAGGTGTTCGGGAAGACAAGCGCGACCCCGAGCCGCCCGAACGCCGGGCGGACCTGGCCGCGCTCGGCCTCGAGCAGGTCCCGTCTCGATTGTCTCGTGGGGCGCGGCATATCAGCGAGGGCGTTTTCGCGCGCGGCGGCCGGTCGCGTGCGGCGCAGCCAGCTTCCTGACGATCGACGTGACCGCGAGCTTCTTCTCAAGAAACGTTTCGAGGATCAGGTCGAACAGCCGCCCCAGCTCGGTCGTCTGCGCCGTCGAGAGCCGGACGCGCTCTGCCTGCGCGGTCGATGCCTGATCGAGCCGCTTGAGCGCGCTGAACGCGCCGGGCGAGACGGCCCGCCCGCTCAGCCCGCTGCTGCACGGCCCACAGACGAACCCCTTCTGCGTCGGCGAGAAGAACGCGCCCCCGCGAAGCTCGGACCCGTCGGCCGCACACGTCGCGAGGTTGAGCCCGTAGCCGCTCAGCTCGATCAGGCGGAGCTGGAAGGCAAACAGCAGCGCCGCCGCGTTCGTGCTCACTTCGAGCCGGTCGAGTGTCTCGGCCAGCAGCTCGAACACGGCCGGCTGGGGGTCATCGTCGATCTGCGTCTCCTCGACGAGCGCCAACGCGAACAGCCCGGCCGAGAGCCGGTCGAGGTCGTCGCGCAGCCCCGAGACCTTGCCGAGCGGCGCGCATTCCTTCAGCGTGTGCAGGCCGCTGCGGCCGGGGATCAGCACGAGCTCAACGCGGCTGAGCGGCTCGAGCAGCCCCGCGAACGGGCTCTTGGGCCGCCGCGCGCCCTTGGCGATCAAGCGCGCCTTGCCCAGCGCCCGGGTGAACGCGGTCACAAGACGGCTCGTCTCGGAGTAGTCGCTCGACTTGAGCACAACGGCGGGCGTGGTGACGAAGCGGATGGCCACGGACGGCGTCCCTCACGTTGGCGGATTGAGATCACGGGGTCGGCGAGGCGCCGGGCGTGTCCGTCTGCTCCCCGGCGGCGGGCGGCTGAGCAGGGCCCGGACGCGCCCTTCGGCGACCCAGGACCGTGCGCCCTTCAGGCAACACGGCGCCGCCCGAAATCACCATCTTCATCCCTTCCTCGACGCTCATGTCGAGCCGTTCGAACTCGTCCTCGCCCGCGATGATCATGTAGCCGCTGGTCGGGTTCGGCGACGTGGGCACGAAGAGTGTGAAAACCTCGCCCTGGGTCTTGTCCTGGATCTCGCGCCGGCTGCGCCCGGTGATGAACGCAAGCGACCGCAGGCCTGGCCGCGGAAACTCGACCAGGACGACCTCCGAGAACATGTCGCTCTTCTCGCTCAGCACTGACTGGCTGATCTGGCGCAGCACAGTGTAGACGCGGTTGAAAAGCGGGATGCGCTGGAGGATCATGTCGCCGAGCTTGACGAGGTGCCGCCCGATGATGGTGCGCGTCAGCCAGCCGATCACGATCGTGACCACGATGAGGACAAACAGGATCAGCACCTGCACGGAGATCCTGACCTGATCGGGCACCCTGCCCTCGGGCCACGTCCCCTGGAGATCGTACCTCTCCGAGAGCCAGTTGAAGATGCCGCCCGTGATCTTTTGCAGACCCCAGGTGAATAAGAAAACCGACAGCGCCACGGGCAGCACGATGGCCAGCCCGGCCAGGAAGTTGTCACGCACCCAACGCTGCGGTCGCACGGTCCACAGTCCTCAGTTCGCCGATCGCTCGGTCGGCGCGTCAGCGGCGGGCAGCGGCGTCAACCGCACCTTGTGGATGCGCCGCTCGTCGGCCTCGAGCACAGTGATCTCGACGCCGTTCTCGCTGAGTACCTCGCCCGCCTCGGGCACCTTGCCCAGACGGGTGAACAGATACCCGCCAAGTGTATCATATTCCTCGTCCTCGGGGAGCGCGATGCCGAGGTCGTGCTCGATGTCGTCCATCGGCATCTTGGCGTCCACAACGAAGCCGCCGCGCCCGTCGGCCTCATAGAGCGGCGGCTCGGTGTCGTACTCGTCGCGGATCTCGCCGACGATCTCCTCCAAGAGATCCTCGATCGTCACCAGCCCCGAGGTGCCGCCGTACTCGTCTACCACGATCGCCATGTGCAGCCGCTGCCGCTGGAACTCGCGCAGCAGTTCGGCCACGCGCTTCGTCTCGGGCACGAACATCGGCTCGTGCAGCGCCTCGCCGACCGTACGCTCGCCCAGCGGCCCCTTCTCGACGTACGCGAGCAGGTCCTTGGCGTAGAGCACGCCGACGACGTGGTCGAGGTCGTCATGAAAGGCCGGGATGCGCGAGTGGCCTTTCTCGACGAAGAGCCCGTGCGCCTCGACGAGCGTCGTCTCGTCCTCGACGCAGACCATGTCGACGCGCGGCACCATCACCTCGCGCACAATCGTGTCGCGGAACTCGAAGATCGACGTGATCAGCTCCCGGTCGTCCGCCTCGAGCTTGCCGTTCTCCTCGGACGCCTCGATCAGCTCGATGAGCGCGTCCGGCGTCTCGGGCAGCGGGAAGATCGAGCCCTCGATCCCGTACGCCCGCTTGAGCAGCCGCACGAGCCGGCCCGTGAGCCAGGCGACCGGATAAAACACGAAGTGCAGCACGCGCACGACGGGCGCCAGCCGGCGAAGCCACGTCTGCGGCCGCACCCGCGCGATGTGGCGCGGCACCAGCTCGGCGACGAACAGGATCACGACAGCGCCGATCACGAGCGCCAGCACGAGCTGGAGCACAAGAGCCAAGGCCGTCCCGTGGAACATGACGAACAGCACGCAGACGCTGCCGAGCTTGGCGAGGTTGTTGACGATGAGGATGGTGAGCAGATACTCGTCGCTGTGCTCAAGCAGCCGCGTGTGGGCGCCGGCTGCCGCCTGGGCTCGGGCATTGCCCGTTCCGTGGGCGCCGTGGACGCCGAGCAGCGCCTCACGCGCGATGCCTGCCGCCGCGCTCAGCGCGACGAGCACGGCGTACAGCAGCAGTAGCTCGGTTTCTTCCAAGACAGGTCAAACTCCTTCCTGGGACCCGGTGGGGCCGAGATCAGTATGCCCGAGCCGCCCGCGCACCACAACCTTTGCCTCGGCCGCCTGCCGGAGCAACGCCCGCTCTCGCGCGCGCATCCGGCCCCGCTCGGGCTCCCCAAGGTCGTCGTAGCCAAGTAAATGAAGCAAGCCGTGTACCAGATACAGCGCGACCTCTTCGACCGGGTTGCCGCCGTGCTCGCGGCAGTGGGCGACCGCTCGCTCGGCCGAGACCACCACGTCGCCCAGCAGGCCGGCGGTCGGGCCCGCCGGGCCACCGGCCGCGGCCGGCGCCTCGGCCATCGGGAAGGCAAGGACGTCGGTCGGCTCATGCCGGTCGAGGTGACGGGCGTTGAGCGCCGCGATGGCGGCATCGTCGATGATGGCGACGCTCACCTCGACGTGCTCGGGCGCACCCTCGGCCTCGAGCACGAAGGCCACGAGCGCCCGAACGCTCTCGGCGTCGAGCTCGATGGCAGCTTGTGAGTCGCTAATGAGGACGGTTCGCGGCACCGGTCGATTCGGGCTCTGCCGCCTCTGCTTCGGGCTGTTCGCCCTCGGCGGGTTCGCCCTCCTTGGGGTATTTGACGCGCTGGTGCAGGGTGCCAAGAATGATGTGGGTGAACGCTTCCTGGATGCGGTGCAGGTCGCGCAGCGTCAGCTCGCTCTCGTCGAGCTGGCCGTCGTTGAACCGCGCGAGGATCAGCTCGCGGATGAGCGTCCTGATCTTGCTCGCCGTCGGCTTCTCCATCGCCCGGGCCGCGGCCTCGACCGCGTCGGCAAGCATGATGATGGCCGACTCCTTGCTCTGCGGCTTCGGGCCAGGGTAGCGGTAGTCGGCCTCGTCGACGGCGGCCGGTTCGCCGTTGGTCCGCCCGGCGGCCTGGACGGCAGCCGCGCGCTTGTAGAAGTAGTAGACGAGCGAGGTGCCGTGGTGTTCGCGGATAATGTCGAGGATCGCCGGCTTGAGCCGGTACTTGTAGCCCAGGTCGATGCCGTCCTTGACGTGGCTCGTGATGATCAGGCTCGACATCGAGGGGGTGAGCGTGTCGTGCCGGCTGCGGGCATGCTGCTCGTTCTCGCTGAAGTAGTCCGGTTTCTTGAGCTTGCCGATGTCGTGGTACAGGGCGCCCACGCGCGCCAGCAGCGGGTTGGCGCCGATCGCCTCGGCCGCCGACTCGGCCAGGTTGCCCACCACGAGCGAGTGGTGGTACGTGCCCGGCGCCTCCATCACCATCCGCCGCAGCAGCGGGTGGTTCGAGTCGCCCAGCTCGACGAGGCTCACGTTCGTCGTGATGTGGAACAGCGTCTCGAGCGCCGGAAGCAAGATCCACGCGAGCGTCGTCGCGACCATCCCGGCCGCCAGTCCGCCAATGCCCTGCCGCAGCAGCACGCCGTAGTGCAGCCCCCCGAGCATCCCGAGCAACGCGATCACCAGGAAGTTGAGCAGGCCGATCATCGCCCCCGTGCGGACGAACTCCTTGCGGTAACGGATCGTGCGCGCGTAGAGCGTCGCGGCGCAACCGCCCACGAGCCCCAGCAGCACGAACGTCGGGTTGATCATCATCTCGGCCGACATCACGTCGTAGTGCATCCCCGAGATGACCGACAGCACGAGCGTGACGAAAAACGCCAGCCGCAGCGGAAACGCCATCGCCACGACCATCGCCGGCAGCGCGAGCAGCACGGGGAAGCGCAGCACGTCGCGCCACCACTCGTTCGCCGGCTCGATCAGCGACAGGCCCTTCGTGAGCGCCAGCGCCGCGAGCGACACGACGCCGATCAGCGCCAGCTTCGAGTTGTACCGGAACACCCGCGGCTCGAACCGCCACAGGTAGACGCCACACAACGCGAGCATGAGCACGACGACCAGCCCGACCAAGGCGCGGTACGAATAGCGGGTGGCGCGCGAGACGGCCGCCTTGAGCGCCTCGCTGTAGGCGCGCAACTTGACGATCTGGACGGGCGTGACCTTCTCGCCCTCGGCGATAATCGTCTCGAGCCGGCGCACTCTCATGTACTGAACCGGCACGGCGGCCCCACGCCGCTGGCGCAGCAGGCGCCGCGTCTCGGCGTCCTCGGCAAAGCTCGTCGCGCCATCGGCAATGCCCTTCATGAGGACGACAACCCGCTCCTGCTCACCTTCGAACGCCTTGTCGATCGCCGCGTCGCGCCGCCGGCCGAACTCGGCCTCGCTGATGCACTCGTACGCCAGCGGCGGCAGCTCGTAGTCTGGCTGGGACAAGACGCGCAGCAGCGAGAGCCCGAGCAGGACGTCACGCAGCCGCTCGACGTGCGCCGCGGTGCCCGGGTTCGAGGCAACCTCACCCACCTGCTCGGGGTCGAGCGTCGGGAAAAGGCGGGCCGCTTGCTGTTCGAGGCGGCGCCGCTCTTGCTCGGCGTCGACAGCAGCCGCGTCGTGGGTCGTTGCGGAATCGTCGGCCGAAGCCGAACCCTCGGCCGAAGCCGAACCCTCGGCCGGCTGTCCCATCTGGGCAAAGAAGTCGGCGAACGCCTGGAACTGCTCGGTAATCCGTGCCTCGTCGAGGCGGAGGATGGGCGGTACCTTCGTGCGCTCCTGGGCCACCACTTGCTGGCGCTTCGCGTCGTCCTTGTACTCGAAGTCGCGCGTCGCGATGATGTCCTGCTTCGCCACCTGGCCCAGGTCGAGGCGAGCCAGGTCACGCCCCTTGGCGATGATAAACGTGAGCGCGGCCGCCAGCAGCACGCCCGTGATCACCCGAGGGACGGTCCCGCGGTCGAGATACACGAGCACACGGTGGCGCTCGCCGCTCACGCGCTTGACGGCGGTCGTCAGGCCACGCTTGACGAGTCGGCGGCGTCTGAACACCCTCATGATTCGTCCTCCCGCGTGCTCGTCGGGCGCGGCGACTGGCGTTCTTCATAGGCGCGCACGATCTTCTGCACGAGCGCGTGGCGCACCACGTCGCGCTCGGTGAGCCAGCAGAACTCGATCCCCTCGATGCCGTCGAGGATGTGGCTCACCTCGATCAGGCCCGACGTGCGCGACGCGGGCAGGTCGACCTGCGTGATGTCGCCCGTGACCACCATGGTCGAGCCGAAGCCCATCCGGGTCAGGAACATCTTCATCTGCTCGCTCGTGGTGTTCTGGGCCTCGTCGAGGATGATGAACGAGTCGTTCAGCGTGCGCCCGCGCATGAACGCGAGCGGCGCCACCTCGATCACGCCGGTGTCGAGGTAACGCTTGATCTTCGGGATCTCCATCATCTCGTAGAGCGCGTCGTAGAGCGGCCGCAGGTAGGGCGAGACCTTCTCGTAGATGTCGCCCGGCAGGAACCCGAGGCTCTCGCCGGCCTCGACGGCCGGGCGCGTCAGGATCATGCGGGCTACCTGGCCGCCCGTCAGCGCCGAGACGGCCATCGCCATCGCCAGGTACGTCTTGCCCGTGCCGGCCGGGCCGATGGCGAACGTCATGTCGCACTCGCGCATCGCGCGCACGTACGTCTCCTGGCCGTCGGTCCGAGGCACGATCACGCGCCGGCGCGACGGGACCTGGATCCGCAGCTCGTCGGTCTCGGCCGCCGCGTCGCGCTGGGTCGGCACCGCGCGGTCGCCGGCGATCTGGCGGAGCGCCCCCTCGAATGCGACCCGGTCGACCGGCAAGCCGCGGCGCTTCTCCTCGAACAGCCGGCGAAACAGCGCCTCGGCCCGCTCGACGTTCTCGCGCTCGCCGATCACGCGAAGCACGCTGCCACGCGCGACGAGCTGCACGCCGAGCCGCTGCTCGGCGAGCCGGAGCCGCTCCTCATCCGGCCCGAACAGCTCGCGGGCCCAGTGGTAATTCTCGAATCCGATCTCGGCTCGTGCCATCCCGTTCGCTCCGAGCACCCCTATACCATAAAACAATGCAACTCCTGAGCCGTGAGCTCAAGAGCAGTGTACCGGCATCGCTGCCGCGCCCGCCGTGGTCTCGTCCCGTGTTACGTCGTCTCCAAAAGCTCCTCGTTAAGTCGGACCGGCCCTTCCAGGACAGCACCCTCGTCGACGCGCAGCGCCCGGGCCTTCACGCCGCCGTAGCAGCGCCCCGTGGCGCCCACAACAAGCGACGAGACGCTCACGATGTCGCCGCGCACCTCGCCCTCGACCAGCACCTCGCGCGCGTTGACGCGCCCTTCGATGATCCCCTTCCTCGCCACGTGCAATCGCCCGCACGTGAACACGTCCTGCTGCCGCCGAGCGGTCACCTCGAGGTCGCGGAGCTCGACGCGCTGGCCGCACTTTGGGCACATCGTCGAGAGCGCCTCCTCGGCGGCCGTCACCTCGGCGCCGCACGCGTAGCAGCGCACCACCTGGGCCCGCGGACCGTCGACCCGGCCGCCGCGCTTCGGCCTGGTGACCGGCCGGCCTTGACGCAGGGGAAACAGCTCGCGGCAGTGGCGGCACGTCGCGTTGATCGCCATCGGCGGCGCCGGCGTCTGCTTGCCGCAATGCGGGCATGTCACCTCGATCTGCGAGGGCGTGCCGCCCCCGAAGACAGGAATCCGACCGCTCGCCACCGACGAGGAGGGCTCGTCGATCGACAGCCGCCGGTGGCAGCGCGTGCAGAACGCCGAGAGGACCCCCTTGTCGAGCTCCTGCTGCTTGCCGCAGCTCGGGCACTCGACAAGACGGGTCTCGGGGGTGCGTTTTCTCAGCCTCCCGAACATGAGGCAGAAACCCCCTGCGGGGGTCGTGTGGACATACTCAGGTGCCGAGGCCGATCTCGATCTCGGACTGCTGCAGCTCCGGCTCGGGCTCCGGCTCGGCCTTGCTCTTCTTGGTGCTGCTCGATGCGCTCGCCTTGCCCGGGCCCACCTCGCACCGGCCGAGGAAGACCACACCCTCCTCGACAACCAGCTTGCTGGCCCTGACGTCGCCCGTCATCCGGGCGGTGGACCGGAGCTCGACCCGATCGCTGGCGGTGATGTTGCCCTCGACGGTACCCTCGACCACGGCGCCGCCGACGTCGATGTCGGCCCTTACATCTCCCTGCGGCCCAACATGAAGCGTGCCAGAGCTCGTGAGCTCGCCGTCGAACCGGCCGTCGATCCGCAGCCGGTCGCCGAACTTGAGCGACCCCTTGAACTCCACATCGGTCCCCAGGAATGTCCCGCCGCCATCGGTCGGCGGCGAAACCGAGCGATCCCTGTCCAACATAGGCGCCTCCCTGCTCGTCTCGTGCTCCGGTGCCGGGCCGCCGAGCACTTCCGGCGGCGGCGTGCTCTTCTGGTCGCGACGGCCGGAGCTGTGCCTCCCTTTCCGAAACATCACGCGTCCTCTCACAATGACCCGGTCCGCAGACCGGCCTGCACAAACAAGACGGTAGCCAAGCCCAACTGACCTGTCAACAAAAACGCCGGCCATGTCCGGACGCCCTACGCCTCGGGCTCGATCTCCGGCACTCCTAGGCGCTCGCGGCCCCGGACGAACACACGGACCGCGAAGCCGAGGATCACCAGCTCGAGCGCAAACACGGCGGCGCCAATGATCAGGAGCAGCCAGTTCAACTGGCGGGCGAACGCCCTCAAGTTGGCCACCATCGCCCAGCCGGTCATGAACAGCACAAACACCATCGGCGCCAACGTCCAGACGAGGTTCGCGCGCCGGCGGAACAGGTAGACGCTGACCACGAGCAGCGCCAGGCCCGCCAGGAGCTGGTTGACCGTGCCGAACAACGGCCAGAGCACGGTGCCGCCGGATGCCGCTTCGACAGCAGCGCGACCCAAAGCAAGTGTATCGCGTCCGGCCCCCGTCCCACCAACGGTCCAGCAGTGATGCCTTTCCTCCGGTGACCATGGCGTAAGTGACCACCCCCCACAAGGATCGAGGCAGTGAGCCCGCCCGCCGCGCTCTCACACAAGATTTTGATGAAAAAGCGCTTGACACCACTACATCTTGGGCTAGACTGCGCAATGCGCCCTGGGGGGTGCAAAACAGGGTTTTCATTCTTTAATTCATACATTCATTCGACAAGGCTGGGGAGGGTAGCGTGCAGGAGTCTCTACCCGACAGCAGAGGTCTTCATCCCTCCGAAGAGGCGTCCGAGACGCTCCAACTGACCGACAACGCCCGACGTGTGCTCGAGCGCCGCTACCTGATTCGCGACAAGGACGGCCGACCGACCGAGCCGCCGGAAACGCTGTTCTCGCGCGTGGCGGCCAACGTGGCCGAGGCTGACCTCAAGTACGACCCCGAGGCCGACGTCGAGGCGCTGGCCGCCGAGTTCTACGGCATGATGGCCCGGCTCGAATTCATACCGAACTCGCCGACGCTGATGAACGCCGGCCGCGCCCTCCAGCAACTGAGCGCCTGCTACGTCGTGCCGATCGACGACTCGATGGAGAGCATCTTCAAGGCGATCCGCGACGCGGCCATCATTCACAAGAGCGGCGGCGGCACCGGGTTCAGCTTCTCGAGGCTGCGCCCGAAAAACGACATCGTCTCGACCACCTACGGGCTCTCGAGCGGGCCGGTCTCGTTCATGCACGTGTTCGACGCCGCCACCAACGCGGTAAACCAGGGCGGGTTCCGGCGCGGCGCCAACATGGCGATCATGGACTACACCCACCCCGACATCCTCGAGTTCATCGAGTGCAAGCGCTCCGGCCACCGGATCACGAACTTCAATATCTCGGTGGGCATCGACGAGCAGTTCATGCGGATGGTCGCCGACGACGACTCGTACAACACGATGAACCCGCGCAACGGCGAGCCGGTCGAGACGGTCCGGGCGCGCGAGGTGTTCGAGGCCATCGTCGACAACGCCTGGCATAACGGCGACCCCGGCATCGTCTTCCTCGACCGGATCAACCGCGACAACCCGACGCCGGAGCTCGGCCGGATCGAGAGCACCAACCCGTGCGGCGAGCAGCCGCTGCTGCCCTACGAGGCCTGCAACCTGGGCTCGATCAACCTCGCCAAGTTCGTGGACGAGACCGGCATCATCTGGGAGGGGCTGAGCGACGCCATCCACCGCGCCGTGCACTTCCTCGACAACGTGGTCGACCAGAGCCAATTCCCGCTCCCGGAAATCACCGAGATGGTGCGCGGCAACCGCAAGATCGGCCTCGGCATCATGGGGTGGGCCGACCTGCTCATCACCCTCGGGGTGCCGTACAACAGCCAGGAAGCCATCGACCTGGCCAGCCAGCTCATGCGCTTTTCCCGCGACGAGGCCCACCGCGCGAGCCAAAACCTGGCTGAGGCGCGCGGCGCCTTCCCGAACTTCGCCGCCAGCACCTACAACCAGCCCGACGCCAGCCCGATGCGCAACGCGACGGTGACCACCATCGCGCCCACCGGCACGATCAGCATCATCGCCGGCTGCTCGAGCGGCATCGAGCCGCTGTTCGCCGTCTCGTTTGTCCGCAACGTGATGGACAACACCGAGCTCGTCGAGGTCAACCCCGCATTCGAGCACGTCGCCCGCGAGCGCGGGTTCTACAGCCGCGAGCTCATGCAGCGCATCGCCCACGAGGGAAGCATCGCCCACATCGACGAGGTGCCCGACGAGGTCAAGCACGTGTTCGTCACCGCGCACGACATCACGCCCGAATGGCACCTGCGCATGCAGGCCGCCTTCCAGCGCTTCACCGACAACGCCGTCTCCAAAACGGTCAACTTCCCGCGCGAGGCGACGCGCGACGACGTACGCCGCGTCTTCACCCTGGCCCACGAGCTCGGGTGCAAAGGCGTCACCATTTACCGCGACGGCAGTCGCGACCAGCAGGTCCTTTCGACCGGAAAGACGGCCCAAGGGACATCCGCGAAGGCCGGCGACAGCGCCCGACATGACGTGTCGGCAAGCAGCCGCAGCGGCGCCGGTGCTCAAGCTCGACCCCCGAAGCCCGTGCACAAGCGGCGCCCGCTCATTCTGAGCGGCAAAACGATCCGCATGGAGACCGGGTGCGGACCGCTCTACGTCACGATCAACCAGGACGAGGAAGGCGCGTTTGAGGTCTTCAACACGATGGGCAAGGCCGGCGGCTGCGCCGCAAGTCAGTGCGAGGCCATCGGCCGACTCATCTCGCTCGCCTGGCGCAGCGGCGTCGACGTCGACCGCGTCGTCAAGCAACTGCGCGGCATCCACTGCCAGAAGCCGTTCGGCTTCGGCAAGCACCGCGTCAACTCGTGCGCCGACGCGATCGGCCGCGCGATCCAGATCTTTCTGAAGCACAACGGCTCGCGCGTCGCCGAGGTGCGCAACGTGCGCAACGGCGAGGCGTGCCCCGCGTGCGGCGGCGCCGTCGAGCACGAAGGCGGCTGCTCGGTCTGCCGCGACTGCGGCTTTTCGGACTGCGCGTAGCGCCTCGTGGAGCTGGGCTGCACGAGGAACTGCGGCGAGGAATAACAGAGGAATGCAGAAGAACCTCGGAGGAATAACACGCTTCGACGCCGTGACGCGCCCGCGTCACGGATAACCTACCCTCGTCCGGGCTGGGCTTCGGGCCCTCCCCCGAAGGAGCTGAGAGTGAAGCTCGACCCGGACTGCCTCCCCGATTGTTGTGCACCGGGGGACGGTGGCTGCACACACCGTCCCCCACCTTTTTCTCACCTTGCGCTACTGCTGCTCGTCGAAGAAGCGATGGAAGGGCTGCGGCAGGGCGCGGTAGTCCACGCGCTCGGCGATGGCGGAGAGGTCCACCGAGTTGAACGTGTTCCAGAACAGGATCGGACCCTCGGCGCGCCTCGCCTCGACCTGGTCAATCAGCGTGGCGAACGCCTTGCCC
>CAZCQN010000038.1:18088-21772 GCA_964500825.1 uncultured Verrucomicrobiota bacterium | reverse complement strand
CTGCTCGCGCTCACCGTGCTCGACCTCGTCGAGACCCGCCTGATCGGCGGCATGGAGTACCGGTCGCTCCTCGTACGGTCGGACCGCCGCCCGGGCCAGATTGGCAAGATCGCCGAGGTGCTCGCCAACCACGGCGTGCCGTCGCACAGGCTCGCGGTCTCTGAGCATATCGAGCAGAGCCGGATCGAGATCCGGGCCGTCGCCCGGCTCGAGAAGCGGATGGACATCCGCAAGTTCTTCGACGAGATCGAAGAGATCGAGGGGATTCAGCACGTCGAGATCGAGTAAGTCTACGGCTGGTCGTCCGGTCGCTCGGCGACTTCCGGCTCGAGCTGGACAAACACAAGGTGCGAGCCCGCGGCAACAACCGCTCGGGGTCGGCTGCCCGTTTTCTCCTCGAGGATGGACGTCGTGATGTCAAACGGCAGCTCCGGCCCCCGCACGAACCCCGCCGGCACGCTCGACGGCCCGTCGGCTTCGTGCGCGCAGAAGATTGGCCGCCCCGTCTGCGCGAGCCGGTGCGCAACTCTCCCCGCCTCGGCCGGATCGGCCCGGTCACCGTCGAGCACGACCGAATCGACGCGGTAGACCGTCTGCATCACGAGCGGCACCTGCGTCGGGGCGAGCGATCGCTCGTAAAACACGATGGCGTTCCGCGGAAACGGCTCGGTGCGGAAGAACTCGTCGTACTGCGCCAGGATGTCGCGTCCGGGCTCGTGGCGTTTCCACGGCTCGATGACCTGCTGCTCGCGCGCCGTCACCGCGGGCAGTACGACGGCCAGGATCACGACGAGCACCTTGACCGCCTCGCCGAGGATGAACCGGCCGGACACCTCGCGCAGCGCGAAGAGCGAGTACGCCACGAACACGTAGGCGAACGGCAGGTAGAGGGGCACGAGCCGCTCGGCGCCGTGCATGAGCGTGCCGCTCGTCTGCGGGTTCCACATCGCCGTGAGCCAAAACACAAAGAACACGGCGAACGGGAACGTGAGCCCCGGCTGCCGCTTCCGAACAACGCTGAAGTAAATGAACAGGCCCACCCCGAGCAGGAAGAAGCCGAAGCCGAGCTCGTCGAGAAACTGGTAGAACCATTTGCCGTGCCGGACCACAACGTCGGCCTCGACCGCGTACGGCGCGTGCCGCGCGGCAAACACGACCACGTACGCAACGGCCGCGAGCACGCCCGCCAGTCGCGGCGCCAGCCCGTCGCGCCACGCGAGCGCACGCCGCACCGCGTCGCGAAAGCGCTCGTTGCGCCGGTAGACGGACCGGTACGCGATCACCGCAAATACCGCGATCCCGACGAGGCCCCCGAGACGCGCCACGGCGATGGGGAGGTGGGCCATCCAAGCGCCTCCCGCGCCCGGCACGAGCGCCTCGACGAGGCCGCGCGCCAGGTTGCGCGTGTAGTAGGTGCCCACAAACGTGTCGAACAGCGCCGGCTGGAACACGAAAACCAGGAACGGGAAAACGATGAACCGGTAGAGTTTTTTGGGGTGATACCGTGGGTACGTGCTGCACACAAACACGAGCCACCCGACGAGCAGCGCCGGGTACAGATGCTGGCCCGTCAACACAAGCTGGCCGAGCGCGACGCCCGCAAGTATGCCGAACGGCTTGATCTCGAGCCGCACGAACAGCACGAAGAACAGGAACGCCGTCCATGCCAACAACTGCGCGACCACGGCCGGCGACGAGGCGCGCACGAAGTAGCTCTGGGCGAAGTTCAGCACGAGCAGGACGGTCGTAAGCAGGGCGACCTTGACGCTCGCGATCGCCCGAACGAACACGAAAAACACGCCGACGCCGACGAGGGCGATGCCGGCCGTCGCGTGCAGCGCGCCCCATCGGCCGAGCAGCACGTACCCGATCCCGACCCACGTGGCGCCGAAGTGCAGGAAGGTCGGGTAGATGATCGCGCGATCATGCGGGCGTGCGCGGTAGTCGCCGCTCAGGCGGGTCGTTGCGGAGCCGGTCCCTCGCGCTCCGTCGGGCGACAGGCTCGGCCCGATCGGATCGTCCAGGCTGAACGAGCCCCGCTCGGCGAGCGCGATGCCGCACGCCAGGTGCCGCCCCCCATCGTGGCCGCGCCAGAGCGTGCGCATCGGCGACGCAAACAAAAACGCCGCGACGACGAGAATCACAGGCGCATAGAACCACTCACTGCGAAGCACCAGCTCGTTGATCAGGCCCTTCACGTCGGACAGGCGTCGGACGCTCTTACGGGCAGCGGCCGCACCGCGAGCCGGCGTGCGGCGCCGTGACCGCAGCAGGTCGCGTGGCCTGAGCCGGGCAGCGAGCAGCCCGGCCACGCTCAGCGCCGCGACGACGGCCACGAGCCAGGTGCGGGAGAACACGCCGACCTCGCCAAGAACGAAGCCGACCCAGCCGGTCACGAGCATCGAGGCGGCGACCTGCACCACGGTGACCGTCCACGGCCCGAGCGTCTCGGCCGCCCAGCGCCGCAGGCGCTCGTAGCGCCCGGCCAGAGCGCCCCACAACACGGCGCCCGGCGCCAGCAGCAGCACGGGGAGCGCAACGCAGACGAACGTCACGTTGAGCACGGTGCGGAGCATGCGACGACCTCTCGTACACGAATCGCCCGAAGTGTAGTTGAGCACGCACCGTCCGGTCAACGTGCACGGCGCCTGCGTTCCCTTTTCGCTTGCCGTCGAGGAAGCGTGTGATAGCATCGCGCGCGAGCACCCACCGCGTCGCCGTGTGGAGGAGGCGGCATGCCGCAAGAGCAAAAGCACTCCAAGGCACAGGAGCACGTCAAGCCGTTCCTGCCTTCGCCGAGGCTTCGGCAGGCAGGCGATCTGCGCGAGTTTTTTCGGGACGTCGTGCGCTCGTTCGTGCCGTCCGCCTACGCACGGCTCGCCGCGCAGCCGGCGTCGACGGCCGCCTTCTACCTCGGCGGGGTGGTGTTCCTTGTCACACTCCTGCTGACCCCGCTCATCTACGTCGAACAGGAGCACGTGCGATCCATCCGCCGCGACCACTACGAACGGATCCTTCCCGACGAGCTGTACTTCGAGAGCGGCACAGCCGACTACAAGGGCGAACAGCCGTACGTCCGCGTCGACACGTTTGGCGACGAACGACGTGTCTATATCGTCGACACGACGGGCCAAACGACAGAGGTCCCGGCGGAATACGCCTACGGCATGCTGATTACGCGGGACAAGATCATTGAAACAGTCCACGCCAGTGAGGATGGGAGCAAAACGTTCGACAGCCCCATTCCGGAGACACAAGGGCGCACGCGCGCCAAGGCGTTCTTCCTGAATGCGATTGATCAGGAGCGCTGGCCGACGCTCGTCAACGTCGTCGGGTTGCTGTTCCTGTTGGCTGTGGTGCTGCTATTCGCCCTTGCGACGCTCGTTGCGGCGCTCAGCGCGGCGATCGAGGCGACCCGGAAGGAGAGCCGGGTGCCGTTCCGCGCGTGCTTCGCCGTGGCGACCCACGCCGCGACACCGGTCGCCTTCATCGCGGCAAGCCGGTTGGCCGTGCGCACGGTCCCTCAGTTCTACCTCGTGGTCGGCGGTCCACTGCTGGCCTTCATGCTGCTCGTGAGCCTCGGGATGCAGGCGTACCGACGCTCTCTCGAGGCGCGCCCGGAAGCGCGTGAGGCGCGCCCGGAAGCGCGTGAGGCGCGCCCGGAAGCGCGTGAGGCGCGCCCGG
>CAZCQN010000038.1:0-17988 GCA_964500825.1 uncultured Verrucomicrobiota bacterium | reverse complement strand
GCGCCCGGAAGCGCGTGAGGCGCGCCCGGAAGCGCGTGAGGCGCGCCCGGAAGCGAAGAGGTTCAAATGAAGCTGCTCTACATGGGCACACCGGTGGTGTCGGCCGACTGCCTGCGCCGACTGGCGCGCGAGCCGTGGCCCATCGTCGGCGTCATCACGCAGCCTGACCGGCCGAAGGGACGCTCCCGCACGCCCAAGCCGTCGCCGGTCAAAGAAGCAGCTTCAGAGCTGGGCCTCGTCGTCCACCAGCCGGAAAAGGCGTCCGCGCCCGAGTTCCTCGATGTGGTGCGTGCCCTGGCACCTGACATCACCGTCGTGTTCGCGTTCGGCGAGATCGTGACCCAGGCGTTCCTCGATCTCGCCTCGATCTCGACGATCAACCTGCACCTGTCGCTCCTGCCCAAGTACCGAGGCGCCGCGCCCGTGCAGTGGGCGATCGCCAACGGCGAGACCGAGACCGGCATCACGGTCATGTACCTGGTCAAGAAGATGGACGCGGGCGACATCATCCTCCAGCGTCCCGAGCCGATCCGACCCGACGACGCGGGCGCCTCGCTCGAGGCGCGGCTGGCCGGAATCGGCGCGGAGCTCGTCGTTGAGGCGATCCGTGCGCTCGAGTCCGGCACCGCGCCGCGCATACCACAGAACCACGACGAGGCGACGTTCGCCCCGAAGCTGAAGAAAGAGGACGGCCTGATCGACTGGACGCAGCCGGCCGAGGCGATCGAGCGCCGCGTCCGGGCGTTCATCCCGTGGCCGACGGCGTACACGTTCCTGCCGGCGTCGGGCGGGGCGAGGATGCTCCGGGTGCTCGAAGCGCGCGTCGTCGACGGCGACGCCGTGCCGGGCAAGCTCCTCGTCGAGCGGAGAACGTTCCGTGTGGGGACCGGCCACGGACTGCTCGAAGTTGCGCGCATCCAGCCCGAGGGGAAGCGGCCGATGACGACCGCCGAGTTCCTGGCCGGCCACCGCGTTGAGCCCGGCACGACGCTCGGCGGCCCGGCGGAGGAGGCGTGATGGCTCCCCATGCAGCCACCGCTCGCCGCAACGTTGTCCTCATCGCGCTGACTGTCGCCGTGCTCGCCGCGGCCATCGGCGCCGTGCTGATCGAGCAGCCCGGCCTGCCGAGAAAGGAGCGGCTGTCCGCCTCGGACGTGCTGCGCATCATCGGCTCGCGCATTCCGCTCGTCGGGCAGGCGATCGACGTGAGCGACATCCGCGCGGCGCACGTCAACCGGGTGCTCACGCTGCGCGTGCCGCGCGTGCTGCTGGCCATCCTGGTCGGCGCGGCCCTCGCCGTGGCGGGCGCGGTCATGCAGAGTTTTTTCCAGAACCCGATGGCGTCGCCCTACATCCTCGGCATCGCCTCGGGCGCCTCGCTCGGCGCGACGGCGGCGTTCGCCGCGGGCCTCGGCGCGATCGCCGGGCAGGCCGGGCCGTCCGTGTGCGCATTTGCCGGCGCGGTCGGCGTCACGTTCCTCGTCTACGCGCTCGCGCGGCGGGGCGGCCGCGTCAACACGACGCTGCTGCTACTGACGGGCATCGCGGTCGGCACGTTCGCCGGCGCGGTCGCCTACCTCCTCATGTTCCTCTTCACGCAGCAGACGATCGGCCAGGTGCTCGCCTGGGTCATGGGCACGCTGAACAACCGAGGCTGGCGCGAGGCTGCCATCGTCGCGCCGGTCACGGTCGTGGGTGTGGCCTTCACGCGCCTGTACGCCCGGGACCTCAACGTGATGCTTATGGGATCCGAGGCGGCCCACCACCTCGGCGTCCACGTCGAGCGCACACGTCTCGTGCTCCTCATCGCGTCGTCGCTACTCACGGCGGTCGCCGTGGCCGCGGTCGGCATCGTCGGGTTCGTCGGCCTGGTCGTGCCGCACGTGATGCGCCTCATCGTCGGGCCCGACCACCGCGCCCTGATACCCGCCAGCATCCTCGGCGGCGCGCTGCTCGTGCTCGGCGCCGACGTCGCGGTCCGGGCGGTGTTCCACGAGCAGGTCCCGCTCGGTGTCCTGACCACGCTCGTCGGGTGTCCGTTCTTCATCCTGCTGCTCACCCGCCGCGAGAAGACCTTCATATAGGAGAGCCTCTCGCAGAGACGCAGAGCTCGCAGAGTCGGTCGCGGCTCAGACGTTCCCCCTCTGCGAGCTCTGCGTCTCTGCGAGAGATACTCCCCCTTGTAGTCCCAGTCGAAATGTGGTGAGCTACCAGCCTGCGCAACACGGGGACACAATGGCCGACCTGACTGACAAGACTGTCTTCGTCACCGGTGGCGGCAAGGGGATCGGCCGCGCCGTCGCGCTGGCGTTCACCCAGGCCGGCTGCGACGTCGCCATCTGCGGCCGGGACGCCGACGCCCTCGACGCGACGGCACGCGAGATCGAGGCCGCCGGTCGCAAGGCGCTCGCCGTGCCGGCCGACGTCTCGCAAGAGGCCGACGTGAACCGGGCGGTCGCGCAGGTGGTGGAGACGTTCGGCCGGATCGACATCCTTGTCAACAACGCCGGCCAGTTCCTCACGAAGCCTTTCGAGGAGCTAACGACCGACGAGTGGGACCGCATCGTCGGCGTCAACCTGCGCGGCGCGTTCCTCGTCTGCAAGGCCGTCGTGCCCGCGATGATCGAGCGCGGCGCAGGCCACATCTTCACCATCGCCTCGGTGGGCGCGCGGCGGCCGATGAAGCACGCGACCGCCTACTGCGCGAGCAAGTACGGCGTCGTCGGCTTCTCGAAGGCGCTCGCGCGCGAGCTCAAGCCGCATGGGGTCAAGGTGCAGATCGCCTACCCGTACCAGGTCGCCTCGCACGGCGAGGTCGATTGGGCCGCCGAGGATCCGAGGCTGACCAAGTGGATCACGCCGGAGGAGTTCGCCGCCGTCCTCGTCGAGAACGCGCGCAGGCCGCACCGCGTCCTCGTCGAGGATATCGTGTTCGAGCCGGCCGTCGAGGGGCAGACCAAAGGGAGCACGTGATGCCGACGGTGAGGCTGACAAAGCGCGTGCAGTTTTCGGCCGGCCACCGGCTGTTCAACCCCGAGCTGAGCGACGAGGAGAACGGCCGCCTCTACGGCAAGTGCGCAAGCCCCGGGGGCCACGGCCACAACTACAGGCTCGATGTGACCCTCGAGGGCGAGCTCGATCCCCGCACGGGCATGGTGGTCAACTTCGCCGAGCTCGAGGAGACAATCCGGCGCGAGGTCCTCGACCGGTTCGACCACAAGAACCTCAACACCGAGGTCGACGCCATGCGCGGCCTCGTGCCGACCGCCGAGAACATCGCCGTCGCCATCTGGAAGTGCCTCGATCCGAACGTGGCGCCCGGCCGTCTCGTTGAGGTCCGGGTCGCCGAGACCGACACGAACATCGCCACGTACCGAGGAGAAGGAGCCGACTGAGACCGATGCAGAAGCTGATTCGTGAGCTGCTCGTGAAACTGGGCGAGGACCCCGACCGCCCGGGTCTCAAGGCGACGCCCGAGCGCGTCGAGAGCTCGCTGCGGTTCCTGACCAAGGGATACCGGGCGAACCTCGACGAGATCGTCAACGGCGCCCTGTTCGAAGAAGACTACGACGAGATCATCATGCTCAAGGACATCGAGCTGTTCAGCCTCTGCGAGCACCACCTGCTGCCGTTCTACGGCAAGTGCCACGTCGGCTACCTGCCCAAGGGGCGTGTAATCGGCCTGAGCAAGATCCCGCGCGTGGTCGACATGTTCGCCCGCCGCCTCCAGCTCCAGGAGCGGCTCACAACCCAGATCGCCAACACGCTCAACGATCTTTTGCGGCCGATGGGCGTCGCCGTCGTCATCGAGGCCTACCACCTCTGCATGGCGATGCGCGGCGTCCAGAAACAGCACGCCTTCGCCACCACGAGCTGCATGCTGGGCGCCTTCCGCACCCACCGCGAGACCCGCCAGGAGTTCATCGACCTGCTCAAGGGCAACCGGTCGGCCTGAGCCGAAGACCCCCGGGCGTAAGCGCTCGACAAGCCAACCACGTGCACGGAACCGCGAGCCCCGCAGGGGCGCGATGTGAGTAGCTCCGGGTGGAACCCGGAGGTGAGGGACCCGACCGCAACCACCACAGCCCCAACGGGGCTGGACACGCGCGGCGTCTGCGACATGAGTTCGGCCCCTTCAGGGTTGGAGGCGTGTTGCCGGACACCCGGATCTCGGGGTTTCACCCGGAGCTACTCACGTGACGCCCCTCCGGGGCGTGTCTTGCGTGCCTAAGGAGGTCGTCCAGGTGGGGCGCAAACAAATGAAATAACGACTTGACAAAGTGAAGGCCGGGGAGTAGTATCGCGCAGATTTGTGGAGGTGGCTATGGATATTTCGAATGCCAAGTGCCCCGAATGCGGGAAGCCGATGACGCCCGTGGTCTGCCTGTGCGGACGCTGCAACGTCCGGCTCGAGGGGGAGTTCGACGTGTCGCCGCTGGCGCGCCTCAGCAGCCAGGACCAGGCGATGGCGATCGCCTTCATCCGCAGCTACGGCTCGATCAAGAGCCTGCAGGAGAGCCTTGGGGTCAGCTACCCGACGGCGCGCAACCGCCTCGAGGGGCTTGTCGAGCAGCTTGACAAGGCGATGGCGCCTCCCAACTCGACTGATGACGATTCGTGGAGTTCCATCGGGGGCGAGATTCGCCGGAAGCTGGAACCGCTCAAGGACCTGGGCAAGCACATCCGCGAGGGCGTCCGCAAGCGCGTCAGGACCCACGTCAAGAAGCACGTCAAGGCTCAGGCAGAAAGAGCCCGTGAGGTCGATGACGTTCTGCGCAAGCTCGAGGCGGGCGAGATCGACGTGAAGCAAGCGCTGGAGGAGCTCTGATGCGCCACGCGGTCGTCCCGGCATCGTTCCCGTCGACCTTCCTCCTCCTAAGAGTCGACCGGCTCGTGCTGGTCATCCCCTGGATCTTGCTCTGGGCGATTGCGCTTGCCGTGTTGCCCCTGTGCTGGGCAATCGGCTTCGGCGCTGGCGCCTCTGCGCGGAACCGCAAGTACCGGCTCCTGCGGAACTGGCACGTGATCGTTTTCCTCCTCGTTGCCATGCGGGGCATGACGATCTCGGTCCGGGGCGAAGGACACCGTGTGTACCTGAAATGGATATAGCCGGCGAGCGTGGCTCTGGCGGGTGCGGAAGGCGTCGCCGCGGGCTTCTTTGAGAAAACGACAACAAGCAATAGCGACTGAAAGGGACAGAAACGATGGACGAACCGAAGAAGAAGATCCTCGAGATGGTCGCGAGTGGGAAGGTTTCCGTCGAGGAGGCGTCTGCCCTGCTCGACAAAGTCGGCCCGATCGCGCCGGCCGCACGCCAGATCGAAGGGCCCGGCGATGCCGGCCAGCACACGGCCCACTTGCTGCCCGTCGAGCCGCAAGCGCCCGACGACGCCAAGCCGAGGAAGGTCCGGTACCTCCGCGTCGTCGTCGAAAGCGAGGATGGCGACAATGTCAACGTCAGGGTGCCGTTCAGCTTGATCAGAACCGGGCTCAAGCTCGGGTCACTCTTGCCAGAGGGGGCATCGGAAGCCATCAACAAGTCCGGACTCAACTTCTCGAAGCTCGCCGGGCTCGAAGGGGATGAGCTCGTTGACGCGCTGAGCGAGCTCCAGGTTCACGTCGAATCGGCGGATGGGGAGGAAGTTCGCGTCTTCTGTGAGTAGGGGCCGGTTCGTGCCGCCCACGTGCCTTGGGGACTGCTAGCCCGCCAAAAGGCAGTGAAGCGGCGGCCTGTGTCGAGCATGGAGAGGATCGTCACGCTCGAAAGAACTTCACGACAATGAGGGGAGATCCAATGAAACACACACTTGTCTTGCTGGCTGTTGTTGCCGTGCTCGCTTTGTCGGTGACGGCGAGCGCTGGCGACGAGCCGGGGAAGCTCGACCTGCGCCTTCACTTCGAGAAGGGCCAGACCTTCCGGTGCACGGTCACGTGGAAGTCGACGCAACTCGAATGGCAGGGCATGATCGAGGTGGAGAGAACCGAATCCTCCGAAGCAACGCAGACGCTTGAGGTCCTCGCCGTAGACGAGGAAGGCGTCGCCACAATCAAGGTGACGATCGATCGGACAGCCTTCAAACGCGAGGACCAGTCCGGCGTGATGGAGTACGACTCGGAGCACCCGCCCGACGAGGCGCCTTTGTGGGCCCTTCACGACCAGGCCATGATCGGCCGCTCGTACACACTGAAGGTGTCGCCCAACGGCGAGGTGCTGGAGGTCGAGGGAGGCGACGCCATCCGCGAAGCCGTCACGGATGCGCTTCCCGAAGACGAGACGCTTCGGGCCCGGATCACCGACCAGGTGATGAGGAACGTCACCGACAAGGCCCTCAAGGACAAGCTGTGGAGGGTGTTTCTACCTGGCTTCCGCCCCGACGAACCGGTAGCCGTCGGCGACTCGTGGGCCCCGATCCCGCTCCAGAGGAAGATCGTCAAGAACACCTGCACGCTCGCCTCCTGCGAGGACGGCATCGCCACGGTTGTCTACGAAGGCGACATCGAGTCGGACCCCGATCCCGAGCCGATCAAGGAGGGCCCCCTCACCATACGATGGAAGAAGACGACCGGCAGGGTGAATGGCACCGGCCGGATCAACGAGCAGACCGGCATGATTCTCGAGGCTCAGGTCGACGCCACGTTTGAGCGTGAATACGTCGTCTCGGGCAAGCCCAACGCGGAAGGCGAGATGTCGATCCCAGTGACGATCGAGGTAACCGTCACACTCAAGGTCGAGTAGCAGGCATACAGGAGACGGATACATGACGGGTAATACTGAAACCACCAGAGACCTTCACCTCAGCGGCATTGCCACGGCGCCCGGTGGCACATACAGGACGGTTCGGATCTCCGGCGTGGGCACGGTCAACGGGGACCTCGAGGCCAAGCAGCTCGTGATCGACGGCGTGGGAGTGATCAACGGCAGCGCGACGGCGCAAGAGGCAAACGTGTCGGGAACGGGCAATGTCAGGGGTGACCTGGAGACCGACGGGCTCGAGGTGTCCGGATCGGTCACGGTCAACGGCGACGTTCGCTCGAAGCGCGCGCTCTTCAGTGGCTCCGCCGAGATCCAGCAGGACCTGGAGACCGACGAGCTCAAGGTGTCCGGCTCGGTCGTGGTCAACGGCGACGTTCGCTCGAAGCGCGCGCTCGTCAGCGGCTCCGCCCAGATGCGGCAGGACCTGGAGACCGACGGGCTCGAGGTGTCGGGATCGGCCACAATCAGCGGCGACGTGCGTTCGAAGCGCGCGCTCGTCAGTGGTTCGGCCGAAATGCAGCGGGACGTGGAGACTGACGAGCTCGAGGTTTCAGGCTCGGCCACGATCAACGGCGACGTCCAGGCGACGGCGATCACGTTCTCGGGCTCGGCCGATGTGCGCGGGAGCGTCAATGCGCGAGTGTTTAACGGCTCCGGCAGCTTCAGTATCCAACAGAACGTCGACGTGAACAAGTTCACGTCATCGGGCGTCTTTGACATCGGCGGGCGGCTGGCCGCTGATGCCGTCGAGATTCGGCCCGGTGGGCCGTGCACGGTGGACACGCTGGTCGGGAAGACGGTCCGCGTCGTCGACGATCCGCATCGACGCAGGGGCGATCACCAACGGCGACGGCTCACCGCCAACAATATCGCGGCACCCGAGATCTCGCTCGAACTGACGACGGCGAATACCGTTTGTGGCCGCGTCGTCCGGATCGGGCCCGGCTGCGAGATCGGCACGGTCGAGTACGGGGAATCGCTCGACGTCGACCCGAACGCCACAGTCAAGCACACGAAGCACACCGGCACTGGAGAAAAGCAGGATGAATCGCAATGATGTCCCCCTGATTCCGCGGAAAGTTCTGTTCGGCAATCCCGATCGCGCGGCGGTGCAGATCAGCCCGGACGGCGAGCACCTGGCGTGGTTGGCGCCGCTCGACGGCGTGCTCAACGTGTGGGTGGCGCCGCGCGAGGACCTCGACGCCGCGCGCCCGGTGACGCACGACACGGGCCAAGGCATCCGCATCCACTTGTGGGCGCACACGGGCATCCACCTGCTCTACCTTCAGGACAAGGATGGCGACGAGAACTGGCGGCTGTACAGCGTTGATTTGACCACCGACGAGATCAAGGACCTCACTCCCTTCGAGGGTGTACAGGCCCAGCCGATGGAGATCAGCCACAAGAGCCCTGACGAGGTGGTCGTCGGTCTGAACAAACGGGACCCGAAGTGGCACGACGTGTACCGCGTCAACATCCTCACCGGCGAGATGGCGCTGCTGCTGGAACACGACCGCTTCATGAGCGTCTCTGTCGATGACGACTACCGCGTGCGCTACGCCCACGAGAACACGCCTGATGGCGGTGTTCAGATCCATGAGTATGCTGCCGGGGACTGGCAGCCTTGGGACACCATTCCGACTGAAGACACGCTGACGACCTGGCCGCGCGGCTTTGACAAGGCGAACCGACTCATCTACATGACCGACAGCCGCGGGCGCGACACGTCGGCTCTGGTGGAGATCGATCCCAAGACGAAGAAGGCGCGCGTCCTGGCTGCAGACCCGCAAGCCGACGTGGACAGCGTTATGCGCCATCCGACCGAGAAGCATGTGCAGGCGGTCTCGTTCGTCTACGACCGCAAGCGCTGGCAGGTCCTCGACCCGGCAATCCAGGCCGACGTCGATTACCTGCACACCGTCTCCAGCGGCGAGATGGAGATCGGAAGCCGCACCCTCGACGACCAGCTTTGGGTCGTGGTCTACATCGTCGACGACGGCCCGGCCCGCTACTACCTCTATGACCGCGCGCGACGCGAGGCCCATTTCCTGTTCACAAACCGCCAGGCTCTCGAAGCGCTGCCGCTGGTGAAGATGCACTCGACCGTCATCAAGTCTCGCGACGGTCTCGACCTCGTGACGTACTACTCGCTCCCCCCAGGGAGCGACTCGAACGGCGACGGCATCCCCGACAAGCCTGTGCCGATGGTGCTCATGCCACACGGCGGCCCGTGGTGGCGTGATTTCTGGGGCTACAACTCCGAGCACCAGTGGCTGGCCAATCGCGGCTATGCCGTGCTGAGCGTGAACTTCCGCGCGTCGACCGGATTCGGCAAGTCGTTCGTGAATGCCGGCGACCTCGAATGGGGCGGCAAGATCATCGAGGATCAGGTCGACGCCGTTCAATGGGCCATTCATGCCGGGATCGCGGACCCGAAGCGCGTCGCCGTGATGGGCGGCAGCTTCGGCGGCTACTCGACCCTGGCCGGCTTGACGTTCACACCGGAGTTGTTCGCCTGCGGCGTCAACCTCTTCGGTGTATCGAACTTGATCACCTTCACGGAGTCCGTCCCCCCGTACTGGAAGCCCATGCTCGAGCTGTTCACGAAACGCATCGGCGACCACCGGACCGAGGAGGGCCGGGAGCTCCTGAAGAAGCACTCGCCGCTGACGTACGTCGACCGTATCTGTCGGCCACTGCTGATCGGTCAGGGCGCCAATGACGCGCGCGTGAAGAAAGCCGAGTCGGACCAGATCGTCGAGGCGATGCAAGCCGAGGGCCTCCCCGTCACCTACGTGCTCTACCCCGACGAGGGCCACGGCTTCGCTCGGCCCGAGAACAGAACGTCATTCAACGCCATCGCCGAAGCGTTCTTGGCGCAATGCCTCAGCGGCCGTTGCGAGCCGTTCGGCGACGATCTCAAGGACTCCAGCTTGCAGGTCCTTGCCGGCGCCAAAGGCGTCCCCGGCCTGCAGGAAGCGCTAGGAGCTTTGTCCGACCATGAATGATTCGATCCAATTTGTCACGCCGGGCGATCACCGCACGCTCGTCTACGAGGGCGAGAGCGACGCCGACGGTCGCTGGACCGATGGTGTGCTGCGTACTAAAGATGATGATGTCTCGTTCCCCGTCGAGGACGGCATCCCGCGATTCCGTTCTGAAGTCGCGAGCGGGTGGGACGACGAGGAGGCGCGCAACGAAGAACTGCGCAAGGCGGGAGTCGAAAATCCGGACACGCTCATCGAGCGCAACTACAAGGCCGATAGATCCAAGCTTGAAGACATGGTGCGCCGCATCCTCCAAGCCGACGGGCCCATCGTCGAGATTGCGGTCGGCCCCGGCGGTGGTGTTGCCCCGTTGCTCCTGGACCTCGAGCCCTCTGCCCGCGTCGTGATGAACGACCTCGGCCTTTGGCCGCTGCGCGAGTGGCAGAAGCTCGCCCGGCGCAGGGGCTGTTGGCCCAACCTGCGCTTCGCCCAGTTCGACGCCACCCAGATGCCGATCGCACCGGATTCGGTGCCGACCGTCGTGAGCCAGCACGGCCTCACGAATGTCACGCCGTCGAGGCACGCTGCGCTGCAGGAGGTGTTCCGCGTCCTTCGCTCCGGCGGCACGTTCTACGGGTGGGAAGGTGATATCGACGTGCGGACCACCCCTGAGTCGCCGCCGGACGCAATGGAGACCTTCAAGAAAACGTTCCCGGACTCTCTCGGGTTTCACTTCGAGCCCGCGCTGCACGAGATCGGCTTTCAAGTGATCGAGATGCACCCGACGGGCAGGAGTCGCGCGATCCCGGGCGAGAGCGACCTCGGCGATTTCGCGGAGCAATACAAGATGGATGCGCACTTAGTGGGCTACCGCATCGAGGCCGCGAAGCCATAGCCAGCGCGCGGCTGTTGATGCTCCGACACCCAGGCCATGACCGCATCGCGCGACTTTGGCTCGGTGCTGCGGGTACGTAATCGTCCAAAGTCTGCGTGCCGACGGAATGCGCGCTTGACATGCCGCGCCCGAACGCATATAATTTCTCGGCAGAGCGGCGGTTGGGTCGAGTGCACGCTGGTGGGTTTTCTTACTAGCGGTCTCTGCGCCGGTTTTTCGACCGCCGCCGCTTCTCAACACCGCGAATCGGGCCGGCTAACTCTCCGCCTGAGCGAGGGATGTCATGTCGGGGCTCAAGGAAACGATTCGGGAGGCGATCCGCAAAGAGAAGGCCGCCTACGACCTGTACCGCCTCGTGAACGCGTCCACGACCGACGCGGGCCGCCGCGAGCTGACCCGCCGCCTCGCCGACGACGCCATTGACCACCTCGGCATCATCGAACGCGCGTGCAAGGCCCACTCGCCGAGCCTGAGCACGTTCTTCCAGCACGTCGTCACCGACATCGAGCTCGCCGCCGAGACCGAGGACGAGCTGCTCGAAGCGCTCGAGGTCGCCGTCGAGCACAAGCGCGAGCTGGTGGCGCTCTACAGTGCGATGTCAGCACGGCACGACGAGCCGCACTGGAGCGAGATGTTCCGCGCGCTCGTCGAGATCGAGGCGGCCCACCTCGAATTCGTTCGCACTCGCCTGCCTTCTATGCGATAATTCCCACGTTCGTGGATGCCTCTCCGAACGCGTCGGCACACGTCCAGAGGAGGAACCGTTTCAATGAAGGTCGATGTCTCCGCCGCATCACCCAGCCAGGTGCACGTCGATGCCCTCGTCTGCGCGCTGACCGAGAAACCAAGAGCGTTGCCGCGAGCGCTCGCCGAGCTCGACCGCGCGCTCGATGGCCTTGTCCGCGACGCGCTCCAGTCCGGCGAGCTGACGGGCAAGCGCAACAAGGTCGTCTCGTTCCACACGGCCGGACGCCTCCCGGCGCGCAAGCTCGTCTGCGTCGGTCTCGGCCCGTCGGACAAGGTCACGCTCGAGCACGCGCGCCAGGCGGCCGCCGTCGCGGCGAAGGCTGCTCGCGGCCAGAACGCGAAGACGATGGCCGTTGCCGCCGACACGTTCGGCGTCAGGCGAACGCCGCCACCCGAGATCGCCGGCGCGCTCGCCGAGGGCATTCTGCTGAGCCAGTATCGGTTCGACCGGTTCAAGAAGAAGGACGAGGAGGCCAAGGCGCTCACGAGCGCGACGCTCCTTGTTGCCGCGCCGCACGTGCGCGCCTGTCGCAAGGCCGTCGGCTATGCCACCATCGTCGCCGAGGCCGTGAGCGGCGCGCGCGACCTGGTCAACATGCCCGGCAACGAGCTCAACCCCGAGGCGTTCGCGCGCACGGCCCGCGAGCTCGCCCGCACGCACGGCCTCACCTGCCGCGTCCTCCAGGGCAAGCAGCTCGAGACGGACAAGCTCGCCGGCTTGCTCGCCGTCGGCGCCGGGAGCAACAACCCGCCCCGCTTCATCATCGTCGAGTACCAGCCCAAGAAAGCCAGGGGCAAGCCGCTCGTCCTGATCGGCAAGGGCGTGACCTTCGATAGCGGCGGCCTCTCGCTCAAGGGCCAGGCGTATATCGTCAACATGAAGAGCGACATGGGCGGTGCGGCGGCCGTGCTCTACGCGATGGCCGTCGTCGCCCAGCTCAAGCCCGCGTTCCCTGTCATCGGTCTGATACCCGCCGTCGAGAACATGCCGAGCGGCACCGCCTCGCGGCCCGATGACATCATCCGCTACGCGTCGGGCCAGACCGTCGAGATCGTCAGCACCGACGCCGAGGGCCGGCTCATCCTGGCCGACGCGCTGCTCTGGGCCAAGCGCTACAAGCCCGCGGCCGTCATCGACCTGGCGACGCTCACCGGCGCGTGCATCGTCGCGCTCGGCGAGCACGCCGTAGCGCTCTTCAGCACGGCGCCCAAGCTCGCTCAGCGCATCACCAAGGCCGGCGCCGCCACGTTCGAGCGCGTCTGGGAGATGCCGCTGTGGGAGGAGTACGAGCCGCAACTCGACAGCGACGTCGCCGACATGAAAAACGTCGGCGGACGGCCCGCCGGCACGATCACGGCCGCCCTGTTCCTCAGGAAGTTCGTCGACGGCGTGTACCCCTGGGCGCACCTGGACATCGCCGGGGGCGCCACGACCGAAAAGGAACGCCCCTACACGCCCAAAGGCGCCACCGGCATCGGCGTCCGCCTGCTGGCGCACCTAATCAGCAACTGGACCGGCCCCCTCGGCTAGCAGGCTGCTGAATAAGCCTCGACGTCCGGATACCTGTGTGTGCCGGGAAAGCTCTCTGTCCACCATCCGAGCGCACCACCCGCGCGGCGTCGGCCTTTTGGCGAAACGCCCATCGTTGTCCCGACCACCGGGGTTGGGCCGCATGGCTCCCAAGCGTCTTGACAGGCCGTCAGTGTGACGGTAGCCTGTGGTTGTTGGCAGGAGTCTCGGATCGCAAGCGGGCACCTGTAGAGGAAGGCCGCCATCATACCCACGAGACGATCCTCCAATCGGCAATCGAGGAGGCGGTCAGCAAGACGACTGCTGTCAAGCATGTGGGCTGTCATACCTTCCGCTATTCCTTCGCCACACACCTGCTTGAGGCCGACTACGATATCCGCACCATTCACGAGTTGCTCGGTTACAAGGACGTCAGCACGACCATGATCTGCACACATCTGCTGAGCAAGGGGGGCCATGGCGTGCCTAGCCCGGTGCATACGCTTTCATCCGGCTTGCACAGCCTCCATAAGACCGGCGCGTCTCATGGAGAGCAAGGCGGTCAGCATCTGACATGAAAGAGGTTGGCAGAAGAGCAAGACGACACGGGAACTCCTTACGCAGACAGAGTTATGCCAACATATGGAGAAGACGCACAGGATGAATACGTATTCTTGGTTTACACAAAGCTCTTTCAAACAACGGATGTGGTTGTCTGCAACTGTCGTCGCCGTGCTTTCAATCATCGTGGTTGCTGCTGTGCTGAATTCATCACGCGAGCCAGAAGAGACAATCGATTTCACCACCGACATGTCCATCACGGATCTTGCTCCACAACTTGGCGTTACAGGTAAAGCCCTTGCCCGCGAACTCACGCTGCCGCTCGATGTTTCCAAAGGCACACCTGTCAAAGCATTAGGTGTTACACCTGAAGAACTGCAGCATGCTGCGGCACACCTTCTTTCGCATCGTGATACTATGCTCAAGTACTACGTGTATGCAGCACTAGTTCTCGGTGGCCTCGTTTTTCTCGTTAGGCTGGGACGGCCGGACTTGTCCGATGTTGAACACAGGAGTGTCTGGTATCCGCGGGCACCCTACATGGTCTGTCTCATGCTTTCTGTAATCGTTGCTGGATTTCTGTTGGGAAAATCACCCAACCCCATGGAGGGGGCAGTCAAGGTTTTCAAATCGATGGTGGGGCTGTACCCTGATCCACTGGCTAAGGTGCTCGCCTTCCTTGTCTTCATTGCTCTCGCTGTTGTCGGCAATAAGATGATTTGTGGCTGGGCGTGTCCCTTTGGCGCTCTTCAGGAGCTGATATATAGCATTCCCGTTCTGCACAGGATCAAACAACGGAAGCTGCCATTTGTCTTGACAAACACAATCCGAGCAGGTCTTCTCGCAGCCATGCTACTTATTCTATTTGGTATTATCGGAGGACGTAAGGGAACGGTCATTTATCACCAGCTTAATCCTTTTAATCTGTTCAATCTCGATTTTGAGACCGTCACTATCCTACTGACGGTGATCCTTGCTTCATTGGGATCATTCATTGTTTACCGTCCTTTCTGTCAGTTCATTTGCCCTTTTGGATTGATCTCCTGGATCGCTGAGCGAGTCAGCATCATCCGTGTCCGAATTGACAAAGATAAGTGTACCGAATGCGGCCTCTGTATAAAGGCATGCCCTTTGGAGGCCGCGAAAGGTCGCGTATACGGCAAGAGGTTACCAGCAGATTGTTTCAGTTGTGCGCGTTGCTTGAATGTGTGCCCAGTTGACGCTATTCGCTATACGTCTGTCTTTGACAATGGCGTAACAAAACAATCGAGAGAGACTTCGAGTTAGCCGCGTTTGCAGCGTGTCACCTCGAAGCTCCTCATTGTGGCCGTTCGGCCCTACGTCTTCTTGGCGTCTTCTGGTCGCCCACCCGCCATTTGGAGCCCCACGGCGCAACGAACAGTGAGGGCCAAGTGATCGGGCCAACGTCGAGCGCCGCGCGAGGATGATCTAGCCGACGGCGTGAGGCCGGACCCGCTCGCAGGCGCGCCGTGGCGTATCGTCCCGAGGGGACGCCGCTCCTTGTATGCCGCTGCCCTGCGGACTTGCCCTCGCGAAATGGCTTGAAGCGGCGCCACAGCGCTGCTAGGGTGTCTGGCACGCGGACCGGGGAGGCAGCCGGTCGGCTGAGACCGTAAGAGGCTTGTTTCATGGGGCTTCTGACTCTGATGGCGCGCCGGTTCGTGGCCGGCAAGACGGCCGATACCGCCATGGCCGCCGTCCGCAAGCTCAACGAGCAGAAGATCTGCACCACGCTCGATATCCTGGGCGAGGACGTGACCGACCGCGACGAGGCGACCCGGTGCGCCGACGCCTACATCGGGCTGCTCGAGCGCATCGCCCAGGAGAAGGTCGACTCGAACGTCTCGGTCAAGCTCACGATGATGGGCCTGGACATCGACAAGCAGTTCTGCCTCGACAACGTCCGGCGCGTCGTGCAAGCCGCCGCCCGGGTCGGCAACTGGGTCCGTATCGACATCGAAGGCAGCAACGTGACCCAGGAGACGTTCGACATCGCCCACGCGCTGCATGCTGAAAACTCCAACGTGGCCGCCGCCGTCCAGGCGTACCTGTACCGGAGCGAGGAGGACATCCGCAAACTCAACGAGGCCGGTGTCGCAGTGCGGCTGTGCAAGGGCGCCTACAAGGAGCCGAAGCAGGTTGCCTTCCAGAACAAGCGCGACGTCAACGCGAACTTCAGCAAGCTGATGCGCCTGCTGCTCGAGGAGGGCACTGACCCGGCGATCGCCACGCACGACACGAAGCTGATCAACGAGTGCAAGGAGCTCGTCGCCAGGAACGGGATCGGCAAGGACCAGTTCGAGTTCCAGATGCTCTTCGGCATCCGCAACGCGCTCCAGCGCCAGCTCGCGGACGAAGGCTACCGCGTGCGCTGCTACGTGCCGTTCGGCACGCACTGGCTGCCGTACTTCCTGCGCCGGCTGCGCGAGCGCCGCGCGAACGTGATGTTCGTGCTCAAGAACCTGTTCCGCCGTTGAGGCGGGGCGAGGCTGACGGGGCGAAACCGAAGCGGCAAGGAGAGCCCGTCATGTTCAAGGTCACCTTCTGGGGCGTGCGCGGCAGCTACCCCGTGCCCAGTCGCGAGGTGCTCACCTACGGCGGGAATACCACCTGCGTGACGGCCGAGCTCGACGGCGCACTCGTGATCCTCGACGCCGGCACGGGCCTGATCAACCTCGGCCGTAAGCTCGACACGGACGGCCCCGAGCCGCTCACGGCCACGCTGCTTTTCACGCACACCCACCACGACCACCTCGAGGGATTGCCGTTCTTCAAGCCGGCGTATAAGAACTCGACCAAGCTGTACATCTTCGGGCCGAAATCGCTCTCGCTCGACCTCAAAGAGATCCTCATCCACGAGATGCTGCCCCCGTACTTCCCGGTCACGCTCGAGGAGATGAGATCGACCAAGACGATCACGGACATCACCGAGCTCGATACCATCCTGCTCGACGTCGCCAAGCGCGAGCCGCGCGTCGTGGCCAACGACGACGTGCCCAACGAGCGCGCGGACGGCTTGGCCACGATCAGCATCTCGCGCGGCGCCAACCACCCCGGCGGCGGGATCTTCAACTACGCCATCGCCTACAAGGGCAAGCGGATGGTGTTCGCCACCGACGTCGAGGGCTCGCCCGAGGCGAACGCGCGGCTGATCGAGTTCGCGCGCGGCGCCGATCTGCTCATCCACGACAGCCAGTACCTCGATGAGGAATACCACGGCACCGTCTCGAACAAACAGGGCTGGGGCCACAGCACCGTCCGGATGGCCACCGACGTGGCCGAAGGCGCCGGCGTCAACGAGCTGATCCTGTTCCACCACGACCCCGAGCACGACGACGACACGGTGGCCCGCATCGAGCAGATCGCCAAAAAGAACTTCCCCAACTCCCGCGCCGCATTCGAGGGGTTGGAGATCGAGCTCGACTAGCCATGCCCGCCGCGTGGGAGCCGTTCCTCGACATCTGCCGGACGCACCGCCGGTTCCTGCTCACGACGCACACGCGCGCCGACGGCGACGGCATCGGCTGCGAGCTCGTCATGCACCGCTACCTGAGCCGGCGCGGCAAGGAGGTGCTCGTCCTCAACCATGAGCCCATCTCGGAGAAGCTCGCCTTCCTCGACCGCCGCCGCGTGATCAAGACCGTCGACCCGCAAGCGCTCGAGGCCGGCGCCTACGACGGCTACGACGTGCTCATCAGCCTCGACAGCAGCTACCGCCACCGGCTCGGCGCGCTCAGTGTTTTGTGCGACCGCCCGGGCTTGGTGAAGGTCGCCATCGATCACCACGTCTTCCGCGGCACGTTTGCCGACGTGGCGATCGTCGACGAGTCCGCCTCGTGCGTCGGTCAGATGCTGTTCGACTTCTTCGCCGCGCAGCGCGTCCGGCTCAACCGCACCTGCGCGCGGGCGCTGTACGTGTCGCTCGTGACCGACACGGGCACCTTCACCTACCCGAACACGACGCCGGCCGCGCACCTGATGGCGGCCGAGCTGCTCAAGCACAAGATCGACCCGACGCGCATCAACGAGCTCATCTACCAGCGCAACACGCTCGCGCAAGCCAAGCTCCTCGGCCTGGCCCTCCACACGCTGCACACCGATCTCGACGGCCGGCTCGCCTGGTTCGCCGTGACGCACGCCGACGCCGAGCGCACCGGCGTCGACCCCGAGGACACCGAGTTCTTCATCGACTTCGTCCGGCAACTCGAGGCCGTCGACGTGATCGCCTTCTTCCGCCACCTGGCGCGCGGCACCGTCAACGTCAGCCTGCGCTCGAAGGGATCGTTTGACGTCGAGGCCGTCGCGAAGCGCTACGGCGGCGGCGGACACGCCACGATGGCCGGCATGCAGATCAAGGGCGCGTTCAAGAGGATCGTCGCCGACGTCGTCGCCACGCTCAAGCGCGAGATGAGCCGAAGCGTGTAACGACCGGCGTGGACGCCCGCTAGCAGGCTGCTGAAAAACCCTGCCGGCGCCAGAGAATCTCCATCTGCTTCGGAATGCTTCTGTCGCC
>CAZCQN010000037.1:0-21961 GCA_964500825.1 uncultured Verrucomicrobiota bacterium | reverse complement strand
CCGAACACGCCGAGCCGCACCTTGTGCTCCGAGAGCCAGTAGCGAATCGCGTAGAAATAGCAGACGGGCGCGAAGTCGCGGTTGACGGGCGCCGTCCTCGCGGCCGTCTCGATCGTGTCGCGCGCGTACTCGACTCGCTGCGGATTGAGCAGGTCGGCCAAGAAATACTCGTTCACGTAGCGGTTCTCGACGCCGCGGTTTTTGAGCCGCGCGGCGATCTCGTCGGCGTCCGTCGTGAGCGGCCCGTCCGATGCGAGGAACAGGTGCGTCTCGCCGGGGATGATGGCGATGCTGCCGAACGAGTCCTTCAACGTCACGTACAGGCTCGCGTTGAGGTCCACCAGCGCGCCACCGAGGTAGTTGGCCGCACCCCGGATCGGCACGCACACAACGGCGCCCGGCATGCAGCGCTGCTTGACGTCGCGGAAGAACTCGCGCGTGAAAAAGCGGTTGAGCTGCGCGGTGTCCGGCGTCGGCAGGTCGAGGATCACGACGTCGTACTGCCGCGGCGTCGTCCGAACGTACAGGCGGCCGTCGCCGATGATCGGGTGGACGCGCGCATCATCGAGGCTGTCCGTGTACTCGGTGCCGAGCCGGATGATGAGCGGGTCGAGCTCGACGTAATCAATCGCTTCGACGCTCCGGTACTTGAGAATCTCGTTCGTCGTGCCGGCGGCGCCGCCGCTGATGAGCAGCACGCGCCTCGGCCCGTCGTGCTGGGCCATGGCGAAGTGCACGGCACGCTCGTTCGCCATATCGTTGTGCGTGTAAAAGAGCAGCACGCCGTTCTGGTAGAATTGGAGCTGGTCGGCCACGCGCGTGACGACGACGCTGCCGTAGCGCGACTCACGCCGCTCGATCACCTCCTCGCCCTCGTGCAGCCACCGCGTCGTCGCAAGCTCCGGCTTAGTCAGGAGACCTGGCGTAGCGACGCCGATCGCCGCGGCAACGGGCACGGCGACGAGCCAACGTCGGCCCGCCTCGAGCGCGATCACCACGGCGCACGCAAGGTTGATCGCGCACGGCACGTAGAGGCTCGTGAACGTGGTCAGCACGTAAACGAGGACGAACGCGAACAGGCAGCCGCCGACGATGTCGCCGATCGTGTCGAGCACGTAGATCTGGCCGGGCGCACGCCGCTCGTCGCCCAGCTTGAGGAGCGTCGCGGCAAACGTCAGGACGAAGCCGGCGGCGAGGCAGTACGGCACAAGGAGCAGGAACGTCGACGAGACGATGCGGGCGAAGCCGATCGCCTCGCCCCGGATGAACACCACGTTGCGCAGGCCGCGAATGAGCAGCACGTGCGCGAGCGGCATGAGCGCGACGAACACCTGCAACGCCATGAGGCACACGAGCGGCCGGCGGAAGCGCTGCGATAGCTTGCCGAGCGCCGAGCCGACGCCCGTGAGCAGCAGCCAGTTTGCCAGCACGACGCCCACGACAAGCTCATTGCCCGCAAACAGGCTCAGCAGCTCGCGCATGACGGTGAGCTGGGTGATAATCGACGAGACGCCGAGCGCCGTGATCGAGACGAACACGAGCGCGTTGCGGCGCGTGCGAAAAACGCCGATGCTCATTCGGTCGGCTCGCCCTGCTCTTCCTCGAACACCTGGGCGTGGTAGATAAAGACGCGTGCCGCCGAGCTCTTCCAGGCGCTTGCGCCCAGGCCGGCCTTCATGCTCAACCGCGCCATAAAAGTCGCCTTGTCGGGGAGGTCCTCCCACACCTGCGGCAGGTACGTTGACGTGTACGGGCCCACGACGAGGTAGACGCCGTCCTTGCCCGGCTCGAGCTTCTTCAGCAGCTCATCGGGCGACGAGGCCGTCAGGCAGCGCGGCACTGTGAGCACGCTCACTTCGACGTGGATCTCGTCGAGATCGGCCTCGCGAACGCGCGGGAACCGCGGATCCTGGAGCGCCGCGGCCGCCGCGTTCCCAATCACGCTCTCGCAGAGCGTGTCGTACGGCAGGATGTGGCCGATGCAGCCGCGCAGCTCGCCGTGCTTCGTCAGCGTCACGAACGCGCCGCCCCGCCGGCGCAGATTCTCTGGTAGCTCGTCCTCGTCTGGCGCAGGAGCCGGCTCGCCTTTGACAGCCGCTTCGAGCGACGCGCGCGCGAGCTCGAGCAGCGTCTTCTGCTCATCCTCGTCCAGCGGCCCGGAGCTCCGTTCGGGCGGCTCAAACGGCTCCTCCTCCTTCGTGAACGCGACCGAGCAGTAGCCGACCACCCGGCTCTTGTCGCCGGCCGTATCGCCGCTGTTGCGCGCGTCGAGCACGTGCGGGTGCCAGCCCCTTTTTCGAGCGATCCGCAGGAGCGTCGCGATCGGCGCCTTCCCGCACGCCTGGCACAGCTCGATCAGCTCGGCATCCTCCTCGGCCATCGTGCGGACAGTGAACGCATCGAACCGGTTCGCCACATCGTACGGCATGTAGTGGCTCAGGTCCGAGCTCGCGATGATGAGCGTTGTGTCGTCGAGGTGCTTGAGGATCGCGGTCGCCATCGCCTCGGCGTCGGCGTCGCCGACGAGGATCGGGACGAGCTCGAACTCGCCGAGCACGACCTGGAGGAACGGGAGCTCGACCTCGATCGAGTGCTCCTCCGCGTGCGCGTCCGGCACGTCGTCGAAAACCTTCTCCCGGCGCAGCGCGTCGGCCAACGGCGACAACGGAACGGTGCCGAGCGGCGTCTCGTACCCCTCGACGTTGGGGATCGACGCGCCCCGCAGCGGGTACCGATGCGACGGTCCCATGATAATCACGGTTTTGTACTGCCGGCCCGCGATCGCCTTGAAACCGAACGCCGCCACCGGCCCCGAATACGGATACCCCGCATGCGGCGCGACAAGCGCCCGCACCTCGCCGAGTTCCTTCGGTTCCGCAGCGTCGAGGTGCTGCCGAACGGTCCGGCGCAGTTCCTCGGCCTCGCCGGGATAGAACATGCCCGCGACGGCCGCCAGCCGTGCCGCGCGCTTCGGCGGTCCTACTTCCTCGCCGCTCTGGCACGTGCGGAGGACAACGAACATGGCCGCCACGACCACGATGATCGCCGCGGCCACTTTGGCCACGCGGTACTTCCCGTTCATAATCGCCTGCCTCGCGCCTGCGCGCTCGCTGCCCTAGCTAGGATAACATAGGCTCAGCTCCCCCGCTAGCAGCCCGTGGCAGAAGTCAATTCCCTCATAAAGGCGTGAAGTGAGAGGACAACCGAGTCCCCGCAGGGGACCACGTGATGTAGCCACGGGCGTCAGGGCCTGTTGAAAAACTCCTTGTTTGTTGGCTGTTTTAGGCCGGGCAGAGGCGCCTGAGACCCTGAGCGAGCAGGCCAAACAGCCCGCGCGCAGGAGAACGCACACGACGACGGGCCGCCTTGGCCGGCAGCCCGCACACGGCCCGCGCCAGCCGCTTGAGGTTGATGGCCACCGCGGTCAGATGGGCCTGGATCGAGACGTTCCACAACCGGCGCTCAAAGATGCGCCGAAACCGCGCCGCCCCCAGCGCTGACGGATGCGCGTCAGACTGCTGTGATCAGGCAGCGCCTCGTCGAGCCCGTAGCCGCAAAACCAGCGAATCGCCACGTTGACCTGCGCCTGGCGCAACAGCTTGCGGTCATGCACGATGCCCTCGAAAAACCCCGCCAGCATCAGCCGCACGGCTGTTCCGAAGGAACAGCTTACGCGACGCTGAAGCGTCGCACGGCCGCCTCCGGGTCGATGCTCGGCCGGCCCTGGCCGGACGCATACAGCGGCTCGACCTCCTCGGCCAGCCACGACAATATGATGCTCCTTCGAGAAGCTATGTCGCTGCGCTCCGCGACCCGCACAGTGTAGCGTGGCCCCAGGCCGTCGCCAAGAAACGCCTCATCGCCCGGCAGCGGGCCAGGGTCTCTGTGCGACAGCATCCACGCGCCGGAGCCGGGCGGCTGGCGCCTCGCGGACCCAATCCCGTTGACCTCGGTTGTCTCGTTTGCTAGGCTGCAGCCTCTTGTGAGCAGGAGGAACGGAACGCCATGGCGCATCGGATCGAGGTCGCCCTGAAGCCCGAGGTGCGCGACGCGCCCGGCGAGACCATCCGGCACAAGGTCTCCGAGCATCTGGGGATCGAGCTGGCGAACGTCCGGATCGTCGAAGTCTACACGATCGTCGGCTATCTCAGCGCTGACAAACTCCAGCAACTGCGCGCCGAGCTCTTCACCGACCCCGTTATCCAGGTCTCGTCGGTCAACGCACCGTCTCCTGACGGCCCGCTCCCCAAGGAGTTCGACTACCTCATCGAGGTTGGCTTCCGGCCCGGTGTGACCGACAACGTGGGCCATACGTCCGTTGCCGCCATCCGCGACGTCATCCCCAGCGCCGCCCAGCGCGACATCCGCGTCTACACCTCGAGGCAATATCTCCTGAAAGGCTGCCACAGCGCCGAAGATGCGGAACGGATCGCCTCGGGCCTTATTGCCAACGACCTCATTCAGCGCTGGCGCGTGCTCAGTGCCGGCGAATACGGACGCCTGAGAGGGGCGCCGCTCGACGTGCCGAAGGTCGAGATCGCCCACAAGCCGCAGGTCCGGACGATCGATCTCGAAGTGTCCGACGACGAGCTCATGCGCATCAGCACCGAGAGAATCCTGGCGCTCGCTCTCGAGGAGATGAAAACGATCCAGGCCCACTACCGCCGGCCGGAAATCATCGCGAAGCGCAAGGCGCTCGGCCTCGACGCCAACCCGACCAACGTGGAGCTCGAGTGCCTTGCCCAAACGTGGTCGGAGCACTGCAAGCACAAGATCTTCAATGCGACGATTGACTACCGCACAACAGAACTCACGCCGGGCAGCGAGAACGGTACAGCCGAACTGATCCACTCGCTTTTCAATACGTTCGTGCGCGGCGCGACCAAGAAGATCGCCGAGCGAATCGACTGGCTCGTAAGCGTGTTCCACGACAACGCCGGCATTATCAAGTTCACCGACGACTGGAACCTCGTGATGAAGGTCGAGACGCACAACTCGCCGTCGGCCCTCGACCCGTACGGCGGCGCGCTCACCGGCATCGTCGGGTGCAACCGCGACCCGGCCGGCACGGGCCTCGGCTCGCGCCTGATCTTCAACACGGACGTCTTTTGCTTTGGTCCGCCCGACTACGAGGGCGAAATCCCGCCGCGCTTGCTCCACCCGAAACGCATCTTCGACGGCGTGCGCCTCGGCGTCGAGCACGGCGGCAACAAGAGCGGCATCCCGACCGTGAATGGCGCGATCCTCTTCGACGAGCGCTACATCGGCAAACCGCTCGTGTTCTGCGGCACCGGCGGCCTGATCCCGTCGAGGGTAGGGGAGGCTGACGCCGCCGTGAAGGTCGCCAACGCGGGCGATGCCGTCGTCATGGTCGGCGGGCGGATCGGCAAGGACGGCATCCACGGCGCCACGTTCTCCTCGGCCGAGATCGACGAGAAATCGCCGACGAGCGCAGTGCAGATCGGCGACCCGATCACCCAAAAAGTGATGCTCGACTTCCTGCTCGAAGCGCGTGACAAGGGGCTCTACACCCTTATCACCGATAACGGCGCCGGCGGCCTGTCGTCGAGCGTGGGCGAAACGGCGCGCCTGAGCGGCGGCGCCGAGCTCGAGCTCGCCGACGCGCCGCTCAAGTACGCCGGTCTCGACCCGTGGGAGATCTTGCTGAGCGAGGCGCAGGAACGGATGACGATCGGCGTGCCGCCCGAGAAGCTCGACGAGTTCCTCGAGCTCGCGACGCGGCGCGGTGTCGAGGCCACCGTTCTCGGTCAGTACACGAGTTCAGGCCAATTCCATATTAAGTATAACGGGGAATCGGTCGGCTGCCTCGACATGGACTTCCTCCACAACGGCTGCCCGACGATGGAGCTCCGGGCGACATGGCTCCCGCCTCACTACGCGGAGCCGGAGATCGGCGAGCAGCGCGACTGCACCGATGCGCTCGTCACCATGCTCGGGCGGCTCAACATTTGCAGCAAGGAGCCCGTCATCCGCCAGTACGACCACGAAGTGCAGTCGATGAGCGTGGTGAAGCCGCTCTGCGGCGTCGCCAACGACGGACCAGCCGATGCCGCCGTGTTGCGGCCGCTCTACGATTCGGACCGCGGCATCGCCGTCGGGTGTGGCATCAACCCGAGGTACGGCGACATCGACACGTACCACATGGTCGCCTGCGCCATCGACGAGGCCGTGCGCAACATCGTCGCTGTCGGCGGCCGGCCCGATCGGATCGCCGGCCTCGACAACTTCTGCTGGCCCGACCCGATCCAGTCGGAGAAGACGCCCGACGGCGAGTACAAGCTCGCGCAGCTCGTCCGCGCGTGCCGCGCGCTGTACGACTACACGGTCGCCTACGGCGTGCCGTGCATCTCCGGCAAGGACAGCATGAAGAACGACTACAAGCTGGGCAAGTGGTCGATCTCGATCCCGCCGACCGTGCTGTTCTCGGCGCTCGGCGTCGTCGACAACGTGCGCTGCGCGGTCACGAGCGACGCGAAGGCCGACGGCGACCTCGTCTACGTGCTCGGCATCACGCGCAACGAGCTCGGCGGCTCGCAGTACTACGCGCGCCACGGCGTCGTGGGCCAGAGCGTTCCGAAGGTCGAGGCGCTGCGCGCGATGAAGCTGTACCGGGCGCTCGCGCACGCGATCGCGCGCGGCCTCGTGCGCTCGTGCCACGACTGCTCCGACGGCGGCCTCGGCGTCGCCTTGGCCGAAACGGCGTTCGCCGGCGGCCTCGGCATGAAGCTCGAGCTCGAGCGGGTGCCCAACGAAGGCGTCACCCGCGAGGATTTCCTGGTGTTCAGCGAGTCGCAGAGCCGGTTCGTCGTCACCGTCGATCCGCGCCACCAGCGCAGCTTCGAGACAACGCTGAGCGACGTGCCGCACGCCAGCATCGGCACGGTCACGGCCGAGCCGCGCCTCCTCGTCAAAGGTTTCGGCGTCCGGCCCGTGATCGACGCGCCGATCGATCAGCTCAAAGAGGCGTGGCAGGCGCCGCTTAGGGGGGTGGTCTGATGGCCGTCCGCGCGTGCATCCTGACCGGCTTCGGCATCAACTGCGACTACGAGACCGCCCACGCCTTCCGCATGGCCGGCGCCGACGCCTTCCGGGTGCACGTCAACGACCTGATCGACGGCCACGACTCGCTCGAGCGCTACGAGATCCTGGCGTTTCCGGGCGGGTTCTCGTTCGGCGACGACATCGCCTCGGGCAAGGTGCTCGCCGCCAAGTGCGCCCACACCCTGCGCGAGCAGCTTGACGCGTTTGTTGCTGCGGGAAAGCTCATCATCGGCATCTGCAACGGCTTCCAGGTTCTCGTGAAGATGCGCATCCTGCCCGGCGTCTCGCCCAACGGCACCCAGGACGCGACGCTCACCTTCAACGACTCGGGCCGGTTCGAGGACCGCTGGGTCAACCTCCACGTGAACCCGGCCTCCCCATGTATCTGGACCAAGGGCTGTAACGACCTGTACTTCCCCGTCCGCCACGGCGAGGGCAAGTTCGTGCCGGCGAATAAGGACGTGCAGGCCGCCTTGATCGCCAAGCAGCAAGTCGTCGTTCAATACGCGACCGAGACCGGTACGCCTACAACGGACTACCCGCTCAACCCGAACGGCTCGGTCGACGCCATCGCCGGCGTCTGCGACCCCACGGGCCGGATCTTCGGCCTCATGCCGCACCCCGAAGGCCACATCTTCCCGACCCAGCACCCGCGCTGGACGCGCGCCCCGCTTCCCGACGAAGCCCCCGGCCTCGCCATCTTCCGCAACGCCGTCGACTTCGCCAAAAACACGCTCTAGGACGGCAGCTCGACCAGCGGACTCGTTCGGAACGCGCTATGCTTGTGCCGCTATCTCGATCGCGCAGATGACGGCCGTTGACGGGAGCCGCTCTTGCTGGGAACATTCTCCCGTGTTGTGTATCCAACAGGCTGAGTGGCAGTGAGCCTGACGATGTGGAATCAGGGAGTAGGTACGATGCGTGGAAGCCCGAAAGCCCTTCTTCTTGCACTCGCCCTGGGTCTTGTGTGCTGCGTCGGCGCGGCGGTGCTTGCGCCGGAGGCCGACATGGCAACCCAGCGCAAGACGGCTGGCAAGCTGTACAAGGACGGCAACTTCAAGGAGGCCTACGAGATATTCAGCAAACTGGCGCTAGACCGCAAGGACGACGCCAAGCTCGTCGACGACGACCTCCTATACGCCCTCATCTGCATGTCCCGCCTCAATCGCGAAAACGAGGTCGACGCCTTCCGCGAGAAGGTTGTCGAGGTCCACGCGAAGAACTGGCGGCTGCTCTTGGAGGCGGCAATCAGCTACACGACCCACGACCACAACGGCTACATGATCGCCGGCCAGTTCGAGCGCGGCCCGCATCGGGGCGGCGGCAAGTGGGTCAACGCCTACGAGCGCGACCGCGTCCGCGCCCTGCAGCTTATGGAGCAAGCCATGAAGCTGACCAAGGGCGAGAAGGACACGTCGGGCGTCGGTTGGTTCTACCTGCGGTTCGCGCAAATACTGCTGGGCGACCGCGGCTACGGCGCGGCGTGGCGGCTCCAGTACCTGAGCGACCTCACGACACTGCCCGACTACGAGGAAGGCTACTACCACGGCTACTACCGCTACGGGAACGCGGGCGCGCCCGTCGACGCGGAAGGGAACCCCATCTTCCACCACCTGCCGGAGAGCTACGAGGCGGCCCGGAGCGACGGCGAACGCTGGCGCTGGGTGCTTCTCCAGCGGATGGAGGTCAACCCGGGCCAGACGAACTGGGTCCGCATGGAGTTCGCGAAGTTCCTCCACGCCCAGTTCGGCGTCCAGACGATGGCCCGCTACGGCTACTACCCACTCGCGCAGGCAACACAGCCGGAGTCGGGCCGCGTCGACGAGAGCGGGCCGTTCGACGTGCACACCCTGGCGGAGACCGAGACGATCGCCCGGCTCGCCACCGGCGTGAAGCGCTTCACGCTCCCGGACGAGTTCAACTGCATCCGCGTATTCCAGCAGGTGGCCGACGCGAGCGACTTGGGCTTCGGTGAGCAAGCCCTCGGGATGCTCACCGAGATCTTCCAGAACCGGCGCCAGCACGACACAGCGGCCGCGTACTGGAAACGCAGCATCGACGAGTACGGCGACTCCAAGGGCCGGAAGCAGAAGCAGATCGACCAGATCCTTGGCAACTGGGGGCGATTCGAGCCAGTCATCTCCCAGCCGGCCGGCAAGGGCGCGACGCTCGCGTTCGTCTTCCGCAACGGCCGGAAGGTGAGCTTCGAGGCCCACGAGATCAACGTCGAGCAACTACTCGGCGACATCAAGGCGTACCTGAAATCCAACCCGCCGAAGCTCGACGGGAACAAGCTCCGCCTCGACGATATCGGGTACCGGTTGCTGGACGACGACAGGGAGAAGTACATCGGTAAGCAGGTCGCCGCGTGGGACCTCGACCTCGAGCCGCCGCCCAAGCACTTCGACAAACGCATCACGATCACCACGCCGCTGCAGAAGCCGGGCGCCTACCTGCTCACCTCGACGATGGCCGACGGGAACTCGACCTACATCGTCATCTCGCTCAGCGACACGGCCATCGTCCGAAAGCCGATGGAGAAGAACAACTACTACTACGTGGCCGACGCGGTGACCGGCAAGCCGATCGCCAAGGCCAACGTCGAGTTCTTCGGCTACAAGCAGGTGCGTCGCGACGAGAAGACGGGCGAGACACACCACGACGTTGTAACGCTGAACTTCGCCGAGTCAAGCGACGCCGACGGCCAGGTCATCGTCGACGAGAAGCAGCTACCCGACGAGTACAACTGCCTCATCATCGCCCGGACGGAAGGCGGCCGGTTCGCCTTCATGGGCTTCTCGAACGTCTGGTACCGGGACTGGTACGACCACCAGTATAGGGAGACAAAGGTCTACGTCGTCACCGACCGGCCCGTCTATCGCCCGAACCAGCCCGTGAAGTTCAAGTTCTGGGTGCGGCATGCGCAGTACGACCAGGAGAACGTCTCGGCGTTCGCCGGTAAGACTTTCGGCATCAGCGTGAAGAACCCCAAGGCGGAGGCCGTCTTCACGAAGCAGTTCACGGCCGACGAGTACGGCGGCTTCGACGGGGAGTTCATGCTCGCCGACGAGGCGATGCTGGGCGTCTACTCGATCTACATCCCGGATGTCGGCGGCGGCAGCTTCCGCGTCGAGGAATACAAGAAGCCCGAGTTCGAGGTGACCATCGACGCGCCGCAGGAGCCCGTCATGCTCGGCGAGAAGATCACGGCCACGATCAAGGCAAAGTACTACTTCGGCGCGCCGGTGACCAAGGCCACGGTCAAGTACAAGGTCCTGCGCTACGGCTACACGGCCAACTGGTATCCGTGGGCGTACTGGGACTGGTTCTACGGCCCCGGCTACTGGTGGTTCGCCTACGACTACTACTGGTATCCCGGCTGGCACCATTGGGGCTGCAGGCGGCCGCATTTTTGGTGGTGGCCCGTGCGGCGCGACCCGCCGGAAGTCGTGATGCAGAACGAAGTCGAGATCGGCCCCGACGGCACGGTCGAGGTCGAGTTCGATACCGCCCTCGCAAAGGCCGTGCACGGCGACATGGACCATCGATATGACATCACGGCCGAAGTCGTGGACGAATCGCGCCGCACGATCGTCGGCCAGGGCAAGGTACTCGTCGCGCGGCGCCCCTTCAAGGTCTACGCCTGGGTCGACCGCGGCCATTACCGCGTCGGCGACGTTGTCCAGGCGAGCTTCTCCGCGCGCACGCTGGACAACAAGCCCGTGCAGGGCACAGGCGCGCTCGAGCTGCTGCGCATCACCTATGACGAAGACAACAAACCCGTCGAGACCGTCGTGCGCACGTGGGAGCTCGATACGAACGACCGCGGCGTGGCCGACGTGCAGATGAAAGGCTCGCGCGCGGGCCAGTACCGCCTCTCGTACAAGGTGACCGACGCGAAGGATCACACAATCGAGGGCGGCTACATCTTCGTCGTTCGCGGCGAGGGCTTCGACGGAAAGGATTTCCGGTTCAACGAGCTCGAGCTCGTCACGGACAAGCGCGAGTATGGCGACGGCGACACGGTCAACCTGATGATCAACACCGACCGCGTCGGCAGCACGGTCGTGCTGTTCGTCCGGCCCGCGAACGGCAGCTACCTGCTGCCGAGGATCATCCGCATGACGGGCAAGAGCGCGGTCGAGCAGATTGCCGTGACGAAGAAGGACATGCCCAACTTCTTCGTCGAGGCGTTCACGGTGAGCGACGGCAGGATCTACAGCGAGGTCCGCGAGATCATCGTGCCGCCCGAGCAGCGCGTGCTCAACGTCGAGGTCGTGCCGTCCGCCGAGTCGTACAAGCCGGGCGAGAAAGCAAAGGTCAAGGTCAAGCTGACCGACTTTTTCGGCGAGCCGTTCGTCGGCTCGGTCGTGATGAGCGTCTACGACAAGTCCGTCGAGTACATCTCCGGCGGGTCGAACGTGGCCGAGATCCGCGAGTTCTTCTGGAAGTGGCGCCGCAGCCACCACACGTACACCAAGACAAGCATCCAGAGGCAGTCCCGATGTTACATCGGACCGGGCTCGAGTGGAATGGGTACCCTCGGCGTGTTCGGCCGTGTCGTCCTGGACTACTCCTTCAGGGAGGAGCGCCACGGATGGGCCGCAGAATCCGGCAGGGCAGTCTTCATAACAGGCAGCTTTGCCGTGCGACCCGGGGCTGGCGCCAGAGGCGACAAGTCAAGGTGGTACTTCAGGGACGTATCGGAGAGCAGCGTAGAGCTCGAGGAGGGCAGCAGCTCGCTGTCTCTGTTTGCCGAGTCCGCCGGGCCGGAGGGCGCCGTCGAGCCGACGGTGCGCACGAAGTTCGCCGATACCGCGTTCTGGACCGCGGCGCTGACAACGGACGCGACCGGCATGGCCGAGGTCGAATTCCAGATGCCCGAGAACCTTACCGGCTGGAAGATCCGGACCTGGGGCCTCGGCCACGGCACGAGGGTGGGCGAGGCGACCGCAGAAGTCGTCACGTTCAAGAACCTGCTGCTGCGGATGCAGGCGCCGCGGTTCTTCATCGAGAAGGACGAAGTGGTGCTCTCAGCCAACGTCCACAACTACCTCGAGAGCGCGAAGGACGTCACCGCCGTCATCGAGCTCGACGGCGAATGCCTCGAGCTGATGGGCAAGGCGACGCAGCAGCTTCGCATCGACGCGAACGGCGAGGAGCGCGTCGATTGGCGCGTCAAGGTTCTCCGTGAAGGCGAAGCCATCATCCGCATGAAGGCGCTCACCGACGAGGAATCCGACGCGATGGAGATGCGGTTCCCCGTCTACGTGCACGGCATGCTTAAGACCGAGTCGTTCAGCGGCATGCTGCGCCCCGAAGAGGAGCAGGGCCGGATCACGTTCACCGTGCCGGCCGAGCGGCGCATCGACGAGTCGCGCCTCGAGGTGCGCTACTCGCCGACGTTGGCCGGCGCGATGGTCGACGCCCTCCCGTATCTCGTCAACTACCCGTACGGCTGCACGGAGCAGACGCTGAACCGCTTCTTGCCGACGGTGCTCACCCAAAAAATCCTGCTCGACATGGGCCTCGACCTCAAGGCGATCAAAGAGAAGCGCACGAACCTCAACGCGCAGGAGATTGGCGACGACGTCGAACGCGCCAAGCAGTGGCAGCGCTGGGACATCAACCCCGTCTTTGACGAGGAAGAGGTCGAGCGCATGGTCAAGAACGGCGTGCGGCGCCTTACCTCGATGCAGAACGCCGACGGCGGGTGGGGCTGGTTCAGCGGCCGGGAGGAACCCTCGCTGCCGCACATGACCGCCACCATCGTCCACGGCCTGCAGCTCGCGCGAGCCAACGGCGTCGCCATCGTCCCCGGCGTGATCGAGAACGGCGTCGTCTGGCTTAAGCGCCATCAGACTAAGCGTGTCGAATGGATTCGGCAACACCGGGATGACGGCGCGACCGCCAACAACCTCGACGCCTTCGTCTACATGGTGCTCGCCGACGCCGACGTCCAGGACAAGGCGATGCGCGAGTACCTCTACACCGACCGCAACGTGCTGGCCGTCTACGCTAAGGCGATGTTCGCGCTCGCGCTCCACACGCAGGGCCGGATCGAGCAGCGCGACATGCTCATCCGCAACATCGACCAGTTCCTCGTCATGGACGCCGAGAACCAGACCGCCTACCTCAATCTCGGCAACCAGGGCTACTGGTGGTACTGGTACGGCAGCGAGTACGAAGCGCACGCCTACTACCTCAAGCTCCTCGCGGCCACCGACCCGAAGAGCGAGAAGGCCCCGTGGCTCGTCAAGTACCTGCTCAATAACCGCAAGCACGCCACGTACTGGAACAGCACGCGCGACACGGCGATCTGCGTCGAGGCGTTCGCCGACTACCTGCGCGCCACCGGCGAGCTCAAACCGCAGATGACGGTCGAGCTCCTCGTCGACGGCACGAAGCACAAGGAGGTCGAGATTACGCCCGAGAACCTGTTCACCTTCGACAACAAGCTCGTGCTGACCGGCGATGCCATCGAGAGCGGCGAGCACACGCTCCAGATCCGCAAAACGGGGACAGGCCCGCTGTACTTCAACGCGTACGTGACCAACTTCACGCTGGAGGATTTCATCACGAAGGCCGGGCTCGAAGTCCGCGTCAACCGCGAGGTGTACAAGCTGGTGCCCGTGGACAAGACGATCAAAGTCGAAGGCGCGCACGGCCAGGCCGTCGACCAGAAGGTCGAGAAGTACGACCGCGTCGAGATCGAGAACCTGGGCCTGCTCACAAGCGGCGATCTCGTCGAGATCGAGCTCACCATCGAGAGCAAGAACGACTACGAGTACATCGTCATCGAGGACATGAAGGCCGCCGGCTTCGAGCCCGTCGAGCTGCGCAGCGGGTACGGCCGGAACGAGATGCATGCCTACATGGAGCTGCGCGACGAGCGCGTCGCCTTCTTCGTGCGCTGGCTGGCGCGCGGCAAGCACAGCATCTCATACCGCGTGCGCGCCGAGATCCCGGGCAAGTTCAGCGCGCTGCCGACGAAGATCTGGGCCATGTACGCCCCCGAGCTCAAGGGCAACTCCGACGAGATCAAGCTCCGAATCGAGGACTAGGCCGGCGAATGCACCTTAGTCCCGCGGCGAGCGGCGGCGAGAGCTACAGTACTGCAGGAGATGACCTGGTGGCGAGCATAGAGGGAAACGGGTATCTTGACTGCAGTGTGGCCTGCGGTACGCCACCATACTACGATGACGTTCCTTCCGCCGTGTTTTTCAACCCCACGCCTGCCAACAACATGAAGGAGCTGGTGGCGAACGACACACCGCAAGGCGGTGTCCCCCTGACCTTCGACAAGGGGGACCCTGTTGACCCAGGGGATGATGTCGTCGATTCTCTGGAGCTGGAGTGGGACTTCGTCATTCACGTCACGGCAAGGACGGTGGACACACAGAACGGAGCGGACGAAGTGTACACCAGCCGTGCCAAGGCGGATTGGGAATTCAACGGCGATGGTACCGTGGGCCAGACTGCGCCATACACGTGGACAGCAGGTCCTGCGGCTGGCAACACCGCACCAGCCGGGTGGACGGCAGTCACCGATGGATCAGAACCGGATCACACTGGAGGGACTCAGTTCAACCAGGTCCTTGCGGGGGGAATCACGTGGAGCACACCGTAACACTGCAGTCAACGAGTGAGGGCAGAGAGATGTGGAAGCTGCTGGTCGTGTTACTCATAGCTGTCTGCTGGCTGCGAGCCGCTGAGGGCGCGCTACCGGCAATAGGTGATGACCCGAGGATTTGGGAGAATCACAGTCTAGTATACGCCATGGTGAAGGATATCGAGGAAGGTGAGCCTGGGCATTTCACGGTCACGCTTTCTCCCATGGCGACGTTGTCCGGCACTTTCGACTGCGGGTTGCACTCAGAGATCGTATCCCCGCTGTCCACGTGGATGATGGTCAGTTCGATCAAGGCAGCTCCTGAACGCGGGGACAAGGTGCTCGCAGTGGTAAGACCGAAGTCGGTTGAAGGCGAAGACGATACTGGGGCGGACGAATACCTCATCACTGCGTCACTGGTGACTTTCATGCCGGGCGGAAGCGCACTTGTAAAGGTTACAGGATTCGAAGATCCTGTTGTTGCTGAAGTGCTTGAGAAGATCAGGGAAACGCGAGCCAAGGGACACCAGCAAGGTGCGGAGGAGGAGCCCGCGTCCCAGACCGGGGACACACCGCACGATTCCGCCACAGAACGTGCCCGAGGTTAGCTGCATGCTCGAGCGTGGTGCTGGCGCGAAGCTCTGTAGGAAGGAGCGCTCCAACTACACCGAGGTCGCCGGCGGCGACAGCTTCGCCTTCCGCGCGGAGCATCGCCTCGAAGGAACCCAACCCGGCACCGACACCCCTAGACCTGAGTAGCGCGTGCTTCCGGCATGCGGAGCCCACGGGGGGGTCCCCTTCTACGCCAGGGGAGCTGTGGCTGTGCGTGACAACGAGAACGAGTAAGCGGCTGTTCTTGAGGAGGCCAATGCTATGAAGCCCATACCACTGCTCATCGTGCCTTTTCTTGCCGTTGTCTGGGTGCTCTCTGCATCCAGTGCCGGCCAAGGACCAGGCAAGGCTGCCGGTACCGAGGAAGAAAGGCGTGCAGAGGCAACAACCTCGGCTGAAAGCATCGAGCTGAGAATCAAAGTCAAAGCGACACAGGAGGCGGGTGCTCCCGTGCTTCTGGAGATTACCCTGGCACGAAGCGAGGGCGTCGTGCAGACCTATCGCGGTCTGCCGACCGAGCTTTTTGTGATTGCCATGGCCGACGCGAACGGTGAGCCCGTGCCACTAACGCGGTTTGGTCAGCAGTTCTTCGCTGGGCAACGTAAGGAACCAAGCGAAGGCGTCGCGTGGGGTTTCAGCATGGTTGATTTGATCACTTACACGCTGAACCTGTCCCGCCTCTTCGATCTGACCCTGGCGGGGGAATACACCGTGCGCGTCGAGAAACGACTAGTGCCGTTCAGCGGCGACCCGTTTACGCTGGAAGCGACCGTTGAGTTCTCGATTACTGAACCAGATAGCGTTTGGAAGAAGCGACTGACCACCATACGGCGCCGTTTCGACAAGGACTGAGGACGAGCCGACGCACCTTGGCCTGAAGGACTGCTGTTCCGTCGACCATACGTAGGACACGGTGTCCCGGCCGGGCCAGGCAATGTTGCCTCGGTTCTCGGTGTTGTAGATGACATCCGTGGTGATGTGTGCGACATTTACTGCGAGACGATCAGGGACGCCGAGAGCGATGATCAGGTTGCTGTCACGGCTCACGAGATAGGCCACCTTCTAGGCCTGTCGCACGCTGAGTACAACGGCACCTTCGAGGAAGACAACAGAGGCATCATGGGGTGGAATTCACCGGCAGATATGTGCCTTCACGACTGGGCCCAGCTTGACCCGTGGCAGTACGAGTACGACAGGTTCTCTAACAACAACATCAAGTCCCTCAGGGAGCAGGCGAATCCATGGCCGTAGCGACAAAGACCAGCCCGTGGGTGGTGGCGATCTGCCTCTTGTGTGTGCTTTCGCACGGCTTTGCAGCGTCGCCACCGGAGACTGAACGGTCAACAGCGCCACAGGCCGGCGTGATCCTCAAGCTCCGCCTACAAGCCAACACAGACAAGGTCTGCCGTGGTGTGCCGATCCTCCTCAAGGTGACACTCTCTAACGTAGGCCTTGAAGATTGTGGACTTGTAGGGCGCGTCGGTTGGGGCCGAGGCATGGGCTTCAAGTTCCGAAGGGAGAACCAAGAAGCGCGCTGGTTTCCGCGTGATGTGCCTCATGTCGACACAGACCTCGGACCCATGTCTAGGCCGATCTACTTCTTTACAGGGTGGCTGAACGCTGGACACAGCCAAGAGCTCGTGCAGATGATCCACTCGACCGACATGATAACGGGGACAACCTACTTCCAAGCCTGGATGCGGATCCGCACGACAGACGGACTGCTGAAGGAGTTGGAGTCTCCCGAAATTGCCGTCGCTGTTGTCGAGACAAACGACAAGGGCAAGTACGCCGACGCTCTCCTTGATGAACAAGTGTGGGCCATCTCCAGGTCCGTTGCTGCATGCCACAACCGCCGGAGAACCAGAGCGTCGTATCGCCACCACGAAGACAATGAGCTTGTCGCAGTGGCTGAAAACCTGCTGGAACTGGGCTCCACGAGTCTCCTTGCCGAGTACGCAATCTATGCAGCCGTACTCCAGGAGCTTGCCCCGAGAGCCGCGCCGGAAGACATCGCCTTTGCTCAAGAAGCCGCAAAGGCGCTGTTCGAGCGGTTCCCGGAGTCGTGGTTGCGGGCACATGTCTATGCGGCGATGTTCGAGATCGATCCCGAGCGGGCCAAGAAGCTGATCGAGAATCCATTCGACCTTCCTGGAGCGGAGTTGCTCTTCGACAATCTCGGCATCCTCGACGACGTCAAGAAGGCGGTGGGGATCGAGGAACAGGAGGACGAGAAGGAAGAAGACGCCGAGCAGCCCCCCTCGGTTGGCCAAGAAGAAGATGCCGAGGAGACCGAACCGGAATAGCGCGTGCTTGCGGCACGCAGTCCCGTGCACACGCGGCGCGAGCACGCTGTATCATCTCGAAATCGCCTGACACGCGCCACCCGCGTCGACCGGAGCGCTTTTCACCTGCGGATCTTGGCTCCTTGCGGGGCGCCTGCTCGTCGCCACCGTTGAGTGGACCGGCCGTGCTGCGGCAGGTTCCGGGGCCTTGACGGGCATGGCGCAGGCAGTTTATGACTGGCCCCGAGGCAGGCCCCCGTCACCAACCCTTCATGCTTCGTGTCTTGATTCGCCTCGAGGCTCCGTCGCGGACACACCTGCCCTTGGAGAGCTGCTGAGGGCGCACGGCGTCTCGGACGCGATCGAGCGGTGCGAGCGGCTCGACGCCGGGTACTCGGACGACGTGAAGCAGGTGGTGTGGGTCGGTGTCATCAACCACTCCGGCGACGGAGTCCTCAAGGTCTTCGATGTGCAGACCAACAGCACGGCCCCGCGGCTAGCGCGTCTGTGCCCGCACTGCCGCCATAGAAAGCGACGCGTGGTGCAACCGGTCGCGTAATACTCTCGTACCATCGTGTGTACCGGGCCGAGAAAAGCCTTGGATCGTAAGGTCCACCGGGCTATAGACAAGCAGGATGACGCGCTGCAGTTTGGCCCAGCCAAGCTGCTAACGCGTCGCGAAGCCCGCACTGCCAGACAGGCGGGATGACGCGCTGCAGTTTGGCCCTGTCAAACTGCTAACGCGCCGCGTCGCAGTAGATATGACACGGTCAGGCCGCGGCAGACCGTTCCTTGACGCGCTCCAGTTTGGCTTTGCCAAACTGCCAACGCGCCGCGTAGCGGCGCGCCCGTAGCTCAGTTGGATAGAGCATCGGACTTCTAATCCGGCGGTCGGAGGTTCGAATCCTCCCGGGCGCGCCAACCCATAATGGGGTTTTCCCCGCCCATGTCCCGTTCTTGGCGCACTGGGGTCTGAGTTCGCCTTGGCTCAGCGCCGTTCGATCACGGCGGTGTTCAGCTCGTCAGGCGAGGAGAAGCGGTAGATGTGTGCGAAGCCTTCGCCGGCGAGGGAAACGAGCGATTGCTGGAGCGTGTCATGGTGCTGGCGCACGACGTCGGGGCCGACGTGCCGGTCGGGCCGCTACCGGTTCCACTCGTTGGTCGTCGGCGAAATCGAGGTCGCCGTCAGCGTCGCAGACGTAGCTCGTCCATGCTTCCGAGCCCCCGGGATGCAACCAAGCGTCCGTCGCCAACCGTCGCCGTGTTCCGAGCCCGCTGCGCGCCTCAGTCCGGCGTGACGACGAAGACCTGGTCGTGTTGGCGGGTGTGCTCGGGGACCTTGATGCCGATGCTGTCGCCCACCTTCGCGACCGGCACCTGGTCGTGCTCGATCTGCATCGACTCGATCGTGGTGGTGAAGTCGGATGTGTGGCCTTTGATGTGGATCGTGTCGCCGACCTTGAGCTCGCCCGAGGTGATCTCGAGTGCGGCGACGCCGATCTTGCTGAAGTAGTGGGTGACCCGGCCGATTTCCGTCTCGCCCATCGTTCCTCCCTCCGAATCTTTTGGCAGATTCACATGAGCCTAGGACATTCTCGCGCCTTGCCCCCTGCCACGCAAGCGGATTTTCAGGCCCCCGTGCTCCCCGTGTCCCCCGTGGTTCGAGAAGAATCAACCACGGAGGACACGGAGGGCACGGAGAGTGGTATAATCTGGCCGTCCGGCGAATCAGATCACGGCGGGCTAACCCGATGAGTGAACCCGATATCAGCGACCTGCTCGACGAGTGGCCGTACGACCCGAACCGGAACGCCCGGATCGTCAGCGCCGGCGACGGCGGTCAGAAGCTCCAGATCCGCCTGCGCCTCGGCCTGCTCCAGATGGAGCTCGACGGCCGGCCCGACGCCCAGCGCCCCTACGGCCACGAGACCGTCCTCGACCACTACCAGAGCCTGCTCGACGAGTACCGCGACGAGCACGGCACCGACGACGGGTTCGAGATCGACCACGACGCCTGGGAGGAACTGAGCGCCGAGGGGATCCTGTTCTACGAACGATACGTCGTGCTCTTCCAGCTCGGCGACTACGCCCGGACCGCCCGCGACACCGCGCGCAACCTCGCCATGTTCGACCTGTGCAAGCAGTACGCCGAGCGGCTCGAGGACGTCGCCGCCCTCGAGCAGTACCGGCCGTACCTGATCCGCATGCACGCGGCCGCGCTCGCCATGAGCCAGCTCCACGACGACCGCCACACCGACGCCCGCGAAACCCTCCAGCGCGCGCTCGACGCGCTCGACGAGCTCGACGAGGTTCACACCTCGGTCTTCCAGGCCGAGCTCGACCGCGCCCGCTCGATGCTCGAGGGGATGCTCGACGACATCAAGGCCGAGCGCAAGACGCCCACCGAGCTCGACAACCTGCGCGACGAGCTCGCACGCGCCGTCCGCGACGAGCGCTACGAGGACGCCGCCCACCTGCGCGACCGCATCCGCGACATCAGCGAACGCGGCCCCAACACGCCGGGGTAGGGGAGATGGACGCGAAGGAAGTCGCGAGGGTCTTTGGGGAGATCGGCGTGATCCTCGCCATCAAGGGCGAGAGCCCGTTCAAGATGCGCGCGTATGAGAACGCCGCCCGGACGGTCGAGCAGCTCGGCTCCGGCCTCGACGAGGCGGTCGAGGCCGGCACGCTGACCGAGATCAAGGGCATCGGCGAGGCCCTGGCGAAGAAGATCACCGAGCTCGTCACGACCGGTTCTTTGGGATACTACGACGAGCTGCGCGCAAGCATCCCGGGCGGCCTGCTCGAGATGATGCGCATTCCCGGCATGGGGCCGAAAAAGATCAAAGCCGTCTACGAGCAGCTCGGCATCTCGACGCTTGGCGAGCTCGAGCACGCGTGCAAGGAGAACCGGCTCGCCGCCCTCGACGGCTTCGGCGCGAAGACGCAGCAGAATATTCTGGGCGGCATCGAACAGCTCAAGCGCCACGCCGAGAAACACCTCTACAGCCACGCGAGTGCCCAGGCACTGGCCATCGTCGAGGCGCTCGAATCGCTCGGCACGCGCATCGTCAAGCGGCTGAGCATCGCCGGCAGCCTGCGCCGGCGCCGCGAAGTCATCAAAGACATCGACATCGTCGCCGCGTCGTCGAGTCCGAAGAAGGTCATGGACTTCTTCACGAGCCTCGACGGCGTTGAAAGCGTTATTGCGAAAGGGGACACGAAGTCGAGCATCCGCCTCGACTTGGGCATCAACTGCGACCTGCGCGTCGTGCCCGACGCCCAGTTCCCCTACGCGCTTCTGTACCTCACCGGCAGCAAGGAGCACAACGTCGCCCTGCGCACGCGCGCCAAGGCGAAGATCTACAAGATCAACGAGTACGGCCTGTTCCGCGGCGAGCGCAACATCAAGTGCGCCGACGAGGCGGCGATCTACAAGGCACTCGGACTCGACTTCATCCCGCCCGAGCTGCGCGAGGACATGGGCGAGATCGACGCGGCCGAACGCGGCGAGCTCCCGACGCTCGTCGACGGCGGCGACGTCCGCGGCATCCTCCACGTACACTCCAACTACAGCGACGGCCTCCACACGATCGAGCAGCTCGCCAGAGCGGCCAAGGAGCTCGGCGCCGAATACCTCGGCATCGCCGACCACAGCCAGTCGGCCCAGTACGCACACGGTCTGACGCCCGCGCGCGTCAAGCAGCAGCACAAAGAGATCGATTCTCTGGGCAACAAGCTCAAGGGCATCCGCGTCCTCAAAGGGATCGAGGTCGACATCCTGCGCGACGGGAAGCTCGATTATCTGCCCAAGGTGCTTGAGACGTTCGACTTCGTCATCGCCGCCGTCCATACCCATTTCACAATGAGCAGTGCGGAGATGACGAAGCGGATTATTGGGGCGATGCGCAACCGGTACGTCTCAATCCTTGCGCACCCGACGGGCCGGCTGCTGCTCTCGCGCGAGCCGTACGCGGTTGACATGGACGCGGTGATTACCGAGGCCGCGAAGCTCGGCGTTCTCTTGGAGATCAACGCGCACCCGCAGCGGCTCGACCTCGACTGGCGCCTCTGCAAGTCGGCGAAGGAAAGGGGCTGCGCGTTCGCCATCTGCCCCGACGCCCACCGGATCGAAGGGCTGCGCGATACCTACTACGGCGTCGGCGTCGCGCGCAAAGGCTGGCTCGAGGCGAAAGACATCGTCAACACGCGCCCCGCCGCCCAAGCCCTAAGGCTCCTCACCGCTCGACGCTGAGCAAAGACAACGCCGGCCCGAGCCGATCCCCAAGGCGGCGCCTGAACGTAAGCCCCGTCAGGGGCGTCTGAGAGTAGCCTCGGGCGCAAGCCCGTGGGATGAAGGCAGCCAAGAGAATAGAGCCCCTTCAGGGGC
>CAZCQN010000036.1:19580-22504 GCA_964500825.1 uncultured Verrucomicrobiota bacterium | reverse complement strand
CGGGACATCACGAGCTACGGCAAGCGCGACCTGTACGCCGAGGCCAAGAAGGCCGGCGTGCGGTTCGAGCGGTTCGACGTTGCCGCGTACCCGACCGTCACAAGCAACGGCAGCGCGCTGAAGGTCGTGCTCGACGGTGGCCCCGAGGTCGCCGCGGACCTGGTCGTATTGAGCGCGGGCATCGTGCCCGACGAGGAAGGCAACCGGGCGCTCTCGGCCCTGCTGGGTTTCCCGCTCGATGCCGACGGCTTCTTCGACAGCGACGCGAACGCCTACCCGTACGAAGAGGCGATCAAGCGGCTCACAAAACCGTTCGAGCTGGCGACCAACGGCATCTTCGCAGCCGGCCTGGCCCACTCGCCCAGGGCGTTCGACGCGACGTTGCTCACGGCCCGGGACGCGGCAGGCCGCGCCGTCGTGATGCTCGGCAAGAAACAGATGCCGCCGCCGAACGCGATGTATCTGGCCGGCGTCAAGGAAGACCTCTGCATGGGCTGCGGCGTGTGTGTCGACGCCTGCCCCTACAAGGCCCGCTTCATCGACCCGCGCAGAAAGGTCGCCGTGATTCGCCCGTTCCTGTGCGATTCGTGCGGCTCGTGCGTGGCCGTGTGCCCGAACGACGCGTCGTACCTGCGCGATTTCGCCGGTGATCAGAGCATCGCGGCGCTCGACGCTGTGCTGACATAAGGGGGGGACCTGATGTCGAACGGATTTGAACCGAAGATCCTGTATATCCTGTGCAGTTGGTGCGGGACGGGCGGCGCCGAGACGGCGTCGGCCCACGGCCTGCGCTATCCGGAAAACGTGCGCATCTACCGGGTCAATTGCACCGGCTCGCTGCCGGCCGTCCACGTGCTCCGAGCATTGGTCGAAGGCGCCGACGGCGTGGCCGTGAGCGGCTGCCACCCCGGCGACTGCCACTTCGAGACCGGCAATTACCACGCCCGGCGCCGCGTGGCAAACCTCAAGACGATCCTCAACACGCTCGACCTCGGCGACGATCGGCTTTGGTTCCGTTTCGTCGCCCATGGCGAAGGAAGACGGTTCGTCGATACGGCGACCGAGTTCAGCGACCACATCGCCGAGCTGGGACCGAATCCGCTGACAGCAAGGAGGGACACATGAACGGGGCCACGGTCGCCGCTCCCGAGGGCGTCCAGCAAGCCATAACCGAGCTGCTCAAGCGCGGCCTCGACGAGAAGGTCTTTGGTGCAGTCCTCGTGCCGGCGCGCGTGCCGGCGGGCGATTCGTTCGCCTGGCTCCTCGTGCGGGACAGCGCGGTCCTCGACGAGGCGCAACCGCTTCCTCCCGTCATGTCGGTGCAGGGGGCCCGGGCCATCTACCGTTTCGCCCGCCGGGGCGTGACGGGCAAAGTCGCCGCGGTCCTTCGGCCATGCGAAGTGCGGGCCACCGTCGAGCTCGCCAAACTGAAGCAAGTGGAAATAGACGGCCTTGTGCTGATCAGCATGGACTGCCCCGGCGCGGTGCCGCTGAAGGCCTACGTCGACGATCCGCAGCAAGGCGACGCCGACTTCGAGAAGCTCTTGAACGGCGATCAGACCCCCGCTCGTGACATATGCAAGGTGTGCCATCTCTTCAGCCGCCCCGCATCGGATCTGCACTTCGCCACGCTCGGCTCCGACAACGGCCAGGCCTCGATCGTTGCCGGCAGCGACCAGGGCCGTGCGGTGCTCAAGAAGCTGGGAATCGCAGAGGAGAGCTCGCTCGATGCCTGGGAACGCGCCGTCGCCGAACGGCAAGAGCAGAGGCAGCAGGCCCGTGCCGAGGCCCAGGCGACCCTGAGGCAGAAGATCGCCGGACCGGACAAGCTCCTCGAAACGCTGAGCCAGTGCATCAACTGCCACGTCTGCCGCAGCGTCTGCCCGATCTGCTACTGCCGCCAGTGCTACTTCGAATCGCAAGCCGTCCTGATGCCGCCCGAGAACATCCTCGCCCGGGCGCGGCGCAAGGGCGGCATGCGGCTGCCGACCGACACGCTCCTGTTCCACGTGGGCCGGATGTCGCACATGAGCCTCTCGTGCGTCTCGTGCGGGGCGTGCGAGGACGCGTGTCCGTCCTCGATCCCGGTGGCGCAGCTATTCAGCCTGGTCGGCGACGCCACGCAGAAGCAGTTCGACTACGTGGCAGGCCGGAGCGTGACGGAACCGCTTCCGACCATCACGTACAAGGAAGACGAGCTGCCCGATCTTGTCGCACCGTACGTCGAGACATACTCCGGGCGGGAGGCAGCCTCATGAGCGACGCGTTGACGATCAGCAAGCCGCCCGACGAGGCGCTCCGGGCGTTCCTGGCGTTTCTCCTGCAGGAGAAAAAAGCGGCCGCCGTGCTCACGCTCGACCGGATCGGCAAAGACGCCGCGCCGGCTTACTCCCTGATCACTGACGCGAAGGAGCTCGAATCAGCAGCGCCTCTTCTGCCGATCATGCCGGCGAATGCGGGCAAGCTGCTCGCCGAGATCACCGAGCTCGGCCCGTCGCCCGAGCCGATCGCCGCCGTGCTCAAGCCGTGCGAGCTCCGGGCCCTCGTCGAGCTGAAGAAACTGAACCAGGCCAACTTGGACAACCTCCTGCTGATCAGCTTCACCTGCGGCGGCGTCTTCCCGCTGGCCATCCGCAACAACGGCGGCATCAACGAGACGCTGCCCGCGTACCGAGACGCGCTCGCCAAGGGCGAGGTCGCCGACGGCATCCGGCCCACCTGCCGGGCATGCGAGCACTTCGTGCCCTACAACGCCGACCTCACCGTTGCCCTCGTCGGCGGCCCGGGAAGCAGCGGAACGTCTACGTTTCTCATCAATAGCAGCCGGGGCGCCGAGGCGCTCGAGGGCTTCGAGGGTGAGCGCACGGAAGCGAAGCTCGAGTCCGACGCGATCGACGCACTGCGCGCGAAGCGGGCCGATGAGG
>CAZCQN010000036.1:0-19480 GCA_964500825.1 uncultured Verrucomicrobiota bacterium | reverse complement strand
CTGTTCAGCATGGTCGGCAAGTCGGCCGATAAGGTCTTCTCCTACGTGCCCGGCAAGGACCTGGACGAGGAGCTGCCGCTCAAGAAGTACGAGGTGGATGAACTGAGCCATCTTGGCGAAGAAAGGATCGAGTCGTGAGTGCGGCGTTTGTTCCCAACATCGTGGGCTTCTTCTGCAACTGGTGCTCGTACACGGCCGCCGACCTCGCCGGCGTGAGCCGCAGCCACTACGAGCCGACCGTCAGGATCATCCGCGTCATGTGCTCCAGCCGCGTCGACCCGCACATGGTCGTGACCGCCTTCCTCGGGGGGGCCGATGGCGTGCTTCTCGCCGGCTGCCACCCAGGCGACTGCCATTACGTGACCGGCAACTACCGGACGCGCAGGCGGTTCGCCCTGCTCCAGAGCATGTTCGAAACGCTGGGCCTCGACACGCAGCGCCTCAAGCTCTCCTGGATCGGCGCCTCCGAAGGCAACCGCGTGGGCCAAGTCGTTACCGATCTAACCGAAGCAGTCAAGCAGCTCGGCCCAAACCCCGCCCGCGAGGCCATGTTCCTGTAACACGGGCGCTCGCCGTTTCGGCACCGGGCCCGGTGTGCGGACAAAGCAAGGCCGGCCACGACGGAGCGTCATGGCCGGCCATTTGTTGCGACTGTCGCTTGTCCTGTCCTAGCGCTTGCGGCGCAGCCGGACCACCAACGCCGCGAGGCCCAGGCCGACGAGCACGAACGTGCCGGGCTCGGGGCACTGCGGGTTGAGGTTCCAGAATCGGCCGATCGTCGCACCCGTGCCATCGATGATGTCGGCCACCAGTAGGCTCTCGCGCTGAGGGCCCAGGTCCACGTCCGGCACATCAACGTCAAAGTAGACATCGAAGAACGAGTCGGGAGGGAATTCTTCCCACCAGACGGGGCCAGAGATGATCTGTCCGCCGGGTCCGCCCTCACGAGCGTCGACCTCGTACTGCACGAGATCCGTCTCGAGCCGCGGGTCGAGGCTCTCGTTGAGATCTGGCAGCCCGAGCAATTCGGCCGGCATGTTGGCAAAGGTGCGGATGTTGTTCCAGCCGATCATCGTGCCCGCGTTCAGCGGGTCCGCGTAGTAGCCGGGCGCGAACTGGAGCAGCATGTGGATCTCGCTGTTGTCCGGGATCGACGGATCAGGATCGACGATCGCCGTCAACTCGTACGTGATCGGCAGCGGCGCCCCCACCTTGACGCCGTCCTGCGTCCAGTACGCATCCAGGATCCGCCCGGACCCAAGCATGTAGGCGCCGATGTGGGCAACCCCTCCGGCCGGGACATCGTAGCCGCACCAGGTCAGCGTCGTGCCAGCCGGGTCAGGGCACGGAACGAAGACCGGGTACGGGCCTTGGAAGACCTCCGGCGGAACGAAGTCGGGCGACTCCACGACAATGTGCAGGTCGTTGGTCTCGGTCCCGGTCAGGTTGACGAAGTCCCAGTTGAGCCAGGGATCGTGGAAAATCGTGATCGGCTGAGCCGCGGCTGCGACAGAGAAGAGCATCATAAGGACGAGCGCAGCCCAGAACTGTTGTTTCATCATACACCCCCCTTTCCGGTTGCGGCACCCACAGGCATCCTGCGGGACCGTGTTTGATGGGGAAAGCCCGATTACGCAGTACTGCCCGCGCAAAAGGAGCCAGAAAGAAGGCAGACCCCCCACTCATCTTGGGGCGATTATACCAGACGTCCACCCTCATGTCAAGCGCGCAGGCGACATGTTGTGGCCACCGGGCTCTTCTGGGCCACGACTCGCATCCAGCTTGGCTGGTGCGAACCGCTCGCTCGGTTCATCTTGAATTCCCTTGACGCTCGCACGTCCCAGTGTCATGGTTAGTGCGAGGAGGATGCGTTGCCCTGCTGGGCGGCGCCCGCCGGATCAGGGGTCAGAACTGCACTGCCGGAGAACGGGAAGGAACGCTCACCGCGTTCGAACGGAGGATCCCGGGAGATCGAGCAGGGAGCGGCCACGCATCAGCCGGGCCCTGCGCTCGGCTCACGCCCTGGGTCCCTGCCCGGGCCGCGAGCATCCCATTCTCCCGCGCACAGGAGGGAACAATGAGATCGCTCACCTGCCAGTGTCGGACTGTGCTTGGCCGGCCCCGTGTCGGGGCGCTTGCCGCGCTGCTTGCGGCCGTGGTCGCGTGCGCGCTCTCGAGCCCTGCGGACGCGATCGGTTGGGGAGGAGGAGGATCGAGCGGTACGAGCGAGTCGGACCGCACGATCACCATCGACCCCGTGCCGCGCTTCGACGAGGCCGAGGTCCGCGCGCTCGTCGACAAGCCGTCGATTGTGGCGTTCACGGTGGACAACCCGCGAATCGCCAAAGGCGGCTCGGCGAAGCTCACGTGGCGCGTCAAAAACGCCGACAGCGTCACCATCTCGCACGTCGGCTCCGTGATCCGCTCCGGGTCGAGGACGGTCACGCCGGCAGCGAAGACGACGTACGTGCTGACGGCCAGGAACAACAACGGGACGGTCACCAAGGCGGTGACGATGGACATCACGAACCTGGCGGTCATCGGCACCGTGCACAGGATAAAGACGACGCCCGCCGTGCTGCTCGGGAACGTCGCCTACGACTTCGTCGCCAAGTCGAACACGGCGAAGTGGGCAAGCAGCAAGCCGCTGACGTTCGGTCGATTCGGGGGCGCGAAAGGCTGGGCCAGGAAGATCAACAGCCTCCGCGTCGAGGACAACAAGGATTACCAGAACGTGCTCCAGGTCGAGCCCGAGCACAAGCCGAACGGGTTCGTCTACGGCGAGTACAGCGTGCCGATCCCGCCGAACGCGAAGTTCCTTGCGACCGTCGGCCTGACCAAGGGGCATGGCTCCTCGGACGGCGCGACCGTGACCATCCAGGTGCGCGGTCCGACCATCGGCCGGCGCAAGCAGCCGTGGAAGTCGGTCGTCGTGAAGACCATCAAGCACGACGGCCGCCTCGACACGATCACGGCGGACCTCAAGCCGTGGGCGAACAAGACGGTGACGATCAGGCTCGTCGTGACCGCGGGCCAGCAACACAAGGATGACATGGTGGTCTGGATCGCGCCGCGCATCGTCAAGTAGACGGTGACGGGTTCTCAGTAAGCGAGGAGAAGATCGATGAGAATACAGACCTTGATCGCAGGCGTCGTGGCGAGTGCCGCGATCTCGATGGTGCTCGCGTCTGTGCCTGTCCTGGCGACCGAGACGGACGAGGCCCAACCGAAGCTCATGCTGATGCACAACCTGCAGATGGTCAAGATTGATGACGCGGCCGGCGTCTCGGAGGACATCACGAAGAAGGGCGGCAAGGGACCGAACCCGAACCGGTACGTGGACCTGTTCACCCAGTTCGAGGACATCCCGAACCCCGAGCGGGTCCTGAGCTTGAATGACCGGATCTACTTCGACCTCGAGGAGCAGTCGGGCATCTATTATTACTGGCCGCAGGGCTACTCGCTCGCGCACGATCCGGACCTGGGCCACCTGTTCCGCATCCGCTACGGGATCGTGACCCCCGACGAGGAGAGCGCCAACAACGTGGCGGTCGCCTTCACGCTCTGGGGCGGCTACTCGAAGGGCGACTACGACCTGCTCAAGTTCCTGCTCAACAAGTACCTCGAACGCGAGAGCCTGCCGCCCTGCACGGATCTGAAGGCGCTGCCGTTTCACTCGTGCGATTTCACCTTCGGCGCCGCGACCAGCTACGGCGTGCCCGACGAGCAGATCTCGGTGCCCGTGCTGAGCGACATCGCCGGCTTCATGGACGTCACGCTCACCACCGACGAGCAGACGGTCGAGGGCCTCAAGGTGGCGCTCCAGGACATCCAGGGCCTCACCGGCAAGGTGAAGCTGGTGACCGCCTCGACCGAGGGCGAGGGGTTCGCCATCCCCGAGCTGACGGCGCACGTGAGCCTGTGCGACACGAAGACCTACCAGCGCGAGCCGTACCTCAGGAACCGCACGTTCACCAACCCCCACGACTTCCCCGTGCGACTCAAGACGCTCTACTTCCTGGTCGACACAGGCGACACGGTGAAGCTGTTCGAGTACGACCTCGGCAACGCGCTCGTGCTGCCGGGCCAGGAGGCGAACCTCGAGCACGACCACGTGCACAGCGGGCTATCCGACCGGGCGATCCGCGGCTGGTACGAGTACCGGCTCGTCGACGAGGGCGACAGCATCCAGGATTACTGGGACACGGTGATGAAGCGGCTCACCGTCGGGCTCGGCAAGCGGACAGTGAAGATGCTCACCGTCGAGGTGCTCGACGAAGATCTTCTGGACGAATACAGCGTCGAGCTCGTCAAGGTGAAGGTCCGCTCCAAGCACTTCGACCCGAACAGCAAGACGGCCCTGACGAAGAACTACAAGCTCGACGCCGACGAGCCCGAGGCCACCGGCGACGCGCTGTTCTTCCTCGAAGGCGAGGACCAAGAGGGCGTCTCGTACTTCGACTACAAGATCTACATGATCGACTCGAACGGCGACGTGCACCACGACTCGGACTGGCGTACGGGCATCGAGGACGACGAGGGGATCTACATCGGCCGGAAGCACTTCGACGAGCTGATCGGCCCGCCCGAAGACGACAACGACGACGACGACGACGATGAGGACGAGGACGACGAGTAAGCCTGCCTGTCTGGGGGGGCGGCAGGCACGCGTCACCGTCTGAATAAGGACTCGTGCGAAGGCGTCTGTCTCGCGGGGGAGACGGAGGAATGGAGCGGGAGTTGGCCAAAGCCTGCCGGGCCTGGGTCGCAGCGGTGGGGGTGCTTCTCGTCGCGCTCCTGTGCGGCCACGCCGCGGCGCTGCCGCTGCTGACCGTGGGCGAGACCATCGAGGGGCTCGTCATCTATCCCGACGACAAGGAGGCGCGCGTCTTCTACTACGTGCCGGGCCGCATCGAGCTGGCCGAAACCGCCGGCACGCCGCAGTTCAGCTTCCGCCGGATGCGCTACGTCGGCACGAAGCTCATGGGCGACCAGGGCACCTTCCGCGGCCGCGGCGACATCTCGTTCACCGTGCGGTTCGAGAACCTGAGCGATAAGGTCGCCAAGGCGCACCGGGTGCTCAAGCGCACCCGCCACCGCCGCGCCGTGCTCCTGCCGATCCCCGTCGACACAATCGAGGCCGATCTCGTCTACTCGGTCATCGAGGGGGGCGACGTGCAGCAAGGCGAGACGCTCGCCACCGGCCTGTGGGCCGAACCGCCCACCGAGCCGACGACCGAAGGACCAAGCGCCGGCCAGTGGGAGTCGAAGAGCTTCACGATCGCGCTCAACCCGCGCACGACGCAGCTCATGTGGCAAGCGTACGAGGAGGACGCCGTGCTCTTGTCGCTCAACTACGCCGTGGTCGCCAAGGGCGTGAGCGACCTCGACGTCCTCCCGCTCGAAGCGCAGCGCCGGCTCGACGAGCTCCGCCGCCAGATCGAGGGCGACAAGGACGACGGCGAGCAGTTCGAGCCGACCGAGATCGAGCTCGAGGCGATCTCCCGCACGGTGCAGTCGGGCGCGCTGCAGATCGCCGTCTTGCCCGACGAGCACCCCGAATGCTTCCGAAGCGTCGATCTCGACGCCGAGATGCCCGCCGGCTACGTCTTCCTCGAGGTGTACTGCTACGATTACCAGAACGATCCCGATACGACGATCGCCAAGAAGACCGTCGAGATCCGCGGCTACGGCATCGCCCGCGGCCGCCCGAAGGTCAAGGTGAGCTTCCGGCGCAGCACGCCGGACGAGACCGTGCAATCGGTGCGGTTCGAGCTCGCCGTCGATCTCGACAAAGGGTACGAGTACCGGATCGTCGATTATGATGACGAGGGAACGGTCACCAAAAGCGACTGGATCGCCGTTGCCGACTGGACCGGCATCCTCGATATCAGCACCGAGTACGACCTGCCGCCTGTGAATGACGGTGATGACGAGAACGACGAGAACGCCAACGAGTGAGAGGTGCAATATGAAACCGCTGATCGTTGCGCTTGCCGTGCTGTGCGCCGCCGTGGTTGTCGCGCGAGACGCCGACGCGCTCGTGCACTACGACGAGGGGCGCCGCACGGTCATGGGCATCACGCTGCTGCGCGACGTCGATGAGCCCGACCAGTACTACTACATCCCGCCGTTCCCGTCGGTCTCGACGAAACCGGACGGCACGCTCGAGTTCCTCTGCCTCGGGTTCGTCGACGCGAAGAGCAACATGAGCGGCGGCATCCTGCACTTCTTGTGCGAGTTCAAGCTGCCCGACGAGGCGGTCAAGGAGCTGCAGAAGGCGCTCGAGAAGGAAGTGCCGGGCGCGAAGATCGCCGGCGCCGTGCCGCTCATGGAGCCCAAGGGCGAGGACGCCTCGTCGTTCGAGGTGATCTCGGCCGTGCTGTCCGACACGGCTGAGGACGGCTTCACCCGGAAGGTGATCAGCTCGGGCCACGCGCCGCTCACGCCCGGCAGCAAGGCGGCCGTGGCCGCCGTGCTGAGCCCCCAGGGCGCGACGCTGCTGTGGGAGACGCTCAAGGAACCGACGGCCGACATCTCGATCGCCATCCACGCCTACTACGAGGCGGCCGTCACCGGCTACCACGCCAAGGTGAGCGCCGACGTGTCGACCGTCTACGAGCACTTCAGCTCCGTGCTCAACGTGCAGAAGGGCCACAAGAAGCGGCAGCTCCGCAACATCGTCGACGAGCTGGTCCGCAAGTCGGTCATCAAAGTCGAGGTGACCGAGCGCGCCGGGCTCGACATCGACACGAAGTCGATGGAGGGCATCACGGCCTTAGTCACCACGAAGCTCGTCGAGCTCATGTTCGACGCCGAGACGGGGCTCTCGAAGGTGCCTGAAAAGGAAGTGGCCGTCGAGCACGGCCAGATCCCGGGCCGGCAGAAGGCGAGCTGGTTCACACGCACGTTCCTCGGCGGCAGCGGCGACCAGCAGTACATCACCGACAACCAGTACGTGATGAAGAGCCGCCAGGACATCCAGACCACGCAGTTCTACATCGACCTGAGCCGGCGCACGACGATCCGCGTCCCCGTGCACACCGCCGGCAACATGGGCGGCATCTACCAGTCGTTCAAGGACGACGACAAGGTCTTCCACGTCGTGAATCTCGACGACCCGTCGTTCGAGATGCGCGAGGTCTATTTCATGGTCGACAACGAGTACACGACCGCGTTCCAGGACACGATCAACTTCGTCGCGGTCTCGTTCCGCAAGCAGTACCCGGAGTCGCACGACGTGACCGAGCAGCTCATGTTCACGGCGCAGGGAATTGACCAGGGGAAAACGTCGCAGTCCGTGCGCTACCCGCGCCTCGGCATCACGGACAGCTCGTGGCTCGACTACGAGTACCGCGTCAACTGGAGCGTGCGCGACCGCCCGACCGTGACGATGCCGGCCGGCAAGGACCAGTGGCTCAAAGCCAAGGACAGCACGATCGCCCTTGTGCCGCCGTTCACGAAGCTGACCGTCGGCGTCGAGGTCGACGGCACGCAGGACGATTTTGTGGCGAACAACGTCTACTACGCGCGCGTCGAGATGCGCTGGTCGCTCGTCGATAAACCGCGGTCGGCTCACCCGGCCATCCTGCGCTGGAATGAGGGCGAGCCGCGCAAGGAGTTCATCATCTACTACGACCGCGACACGTCGCCCGAGTACCGCATCATCTGGCAGGAGAAGGGCGGCAGTCGGAAGATCAGCGAGTCGTGGCACAAGATCAGCGCCGGCTCGAACGAGTACGAGATATTCCTGCCGCTGCCGACGTTCGAGCAAGAGGCGACGGAGACGACGGAGGCTTCGGCCACCGAGGAGGAATGAGCCATGCGTACGCCGCGCGCTACGCGAACGTTCGGTCAGGCAAAGGGCGGCGGGCCCAGGGGGACCCGCCCTACACCGCTGCCGCGTCGGCCATGGTCGCATGATGTAGGACGGGTCGCCCTCGGCCCGCCGGACTCCGCGCACGACGACCAACTCGGCACCCGCACCCGAAACAGCGGGTGGGCGGCTTCCGCTCTCGTGTTGCTGGCCCTGGTCACGATCGTCATGTCCCTATCGCCAGCGGCCGTCGCCCAGGAAGTGCTCCTCGACGGGTATCGGCGCGTCGAGGGCCTCATGCTTTTCCCGGCCCTCAATGAGCCGAACGTCTGGTACTACCTGCCGAACCGCCCAAACGTCGCCACGGGCACCGACGGCAAACCCGAGTTCAGCTTCATGCGCTACGCCTACACGACCGACGAGGCGCGCGGATCGAGCGCGGGCGGCATCCAGGAAGCCGGCGGCGGCGGCATCCTCCACTTCCTCGTCACGTACGAGGTGCCCGAGGAGGACATCCACAAGGCGGCCGGCAAGCTGCAGGAGGAGAACGAGGAGGCGCGCATTGCCGGCCCGATCATCTACAAGGCCGGCTCGTTCGCGCTCGTGACCTCGATCACCGACGAGGAGGGCAAGTTCAGCAAGCGAATCTGCGGCGTCGGCAAGGCGCCGCTCATCGAGGGCAACAAGGCCGCCGTCAGCATCGAGCTCACCAAGATGGGCGCGTCGCTCTTGTGGGAAAGCTTCAAGATGGACAACCCCGACATCTCGCTCGTGTTCACGATGGAGGTGTACGCCTACCGCCAGCCGTACGAGGCCGAGATGCGCGTGCACTGGGACAAGGTGCACAAGGAGGAGGGGTTTGACGTCGGCGCCAAGATACTCGTCATCGGCGCCGACGTCGAGATGATGGTCGACAATCTGCACGAAACCGGCGCGATCGAGATCGTCACGCGCGGCGAACACGGCACGCTCGACGCCATCATCGAGAAGGCGAACGCGAAACTGCTCGACATCATGTTCGAGAAGCAGCCGCCGACCCCGCCCACGCCGGCCGAGGAGACGGGGCTCGTCGACGCGCTCGTCGGCGCCGTCACGGGCAGCCGGAGCCGCGGGGGTCTCGGCAGTGTGTTCTCGGCGCACGCCTCGTACAAGATGAGGGACTTCAAGCGCACGGGCACGCTCGTCATGAACTTGAACCACTACTCGTCCGAGGAAATGACGACCGTCATGGCCGCCAACATCGGCGACCTGTGGCGCCGCTACGGCGACGACCCGTCGATGTTCAAGACCGTCGCCATCGACGACCCGCTCTATAAGCAGCGCGAGATTTACGTGACCATCGACGGCGCGACGGCCGCCGATTTCAAGGACTACATCAACTACGTCTCGGTCAAGCTCCGCAAGCAGCACGCCGGTGGCGCGATGTCCGTCGACGAGATCGTCCTCGACGCGGTCAAGTTCAACGAGAAGAAGAACAGCTACCGCAGCGTGTACGCGTGGAAAGACGACGTGAACATGGAGGACTGGCTCGAATACGAGTACAAGACTGTCTGGCACTACCGTGGCAACCTGCGGTCCGAAAGCGGGTGGATCCCGGAGTCCACCTCCGTGCTCGCCGTCGCGCCGACGGCCGTCTACCGGCGCATCTCGATCGAGGCCGATCCGGGCATCCTCGAAGAGGAGGGCGTCCGCTACGCCAAGCTCGACTTCCGCTACACGATCTTCGGCGAGCCGAAGCGCAAGCAACTCACGATCCGCACGCGCGCCGGCTCGTTCCCGCAGACGTTCGACTACATCGCCGAGGTCGGCAACTTCGACTACACCTACGACCTCACGTGGGTCCTGCGCGGCGGCGCGAAGCTCGAAGCCAAGGGCGTCACCGAAAGCGCGGAGGTCATCTACGTCGACGAGCTGCCGGAACCGGAAGAGGAAGAGCAATGAGTGAAACGACTCAGTGGCCGTTGCCTGTCCGCACAGCCCTGCTGCGACTTCTCAAGGGAATTGGCAAGCAGCTCACATGGGCTGTGCCCGTCTGGGTGGTCGTTTTCGGCTCCTATGCCGCCTTCTGGTGGTATCGTCATGGCTCAACAACTCACAGCGAACGTTTGTTCGCCATCACGATACCGCTGGCCGTCACGTTTGGCGTTTCAGTTTTGGTCACCGCTGTTCGTGTTTCTCGCTTGCGCAAAGGCGTCCCACCCACGCATGCCCAGATGGCCAGGGCCGGTGCACCTCTTCAGGTGGCGTTCTGTGTGACGATCCTGATCCATGGCATCCTCGTTGGCAGCTATATCAGCCTGACTGGCGCGTCCGCGAACGTGTTGGTCGGCAAGGTCGGGATGCAGCTTATTCCAGCCGTTTTCTCAATTGTCCTTATCCTCTGCATCACAGGGATTCGAGGCATGCTGTCGCCTGATGCCCGCGCCAGCGGGGATGAGGAGCATGGAAAGCAATAAACACAAGGAGAGAGGAATCATGGCTTGGATGAAGCACGTGTGGTTCGTCATGGCGGCGTGTGTAGGCCTGGTGCTGGTGGCGGCGCCGGCGCCGGCGCGGCCGCTGTACCACGAGATGACGACGATCACGCTCGACGACGGGACGATCGTCAACCTGATCCTCGACGACAAGGGGATGCCGTCGCCGCCGCCGCGCGACACGATGCCGAAGCGCATCAACTGGCCGCAGCAGAAGATCATGGAGTTCCAGGCGAAGCGGCAGCCGTTCGACTCGCCTCGACACAGGGCAGCCCCGGCGCCAGGCACCAGGGCGGCCCCACCGCCGCCGCCCGTGCGGAGGCTCGAGCGTGACCCGAAGGGGATCGAGAACTTCCGTGATCACAAAAACAACAAGTTCCTGTGGGCGCTCTCGGTCAAGATCCCGGAGAAGCATTACTACTACCTGCCGCCGTCGCCGCACGTGTCGAAGGACGCGAAGGGCCGGCCGCAGTTCCTCTTCGTCAAGTTCACGACGGAAAAAAGCGAGGAGGAAGGCGGTGTCAGCGGCGGCATCCTGCACTTCCTGTGTGAGTACGGCCTGACGGCCGAGCAGGAGAAGGAGCTTGGCGAGAAGCTCAAGAAGCGGATCCCGGGCGCGAAGCTCATGGGCGCGCTGCCGATGGAGCTGGGGAGCGAGGAGAACTCGTTCCGCATCATCTCGGCGACGCTCACCGACGACGGCTTCACGCGGTCGCTCATCTCGTCGGGCAAGGCCCCCATCCTGCCTGGCATGAAGGTGGCTGCCGCCGCCCGGCTCGATGCGCGCGGCGCCGTGCTGCTCGAGGAGACGCTCAAGAAGCCGACGAGCGACATCTCGGTCGAGTTCGACCTCGCGTACACGGCGTTTCTGCCTGCGTTCGACGGCACGATCACGGTCGAGTGGAGCAAGGCCCAGAGCAACTTCGAGCAGTACTCGCTCGAGTACCAGCACTGGACGACGAACAAGAGCCGCGGCGGCAAGGCCGGCAAGTTCTGGGACAGTCTCTTCGGCAAGAAGAAGGAGCACCACTACAGCTACGACGAAGTCCAGAGCATGTACGACTTCATGTGCGAGCAGGAGCTCATCAACATCGAGTGGACCGAGGAGATCGTTGACGAACGTGTGAACCTGATCCGCGAGGCGTTTATGAAGCTGTTCACGAACATGTTCATGAACAAGCAGACCGAGGCGATGGACCTCGCCGGCATGGACGAAGACGATGACGAAGGCGACGAGGTCGACTGGAAGGAGAAGGCTCGCGGCCGCACGTTCAACGTCGATTCCTACACGCTCAAGAGCAGCGAGCACTTCAAGGACGTCAAGTACCACCTGCGCACCAACTTGCCGATCAAGGTGCCGTACACGGCCGTCGGCAACATCAGCGGCGACTGGTACCGTCAGGCCAAACGTGAGCACCCGCAGTGCTTCGCCGAGATCAACCTGGACGACCCGTTCTTCCAGCACCGGCACGTGATCTTCGGCCTCGACCTCGACGCCGTCGACATTTTTGGGGAGATGGCCAACCACGTCACCGTCGAGGTGCGCAAGAAGCGGGGGGGCGGCCGCGACTTCCACGACTCGCTCACCTTCAACAAAGCCTACCTCGAGTCGAACGGCGTCTCGGGCACGATCACGTACGCCAAGATGCGCGACGACGATCCGGGCGCGTTCGAGTGGAAAGCGCAGTGGAGCATGCGCGGCGGCAAGCTTTTCCCGAAAAACCCGAGCTGGCAGAAGGGCGACTGGGAGGGCATCACGCTCACGCCGCCGATCGCGCCGATGCTCATCGAGGTCGGCACAGACCTCGAGGATATGAAGGAGCTCGACTTCATGGGCGTCACCGTCAAGGTCCGGTACCGCCAGTACGACCGCACCTACGACGATCCGGAGACGATCCGCCTCTACGTCGCCAAGGGCGAGCCGATGGGCGAGCACCGGATCTACGTCGACCGCGACGCGATGAAGTACGACTACCAGATCACGTGGCACCACAAGAAAGAGGGCCGCATGCCGCAGCCCTGGGTGCGCGGTGTCTCGGACGGTTACATCTACTGCGCCATCCCAGGCGACTTGCGCACACGCATCATGCGCAAGCTCGAGGAGGCGATCGAGGAGAAGGTCGAAGAAGTCCTCGACGACTAACACAACCGGAGCAGGCCAAAGGTGGATGGGTCTGCGGGAGGTTCGACTGTGAAGACACGCGCAGTGTGCGTCACGGCGCTCGCCGTGCTGTTGTTGGCAGCGGCGCACGCGGTGGCGCTGGAGATCGAGGGCGATCCGGATGCCGCTCGGCCGATCAACGAGCGTGCCGTGCAAGCCTATGGGGCCGGCAACTACGCCGAGGCGGCGCGGCTCTTTGAGGAGACGTACGAGGCGTATCACCACCCGCAGTTCCTCTACAACGCGGGCCAGTGCTACCGCCGCGCCGGCAACTACGACCAGGCGGTCCCCGCCTACTCGCGCCACCTGCTGGAGGCTCGCGCCGCCGGCGTGGAGCCTGACACGACCGCCTACATCCACCTGGGCGAATGCATGCTGCGACAGAACCGCCGCGCCGAAGCCAACCAATTCTTCGAGCAGTACCTCCGCCGGGAAGAACAAAGTTCAGGCAGAAGGGAGATCGCCGAGCACGCTGAGGTCGCCCGGCGCGCCATCGAAACCGGCCAGCCGCCGAGCGAGCAGGACCGGCGCGACCCCGACCAGTTGCGCCAAGCGCAGGCGCTGTTTGATCGCGCCATGGCTGCCGGCCGGACTGACGAGGCACGGGGCGCCGAGCTGTTCATGGAAGGCTGGGAACGTTTCCACATGCCCGAGTTTCTTTGGAACGCTGCCTTCTACTACGAGTTCGCCGACAACCTCGAGCAAGCAGCCACGTGCTTCCGGCAGTACCTCCAGACCCCTGGCGCCGATCCCGAGGGATACTTCGCCCTCGGCATGGTGCTCATCAACTTGGGCCAGGCCGAGGAGGGGTGCCAGCAACTCGAGCAATACCTCCGGCGGTCCCCGCGTGGCCGGAACGTCCGGGGCGCGCGCGAGCAGATCCGGCTCAATAGCGGAGGCGGCGCCCCGGGCGCCGACGACGTCCGGCGCGCACGAGAGGAGTTCGCGACTGGCCAACGGCTCTATCGCGAGGGCCAGTTCCAGCAGGCGCTCCCGCATTTCACGACCGCCCACGAGCTCACACAGGATCGCGCCGCCCACTTCAATATCTGCATGTGCCGCCAGGAGCTCGGACAGTGGCGCGAGGCGGCCACCCAATGGGACGCCTACGCGCGCGCCGGCGACCAGGGCAACGACGCCGTCGCCCACCTGTTCGCCGCGCGCGCCATGATGGAGGTCGATAACCCAAGCGGTGCGCGCCAGCACGTCGAGGCGTTCTTGAGGCTGGCCGACCAGCACGAGCTGCCGAACGAGCAGGCGAACCGCCGGTACGCCGAAGGCCTGGCGCGCAACATCGAGCGCGAAGAGACTCGACTACGGGGCCAGTAGCACACACGAGCCGAAGCACGCACAAACACAGGCCCAGAACTGGAGAGACGATCATGAGAAGACTGGAGCCATTCGTCGTCGCGTTGCTGTTGTCGGCTGTGTGGGTCGGCAGCAACGTGGCGCTCGGCTCGGAGGACGAGGAAACCAGCGGCGCGGCTGCCGAGTCGACTGCACCGGCAATCGAGGGCGACCCGAGTGTAGCGCGCCCGCTGTTCAACCAAGCCAGGGCCGCCTTCGCACGTGGCGAATACGCGGAAGCAGCTCGGCTGTTCCGGCGCTCGTTCGAGGCCTATCGCGACTGGCGGCTGGTCTACAACGTAGGCCAGGCGCTTCGGCGCGGCGGCCAGTACGAGGACGCGATCACCGCGTACCGCGAGTACCTGCAGAACGCGCCGAATGCCGACAACCTGGCGCATATCCACATCGGCGAGTGCCTCGTGCACCTCAATCGCTGCGAGGAGGCGAACGAGTCGTTCCGCCGCTACCTCGCGCTCGAAGAGCACGGCGAGCACGCGGACGCAGCCCGCCGCGCCATCGAGACGGGCCAGGCGCCCAGCACGGGCGATCGGCGCGACCTCGAGACCGTGCGCGCCGCGGGCCGCCTGGTCGATCGGGCCGACGCGCTTTGGGATGCGGAGCGATTCGAGGAAACGGCCCGCGTCTTCCTCGACGGGTACCGTCAGTTCCCCGACCTGCACGAGCTGCTCTACAACGCCGGCCTCGCCTACCTCGACGCCCGGATGTGGCGCGAGGCGGCTGACGCATTCGCGCGCTACGTTCGCACACCCGGCGCCGACCACGACGCCCTGGCGTTCCTGGCCGAGTGTTACGACGAGCTCTACGAGTTCGTCAACGCCGTCCGGGCCCATGAGCGTTACATCGAGGTCGAACCCCAGGGGACTTACGCCGACCAGGCGCGCGACTACATCCGCGCCATGACGTCGGGGGCGGCCGAAGGCGGAGAAGCCGGACACCCCCCGTCGCGCGAGCGGGTCGACAACGCCGAGCGCATGTACGCACAGGGCATGGAGCTATTCCGGGAAGGACGCTACGATCAGGCGCGGCACGCCTTCGAGCTCGCGTACATGGCCGTGCCCGACCGCAACTTCCACTTCAATATAGGCCGCTGCGACGAGGAACTCGAGAACTGGGCAGGCGCTCGCGCCTCCTATGAGAGCTACCTCCAGGGGGGAGACCAAGGCAGGGCGGCCTCGGGGCACCTGTTCCTGGCGCGCGTGCTTCTGCACCTGAGCGAATGGAGCGAGGCATCGCGCCAGATTCGCGCCTACGTCGACCGCGCCAACGCCGAGCACCTGCCGAACGAGATCGCCGACCTCCGCTGGGCGCGCGAGCTGCTGCAGCAGGCAAGCACCCACAGCACGGGAGACGAGGACTAGCGCGCCCGGCGGGGCGATGCAGGACAAGGAGGCAGACGTATGACTCGACATTGGACATGGGGCCTGGTGCTCGCGGCGATCACGCTGTGCGCAGGCCGTGCCGTGGCCCTCGACACTGAGGAGGAAGGCGCCGCGGCGGCCACCTACCCGGGCAACGCCGAGGAGGGGACACAGCTCGAGCGCCAGGCCGTTCAGCAGTTCCAGGAACACCAGTACGCCGAGGCCGCCCGGCTCTTCGAGCGGGCGTGGGAGACCTACCAGCACCCGCGGTACCAGTACAACATCGGGCAATGCTACCGCCATGCCCAGCGCTGGGATGACGCCGTTGCAGCGTATCAGCGCCGGCTCGAGATCGAACCGGCACCGCGCAACTACATCTACGCCCATATCGGCTCCTGCCACCTGCAAGCGCGCCGGCGCCAGGAGGCGAACCAGGCCTTCCGCCGCTACATCGAGCTGGAGCCCAACGGCGACATGGCGCCGCAGGTCCGGCAAGCGCTCGAGGCCGGTAGTTGGCCCGAGGAAGAGCGCCGGTCGCCCGAGATCGTGCAGCAGGCGCGCCAGGTTCACGACCGCGCCCGCCAACTCTCCGACGCCGGCGAGTTTGAGCAGGCGGCCGAGGCCTACCTGGAGGGTTACCGCCAGTTCAGCCAGGTCCACGAACTGCTGCTCAACGCGGGCCTCTGCTACACGTGGGCCCGCAGGAACGAGCAGGCGATCGAGGCGTTCACCCAATACCTCCAAACGCCGGGCGCCGATCCGGCAGCGATCGCCCATCTGGCCGAGTGCCACATGGCCGAGGGCGACTTGCCGGTGGCGCGCGACACCTACCAGCGCTACCTGCAACAGGACCCCGACGGCGAGCTGGCGCAGCAAGCCCGGCAGGTCATACGGTTCATCAGCCGCCTCAATCCGATGCCGACAAGGGCGAACCTGGAGGAAGCAAAGGAGCACATTACGCGCGCCAACGAGCACGCGGAGGCGGGTCGCTACCGCCGCGCGCAGCGCGAGCTCGAAGCCGCCTACGAGATCATCCCGGTGCCTTCGGTCCGCTACAACATCGGCGCGTGCTACTTCAGCAGAGGAGAGTACGAGGAGGCGCTTCCCTACTTCCTGCAGTACATCCAACAGGTGGGCGACGAGGGGGTTTACGCCTCGACCCACGTCGATGCCGCGGCGTGCCTTGCCGAGCTCAATCGTAATGAGGAGGCAATGGAGCATATCCGCGCGTACCGCGCCCGGGCCGATGCGGCCGAGCTGCCCCGGGAGCAGTACCACAGGGACAGGGCCACGGCGATCGAAAACCAGTGCAAGGAAGACTAGCTCTCGGGATGACCTGAGAGGAGAAGCTATGAAGCAGCACGTGTTGTGTCTGTTCCTGATCGCCGCGCTCGCCATGTGTGCGCCAGGCACCGCCGTCGCCGGCGAGGAGGAAGAAGCCCAAACCGGCGCCACCGACGAGCAGCACGAAGGCGGTACACCGTCGACTGGCGGCACAGCGCCGACTGCGACGGTCGAAGGCGACATGAACGCCGCGAGGCGCCTTTTCGAGCAGGCCGAGCAGGCCTATCGCGACGGCCAATATGTGCAGGCCGCTACTTTCTTCCAGCAAGCGTACGAGACGGCGCGCCACCCAGCCTTCCTCTACAACACAGGCCAGTCGCTCTTCATGGCCGGCCGCTGGCAAGACGCACTCAACACCCTCCGGCAGTACGTTTCGGCCTATGAGGGCTCCGGCCCGCACGTGGGCCAGCTTGACTCGCTCGTGCACATCCGCATCGCCGAGTGCCTTCACCGCCTCGACCGCCGCGACGAGGCAACCCGCGCGTTGCGCGGCTACCTTCAGGCGGACCCGCAGGGCGACCTCGCGCAGGCCGTCCGCGAGTGCATCGACGGCGGCCAGCCGCCGAGCTCGATCGGCGCTCGTGACCCGTCCACCGTGGAGGCCGCGCGCCGCATCCACGACGAGGCCGCGGCGCTGCACCAGCGAGGCAACAACCGGCAAGCAGCCGAGCGCTTCCTGGAAGGCTACCGGCAGTACAACGACATCACCGAGTTCCTTTACAGCGCGGCGAGCTGCTACCGCTCGGCCCGGATGTGGGACGACGCGATCCGCGAGTACGAACGCTACGTGATGACCGCGTGCCCGGCCGCCGACGCCTTCGTCGAGCTCGCGCAGTGCTATCACGAGCGCGCCGACTACGAGCGCGCCATCGACGCGTATCGGCGCTACCTGCAGCGCGAGCCGCGCGGCACGTTTGCCGCCGACGCGCGCGAGTACGTTCAGTCCATGACGACCGTGCTCGAGATGAGCCGTCAGCGGCCGCCGAGCGAAACCATCAGCCAGGCGTCGCAGCATTTCGACCGCGGCCGGACCCACTACGGGGCCGGACGATACCGGCAGGCGCTCCAGGAGTTCTCGCAAGCGCACGACCTCGCACCGACGCGCGAGACCCAGTACAACATGGGTATGTGCTACTACTGCATGCGCGACTGGATGCACACGCTCACCACGTTCGAGAACTACCTGCGCGACGGCGACGACGCCGCGCACGCCATAGCCCACCTCTACGCGGCCCACGCCGAAATCGAGCTCGAGCGACCGGGCAATGCGCAGCGCCACATTCAGGACTACCTGACCCGCGCCAATGCCCAGGAGCTCCCGAACGAGGAACGAGATCGGCGGTTCGCACAGGAGCTCCAGGAGCGCGTGCGCCGTGCGCTCGCGCCGTTCACCGGGGGCTCATAACGAGACGAGAAACCAGAACCGGCAACACGTTGAAGGATTGATACGGGAGGAGCGATCATGAAACGACACACGCTGACACTGATCGTTCTCGTCGGGCTCGCGCTCTACGCGGCCGGCATCGCCGCGCAGGAGATCCTGCTCGACGAGAACGTCAAGGCGGGCAAGCTGCTGTGCTTCCGCGACTTCGGCGACCCGAAGAAGTACTACTACCTGGCCGACCAGCCGCACGTCGCGCTCAAGGACAACGGCCAGCCCGAGTTCGCCTTCATCAAGTACGTCAAGAACGTGCCGCGCGAAGGCGAAGGCGGCATCGAAGAAGGCGAGGGCGGCGGCGTGGTCACCTGCCTCATGAGCTACGAGGTCGACGAGGACGACCGCCGTGAGGCCGAGCGCGTCCTGCAGCAGATGGTGCCCGGCGCCAAGCTTGCCGGCCCCGTCATCTACCGCGCGGGCAGCTACGCGGTGACCACCCCGCTCGCGAGCGGCGAGGACGAAGGCGCCGACGTGATGAAGTTCATCCACCAGATCTTCGCCACGGGCAAGGCGCCGGTGCTCGAGGGGCACAAGTGCGCCGTGGCGATGCGGCTCACCAAGGAGGGCGCCACGCTCCTGTGGGAAAGTTTCAAGATGGGCACCTCCCAGGTGAGCGTCGTCTACGAGATGGAGGTCAAGGGGTACCGCAACCCGTTCGAGGCGACCATCATCGCCGACTGGTCCAAAGTGACCAAGCACCGCCAGCTCCAGGCCGGCGTCAAAGCCAAGTGGTTCGGCGCCGACCTTGACATGCTCTGGCAGGACCTGAGGCAAACGGGCGCGGTCCAGATCATCCAGAAGGGCGAAGATGCAAACATGGAGAAGATCCTCGCCGAGGCGCAGCGCATCATTATGGCGCGCATCTTCGACCGCGAGGAGATGCCCAGCCTCGGCACCCTGGCAAGCCAGGCCGGCGGCCAGAACGCCTACTCGAACCTCGACCGCGCCGTCAGCTACATGCGCGACGAGGAGACCCGGCGCCGCAACCGCCCAAGCGGTAGCCGCGAAGGCCGAACGACCTCGAGCAAGCTGTACATCGACTGGCCCGGCCCGGAATCCGAATACGCGCGCGACACGGGCTACTGGGTCGTCGTCGCTTCGGAGGACGGCGACAGCGACCACGAGCAGGAGGAGGTATCGGAGACCGACACCGAGACGACCACGGAAGGCGGCGGCGGGACCGGCGCCGGAACTGAAACCGGCGGCACCGAGGGCGAAGAGGGCTCACGGCGCGGCGAGCTGCGTGAATCGCCTTTGCTCGGCGGCACCGGGAGCGCCGAATCGAGGCGCTCGAGGCTGCGCCGGCCGGGCGAGCGGTCGCCGGCGGCCGAACAGCGCGACGCGCTCCGCTCGCCCTACCGCGAGGATGAGGGCGGCGACGGCGCCGCGGCCGATCGCGCCGACGAGCGGGCCGAGGGCCGCGACCGCGAACGCGAGGAGGAGCGCACGTCGGGCATCTCGATGCTGGTCTCCTACAAGATGCGCAAGATCAAGGTGTCGGGCCGCCAGGAGATCACACTG